>JAFVTT010000028.1 GCA_017503065.1 Bacteroidaceae bacterium | reverse complement strand
CGCTAATAATTGTTAACAGCATACATTTTTTTATTACAGTTCATTAGACTGTTATGCGCTAATGAAACCTTCTTTTTGTCATCTGTTTCGTCACTTCTCGGTTACAATGGAACCCCATTGCGCCCTCAAAGTGGCAAAACATCTGTTCAAAAGCAAACGCTATTATCATCATAACGCTAATGACCGATTTGGGTTAAAGAATATTTGAAGTACCACAGCATTGATAACCCCAAATAACCATTTGATAAGAGAACTGACATTTACGGTACTAGGGACTGTAACATTCATCACGGCGATCATACCGTTATAACAACAGGCAACGACATCAACGGAACAGGAAGCGCCTTACCCTGTCGGTATACTCCGCCGGATACTTGTAATAGGAAAGGGCATGCGTCACTCCTTCCGGAAGCCAGATGTCCTTGGGGCCAGGATGGGCATCGTAAAGCGGATGTACCATCCACGTGGGTACGAAGGTGTCGGCATCACCGTGGATGAAGAGCATGGGACGGCGGCATTCGGTTACCTGCTCCAAGGCACTGGCCTCGGTGAAACTCCAGCCGTACAACATCTTGCAGAGAAGAGAGGAAGTGTGAAGAATGGGGAACGGCGGCAGGGAGAACTGAGCCTGCAGTTCACCCTCAAACTCGTCCCACACACTGGTGTAACCGCAATCTTCCACGAAATGAGTAACACTGGAGGGTAACTCTTCCTCCGCCGAAAGCATCATGGTGGTGGCAGCACCCATGGATATGCCATGCACCACGATGGGGACATAGAACAGGCTGTCGGCAATACCGCACCATCGCAGGACATCCAGACGGTCAAACCACCCCATACAGATAGACTCCCCGTCGCTCTGTCCATGGGCATGGAGGTCGGGCAACAGGATGTTGCATCCCATGTCGTGATGGTACATATAGCCCAGATGCATCATGTCTATGGCACAATTACGGTAGCCGTGCACCAGTACTGCCGTAGCAGATGAAGACCTCCCCGACAGATAATAGGCATGCAGGCGCCGGCCGTCTTCACTGAGGATGAAGGTATCCTGAAGGACACCATTCGTGCGTATGGAATCCATCCACCCTGCTGCCCATGGATAATAATGCTCCACCCTCTGCCATGCCTGTTCCTCCGTCCATGCCGTGTGTCTGCGCGCCAAGGCAAAGTCAAGCATATAGAACGATGCGCAGAGTACTGCAATGCAGAGCAAAACGGCAAGCAAGAGGATATATCGCCAGAATCTACTCATAGTATCAGATCTTCACAAAGATGCGTGCCTTGTACATGGCCCTTAGTATAAAGAATATGATAAGGTAGTTGCCGAATGCAAGCCACACGTTATACCAGTCCTGGAGATAGGGTTGCAAACCATAACTGACGGATTGCACCACGCTACGGAAATTGACAACCTCGCCAAGCATATACGCTACAATAGAATTGGTGCCGTATATCTTCAGCCACGACAGGCCCTTATTCCACCCCTTCACGTCCACCAGCCAATAGAAGAAGGCCATAAGCGCCCAACACCATCCTCCGGAAATCAGAGTCATGCTTGTTGTCCACAGATGCTTGTTGACAGGAGCGTGCATACTGTGCAGATATCCCAGCACGAGCAGGGCAAAGGCAATCACCGCCAGACGCAGGGCGGTAAACCGGCGATTGTCGCTACCGGCCTTTATGACCTGTCCGGCAAAGGTGCCGAGCATGACGGTGACACCGAAGGTGAGACTGCTCCACACCCAAGTATAGTGATACCAGGGAGAAAAGTGCCACTGTCCCTGTTCGTCCCAATAGACACCGTCGCGCCAACGTCCCAGCACAGCCTTGTCCACCATCTCGGCAAAGTTGCCCTCGGCAGTGTAGTCGCCGCAGAAGTGCATGGGTATCCAGTAAATGAGCATCAGCAGGCAGGTGGCCACAATCTGTGCACGAAGACTGAGGTGCAGCATCAGCACCGAGGCAATGAGATAGCCTGACGCTATGGCCTGGAGCGTGTTGCTATAGAAACGGAACATCTGTGGGTCGAGCCCCAGGAGATTGCCCTGCACCACCATACCGAGGATGAAGAGGATGACGAAGCGCTTCAGTATCTTGCGGTAGATGGGCCACTTGGATTCTGCCGTCCTGTACTTGGAGAAGGCGAAGGGCATGGAGGCGCCTGCCATGAAGAGGAACAAGGGCATGACCATGTCCCACAGGTGCAGACCCTCCCAATCGGCATGGGAAAACCACAGTCCAATGGTCTTGACCCAGGGGACGTCCACACGGGCACATATCTGCATCAGTACTGGTTGGAAGAAAACGAGAAGAAAGAGGTCAAGACCACGGAGTATGTCCAATGACTCTATACGTTTGAAAGATTGTTGCATGGTGAAATGAGTTTAAGAGTTATAGGAACTATAAGAACTATAGAATCTATACATTATTCTTTAATAACATAGAAGGCCCGGCATCACCGGGCCTTCTGTTCTTTAGTCTTTCAACTATTGTATTATTTCCGGCCTACTCGTACTCCTGCCAAGCCTTTGTCTGGATGTCCTCCAAGGGCAGACGGCAGAATGCCTCGATGAAGGCGCTGGCCAAACGGGCGTTGGTGATGAGGGGAATGTTGTGGTCGATGGCACCACGACGGATACGGTAACCGTTGGTCTTCTCGCGCTTGGTATGGTCCTTGGGCACGTTGACGATAAGGTCGAACTTGTGCTGGGCAATCAGGTCCATGATGTTGAGCATGTCGGTCTTTGTGCCCACCTCGTCGGGATAGCATACGGGGATGGCCTTGGCGTTGTTCTCGTTCAGGAAACGGGCAGTACCCTCGGTGGCATAGATGGTGTAACCTGCCTTGCACAGAGCCTGGGCGGCATCAAGCAGGGAAGCCTTCTCCTTGGTACCGCCGCTGGAAAGCATGACGCCCTTGTCCTTGGAAGGAATCTTGTAACCGGTGGAAATCATGGCATTGAGCAGAGCCTCCTCGAAACTGTCGCCCAAGCAACCTACCTCACCAGTAGAACTCATGTCTACGCCCAGGATGGGGTCGGCAGGAGCAAGACGGTTGAAAGAGAACTGGCTGGCCTTCACACCGATGCGATCGATGTCGAAGACACTGCTGTCTGGCTTGCGATAGGGAGCGTCGAGCATGATGCGTGTGGCGGTCTCGATGAAGTTGCGCTTGAGCACCTTGCTGACGAATGGGAACGAGCGGCTGGCACGGAGGTTGCACTCGATAACCTTCACGTCGCGGCCCTTGGCCAGATACTGGATATTGAAGGGACCTGAGATGTTCAGTTCCTTGGCAATGGCACGTGAGATGCGCTTGATCTGGCGTGTGGTGGCAAAGGAGATCTGCTGGGCAGGGAAGCACATGGTGGCGTCACCGCTATGCACGCCGGCAAACTCTACGTGCTCGGAGATGGCGTACTCCACTATCTCGCCGTTCTGCGCAACACCATCGAACTCTATCTCGTTGGTCTCGGTCATGAATTCGGAAATAACCACGGGGTATTCCTTGCTGACCTCGCTGGCTGCGGCCAGGAAGCGCTCCAGTTCCTCGTCGTTGTGGCATACGTTCATGGCAGCACCGGAAAGGACGTAAGAGGGACGCACCAATACGGGATAACCCACCTCGTCGATGAACTTATTCACATCGGCCATGCTGGTAAGTGCGCTCCAGCGGGGCTGGTCTATGCCCAGCTGGTCGAGCATGGCACTGAACTTGCCACGGTTCTCGGCACGGTCGATGCTGACGGGGTTGGTACCCAATACGGGAACTGCCTGGCGGAAGAGTTTCATGGCCAAGTTGTTGGGAATCTGTCCGCCCACGCTGACGATTACACCGCTGGGACTTTCCAGGTCGATGACATCGAGGACACGCTCGAAACTCAGTTCGTCGAAGTAGAGGCGGTCGCACATGTCATAGTCGGTGGAAACAGTCTCGGGGTTGTAGTTTATCATGATGCTCTTGTAGCCGAGCTTGCGTGCTGTCTGAATGGCGTTAACTGAACACCAGTCAAACTCTACACTGGAACCAATACGGTAAGCACCTGAACCAAGGACGATTACACTCTTGGAGTTCTTGTAGTAGTTCACATCGTAACCCTCGCAAGCGTAAGTCATATAGAGGTAGTTGGTCAGGTCGGGGTGTTCGCTTGCCACGGTGGGGATGCGCTTCACGGCAGGCAGGATGCCCACCTTCTTGCGGTAGTCGCGAATCTTCAGAACCTGACGCTCCATGCCACCTTCGCTGCCCTTGAACACGCAACGTGCTATCTGGAAGTCGCTGAAACCCATTGCCTTTGCCTTGCGGAGTTCGTCCAAGGGGATTTCCTCCACTGAGTTGTACTCCTGCAGGTGGTGCTTCATGTCCACGATGTTCTTCAGGCGTGACAGGAACCAGGGATCAATCTTAGTCAGTTCCTCAATGCGCTCCACGGTGTATCCGTCCTCCAGAGCCTGTGCAATGGCAAAGATGCGCATGTCGGTGGGGTTGGCAAGTTCCTCGTCAAGATCGTCAAAGTGGACGTGGTCGTTGCACACGAAACCGTGCATGCCCTGGCCTATCATGCGTAGACCCTTCTGGATGATTTCCTCGAAGGAGCGACCGATACTCATGATTTCGCCCACGGACTTCATGCTGGAACCGATCTTGCGGCTTACGCCTGCAAACTTGGTAAGGTCCCAACGGGGTATCTTGGCAATGATGTAATCCAACTGGGGTGCCACGTAGGCACTGTTCGTTGTGCCCATCTCGCCAATCTGGTCGAGGGTGTAGCCCAAGGCTATCTTGGCTGCAACGAAAGCCAGGGGGTAACCAGTGGCTTTTGATGCAAGAGCAGAAGAACGACTCAGACGTGCGTTAATCTCGATGATGCGGTAGTCGTTGGTCTCGGCATTGAAAGCATACTGGATGTTACACTCGCCGACGATGTTCAGGTGGCGCACGCACTTGACGGCAATGTCCTGAAGCATGGCAACCTGTTCCTCGCTGAGGGTGCAGGTAGACGCTACAACGATGCTCTCGCCGGTGTGGATGCCCAGGGGGTCGAAGTTCTCCATGCCGGCCACGGTGAAGCAGTGGTCGTTGGCATCGCGGATAACCTCGAACTCTATCTCCTTCCAGCCCTTCAGGCTCTCTTCAACAAGAACCTGGGGAGCGAAAGTGAAGGCGCTCTCTGCAATCTCCTTGAACATCTCCTCGTCCTGGCAGACACCGCTGCCCAGACCACCGAGGGCGTAGGCACTGCGGATCATGACGGGATAACCTATCTCGCGTGCCGTGGCAATGGCATCCTCGATGTTCTCGCAAGCCTTGCTTACGGGCGACTTCATGTTTATCTTGTTCAGTTCCTTTACGAAAAGATCGCGGTCCTCGGTGTTCATGATGGCCTCCACGCTGGTACCCAGAACCTCCACTCCGTACTGCTTCAGAGTGCCGTTGAGGTAGAGTTCGGTGCCACAGTTGAGGGCTGTCTGACCACCGAAAGCCAACAGGATGCCGTCGGGGCGTTCCTTCTTGATAACCTCGGTAACGAAGTGTGCGTCTACCGGTTGGAAATAAACTTTGTCAGCTATGCCCTCGCTTGTTTGGATGGTAGCCACATTAGGGTTTATGAGCACTGACTTGATACCCTCCTCGCGCAGGGCCTTCAATGCTTGTGAACCACTATAGTCAAACTCGCCAGCCTGACCGATCTTCAAGGCGCCACTTCCCAATACGAGAACTTTCTTGAGTTGCTTTTTCATCGTTGTATGTTGTATTATTATCGTCTTCTTTCTCTCTCTCCCCACTGCTCGCACCTAATTTGCATATTATAAAAGAAAAGCCACTCATGCCGGCGGCGGTTCACCGGGCAGAATGGCCAATCTTGTGCTATTCCTTTTCCTCAAGACAGAGGAAAACCATGTGCTTGCTTTTCAGTTTGAGCATGGAGTCTTCTTTCTAAATCGCAGACAAAATTATAACTTTTTTCCCGATTAAGGAAACATTTATATGTCTTTTTTTCAAATGTACTCTTATATATTATGCAAAGAACTTAATTGTAGGTGTACATCCTATAGTTTATACACTGTGATACAGAATTAAACTATAAAATTTTGAACTTGGCAAAGCGTAATAACAACTGCTTGGTTCCAACATTTTGGAAGTTTACTGTTGCTTTGGCATCTATTCCCTGTCCCTCAATGGCCATTATTGTTCCTGTACCGAAGCGGTCATGCAAAATATGTGTGCCTACAGAAACACTTGGCAGTTCTTTTGCAATAGTTTCTTGTACCCCCCCCGACTCGATCTGTGTCGTTGGTTTGACACGGACAAACCTGCGTGCATCTATTCCCATTGGTGCTGATTGACGAGGACAGGAAGATGTTTTTTTGTTACCAAACAGCGGCATGGACGACGTATTGTCAGAACCCTCAAATACATTAGCGCCAGAAGAGGACACAGCAGAACCCTTAACACGCAAAAAGCGAGGGTCTATCTCACGCAGGAAACGGGAAGGTTCGCAGAACTCTGTCTTTCCATAACGGAAACGGCTTTTTGCATTTGTAATTATCAGATACTCCTCGGCACGGGTGATGGCAACATAAAACAGGCGCCTTTCCTCTTCTAAACCTCTATGGCTGTCCATGCTCATCTGGGACGGGAAAAGATTCTCTTCCATTCCCACAACAAAAACAACTCTGAATTCCAATCCCTTGGCTGAATGTACAGTCATCAATGTGAGCCTGTCTTCACTTTGAGTGTCGCTTTCGTCCACATCACTCAAAAGAGAAACCTCCTGAAGGTAGTGCGTCAGGAAATACTCCTGTCCTTGCTCCTTACGCTCTTGAACGAAGGCTGCTATTCCGTCCATCAGTTCCTGCAAATTTTCCTGTCTGGCAATGTCTTCTGGTTCATGTCCTCTGTTCACTTCAGCCTGCATACCGCTCTGGCGGACTATGTCCAAAACAAGCTGGTAAGCATCCTCTTGAGAATGTCGCTCGTTGAATGACTTTATCAACTGGACAAAGGAGTGAAGTTTTGTTCTGGTACCAGCATTCACATCTGGCAGCAACTGTGGTGTGCACAGAACTTCCCATGGCGAAGTACTGTGCATTGACGCTGCCTTGAATACCTTATCCAATGTGGTCTGACCTATGCCTCGTACCGGATAGTTGATAACTCGGCGCAGCGCCTCCTCGTCGTGTACGTTCACCGTTAGACGGAGGTATGCGATAATGTCCTTGATTTCCTTGCGTTGGTAGAATGAAGTGCCTCCATAAACCCTGTACGGAATGGAGGACTTGCGCATGACTTCCTCAAAAGCTCGGCTCTGGGCATTGGTGCGATAAAGTACAGCCATATGGCTATAGGGAATCTGTTCATTGTTGCGGAATTCCTTGATACACCTCATTACGGCTGTGGCCTCGTCTATATCGCTATATGTCTGTATTACGCTTATAGGTTCGCCCATTTCCTTGCGAGAATATACCTCTTTGCGTATCTGGCCACGATTGTGCCCGATAAGCGAATTGGCAGCTGAAACGATTGTCTGCGTAGAACGGTAGTTCTGTTCCAGTTTGAACAACCGGCTTCCTTTGTACTGTTCCTGAAAACGCAGGATATTGTCAATGTTGGCCCCTCTGAAGGAATATATGCTCTGTGCATCATCACCTACGACACATACACGCTGACGATGCTGGGTCAGCAACCATACAATAAGATGCTGGGCATAATTGGTATCCTGATACTCGTCCACGAGAACAAAGTGGAACCTATCCTCCCACTTCTGGGCAATATCGGGATGTTCGGTAAACAATATCCAGGTATAAAGAAGCAAATCATCGAAATCCATAACATTGGACTGGCGGCAACGCTGCCAGTATCGCATGTAGATTTGACCTATTGCCGGCATCTTCGCGTGCATATCAGCCTCCATGTTCTGCCTGTCAGCCATATATGCCGACGGCAATATCAGACGGTTCTTTGCCATGCTGATACGTGATACCACACTGCCGGGTTTATAGGTCTTGTCATCCAGCTGCATATCCTTGATAATGCTTTTTATCAGGCTTTTACTATCAGATGCATCATATATGGTAAAGTCTTGGGCGAAACCCAGATGTATGCTCTCTTGACGCAGGATACGGGAAAATATGCTATGGAATGTTCCCATCCACAGACGAGATGCCGTCTCTTCTCCAACCATACGACCTATACGCTGGCGCATTTCCTTGGCTGCCTTGTTGGTAAAGGTAAGGGCCAGGATGTTCCATGGTTGCATTCCATTCTGCAACAAATATGCTATCTTGCTGGTCAGTACACGTGTCTTTCCCGAACCCGCGCCGGCAATGACAAGTGAAGGCGCATCACAACACAATACCGCCTCACGCTGACTCTCGTTAAGTTCTTCTATTATCATTGGTGACAATTTATTTAATATTTTGCCATGGCATGATACCTTGTTATATATATATAAAGAAGGATACGACCATAGCCAATAATATGGCCCAAGGCCAGCGCACTATACCATATGTGATAAGTTCAAGCACATCACGTCTGGAGTGTATGGTTCCTGACACTATACCAAAAACAAAGCATACAATGATACACTCTATACACAAACTTTGGAAAAGTCCATGACTCCACGGAGAAGGAAAGGCCTTACCGGTAACTCCAAGCAGCGGACTGTTGGGAATCAAGGCAGAAAGAAGCAATAGTACATTGCTGATAACTGCAACAACAATGGCAGAGACAATGCCATCCAAATCGCGAACGACAAGCAGTTTGCTACGGATCACACTGCCCACAGCAACAATAAACAGAATCGTGTAAACCAATAATTCCGAGGCCGCACGCTCTGTACCATGAAGCCATAAATACCTCAGCAATTCGTCCATGAATGAAGTGTAAGTTGTATGTTCTGTTCCTATGTATGCTAAAATCTATTCCTCATCCGGACGCAGGTTCTCCAAGTCAATTATACGTAGTTGCAAGGCCCTTGTAACAAGACGGGTTGCGTTGACACCTGTACGTTCATTGCCAGGAAACAAACGGTTGATAAGGTCGGCCTGTCGCTTCTCGAGACTCTTGGCTCCGAAGGGCATCCCCTTAAGGTTTGCAATCATGTCCTTAGTATATCCCAAGGCCAAATGACGGAGATAACGTTCGTCGTACTCGTCAATGTCGTAGTCGATAATGGCATCGCTCTGCTGTACTTCAGCCAATATGCTTTTGCGGAAGCGAACGAGTATCTTCTCCAGAATAGGTTCGTTAAACACAAAGCGACGTCCATGCATTACCAGTTGCACGTCATCGCGCTGCAACAAGTTGCCAGTCTTCAGTATTATGCCGTCAGCACCGGCAGAAAGAGCCTCTACCCACAGACGCTCATTCTGAATTTCGCCAGTGAATATCAGTATCTTGAGATTGCTGTACCTGTCTCTCAACTGGCGGCAAATGTCGATGCCCACCGTGGTGCTTCCACCCAAACCAAGGTCCAGCAATATCATGTCAGGCACATCCTTGCGCATGAGTTTCCAGAGTTCTGCCTCATTTTGTGCAGTACCGATAATGGTGGCCTCTGGTATCTCGCTTCTGAAAATATGCTCTGTACCTTTTAGTTCCAACTGAACGTCTTCGACGATAATAACCTTGAATTCTTCCATAGTGTTATGATGATTTCATTGTTTTCTACGTATAATCTCAATCCGGGGAAGCCACAGGAGGCATCATGCATGCGAACGATTTCACGTGCCACGAATGCATCCAGATTGCCGGCTTCCGGTGTAAACAGATTGTCCGGTATCTGCTTGCCCAATACCCTGATTCTTATTTCCTGTATCTGATTTTCATCCTTCGTTTCAACTGAAATAGGGGCGTGGGAAATGGCAGCCATCACCCTGCGCTTAAGTTCATACATGACGCTCTCATCCATACTTACTCTGACGGAGGTCTGACGTTGGGCCTGTCCAAGCAGGATGGTGTAAATGTCGTTATAGTAGTTCATCAGTTGGAACAAATCTTTCTTGTCCGTTTCTGCACTAAGTGCCATCTGCTGTATACGGGCCGGATAATACATGGTCTCATGCTTTATGGTGGAGAGACTGTTATCCAAAATACGGTTCTGGATATGTATACGGTCCAGTTCGTACTGGACACGGTTGAGGGTTTCAATCTGCTGGATCTGCAAATCCTCATGGTGTTGCATCTCGTTCCTACGACGTCTGGAACGTCGGACAACAAGTATCAGACAAGCAACTGAACTAAGGAACAAGAGGAGCGTGAAGAATAGTGACCATGTTATCTCTGTCTTCACGGTGTGCAGGCGTTTGGCATAAACGGGAAGATTGGGGTCGGCGGTGTATTGTCTGTATAAACGGATGTACTGTAAATTATGTTTTCTGTACTCATCCCACATACACAAGGTTTGAGATGCTATGGCCATTTCGTTCTCTATCAGCATTCGCAGATATATACTATCTTCCGGTACTAGGTCAAGAGCTTGACGACCATGTTCCATGGCTTGGATGTATTGGCCCGTTGTATTACTGTTGCACATTTTGTCATATTGCACAACTGCATTGTCATAATCCTTTTGCGCATAGGTTCCAAGATTCAGAAAGATAACAGCAAATACCAGAAGTACACGCGGAAGCCTAAACCAGAAACGGCTACCTTTGCCTTCCTCACTATCCACGCCAAAATCACAGCATTGGAAGCGGTTGGACAGTTTCTTCATTTGGCCGATAATACCCTTACAATTCATCAGTCCGAAGCCAAATCCCTTGCCGTCAGTCGTGATTGAGACATCAGTATCTTGTTCAGAAGATATTCGGAAGACCTTGCTGTTGTTAATCTTGTCAACATTCTCCTCACTAAGCCCGCATCCGGTATCTTTGACTGAGATTTCTACGACATTATCATCTGAATCTACCGTTATGCTCACAGTGCCACCTGATGGCGTAAACTTGCGGGCATTGTCGCAGAGGGTATTTATCATGAAAAGAGTCAGGGCACGGTCTGCCTTTACATTAATACCCTCTGCCGATGTCACTTCAAGGTTGATACCTTTCTGCTGATAGGTACTTCTGTTTTTCGCAATTGTATCCAACAATGGTTGCAGGGGAAATGTTGTAATGTTCATAGCCACCTTCCCCTGCTTCACCTGAATCCACTCTGTCAGGATATCGTTTATTCGGAGTATCTCTGCAGAAAGTTCGGCCACATACTCCATATCCTGTGTGTGCAGCATACGGATTATATACGGAACGACATTCTCAGCAAGACTGACCTTTGCCCGTCGTTCTATGTTTGACAACTTTTCTCGCGCCAACTGCATTTCACGAGCACGTGTTTCATCCATTGCAATTTGCAGTGACTCTTCCGCTTCACGCTCCTGCCTCTTGCTTAATCTCTTTAAGCGGCTTATCAACGTCCAGAATGCAAATACAACTATCAATACCAGAACAGCGATTACAGAAAGATTGATATAGAGCCTATAGCTATACGACTGCAATTCTTCGGCTCTGGCCTCCTCCTCAAGGTCCTGACGCATGGACTCAATCAGCGATAAATATGTCTTGCGGTTCTTAATGGCCAGTTCTGTGTTGCCGAGGGCACTATATGTTAAGGAGAGGCGTTCATAAATAGCGGCTTCCCAATATGGGACGCGTTTTGTATCGGCATTGTGTTGCTTCAACACGATGTCCAATGCCTCATATAATGATGACAACGCTTCCCTGTATCGTTTCTGTCTGAAAAGCAACTCGGACTTTGTGCGTAATACATTTGCCGTCTGAAAGCAATCGTCATAAAGTCGGAACAATTTCAAGGAATGGTTTGCAAGAGCCAATGGTAGTGAGTCCTCGCAGAATGATGTGCTCATACCGGAATACTGACCAACGACAAAGTCCATGCCCCCCCCCCGGTTGTTTCTTATCAAGGTCTGGATACCAGGCTTCTCCATGAGTGTGGCAAGTGCCTGCAGACTATTGGCCTGAAAATATTTGTCGTTACGTCGTCTGGAAATGGTCAGCACGTGTGTAAGATAGTCGAATTCCTTCAAAACAACCGTAGCGCTATCTCCTCTTAAAATTCCTCCTGCACCAAGCATATACATGTAACTGCTCCATTGGGCTGTATCCATAGGCAGTCTCATATAGGGCTCCACCTGGTTCATCTCTGCACGTGAGGCAGAATCCTGTTGGGAATAGAAATAAAAAGTACATGCAATGATATGCATTTCTGTACGTGCATACAGAACTCTGTTTTTGAGATGCGGTGACAGGAGATGCAGTTCCTCATCTATTCTGTTTAACCTCCTTTCTGCACTATGCCATGCTCTATAGAAAGTGCGGAATTCTCCTGTTCTTTGCGACACTTTCATCCTAAGAACGTCTGCACAAAGAAGTTCAATCTGGTTGTTTGTCAGCGAATCAATTCTGTCTAATGCCTCCATGGCATCACTAAAATGCATTTGCTGATAAAGGACAAACGCCTTATGGCTTACAGCTTCTGCTTTACCGTCGGGATAATTCTCACATAAATTATATGCTTTTTCCGCATAATACAAAGAGGAATCTACATCTACATAACGAAGAAGATATGCCCGGCGATTCATTTCGTCGGGCATACTTGTGTCCATTCTTGTGCAGGACGCCAGTACAACAAACAAAGTCAATATGAAAGCAAATACTCTGCTCATACTCCTTGATGTTCTGCTTTTAATCCTTAACAAATTGCTTGTCTATCGTGTTGCTTCCTGTATAGTTCTCAGGTATCGGCGTTTTTTTTGTTTCCTCTGAATGCTGAGATTTTCCGAAGTGCTTTTCAAGCATCTTATCTATCTCTTCAAACTTCTTTCCCATGTTAAGGTTCAGATATATCCTATATAAAGGATTGCCCCATCTGTCTATATCGTCAGGGGTCAGTTCCCTAACCCTCTCCATGGGTTCTAAAGCATACCGATAAAGTACTCGACGCTTTGCTGAATCTATCTCGGCTAGAGTCATATTTAAGAGAGATATACCCTTGTTATATAAAGCATCGATATTATCCGGTTCACGTTTCAGACACTCTTCACTCATATTGATGCACTTCTCGTAATCTCCTTGTGCCAAGGCAAACATACTCATGGCAAACCAATACATGGCCCTATCAACATCTGATCTTACCAACGAATCAGTACGTGCAAGACCTCTCTCTATTTCTCCATGGCGCATGTAGTAATCCATAAGGTTCAAGAAGAAAAAACTATAACCAGGGTAGAGGTCAACACCCTCGTCCAGTATTTCCAACCATTTGGCACTGTCACCAATATGAACATAACTACGTGCCTTATATTCTGCCAAGGCGGGACGTTCCGCTTCTGACGTCAATGCAATAGCCTTGTCCACATGTTCAAGCACATGATAAGGGTTGTTTTCGTTCATTCCGCAAATTGTGGCCCAATATGCAACACGTCCGATAACACTATCCAGATCTGTTGTGCATGTTTTGAGAAACATGTCAAAAAAGGGATATGCTTCTGACCATTGTGATTTACGGAGCAAGAACTTGCCTCCTCCCAACAGGTTGTCCCGGTGTAATGCTCTTAGTTTTATATTTTTATTTTCATACTTGTCTGATTCATCTACGGAATCACTTCGCAGTGTGTAATCATATATCTTAAGGACCGTCTGATATAATTTGACAGTATCTAAATTCTGTTTCAGATAGGCTTTCATATTCAAGCCTTCATTCTGGCTCTGTTGTAACTGGGCACAGAGATTATAGCCCTCTGCTCTCTGTTTGTCAGTAGTAGTGGGCAATGCCATGCTGTCAAGAAGAATACGTTCAATGTTTTCCTGACCTGAACCTGCCTTTATGGCAGCATGGGCTTCTTTGAACCTCTTCTTGATGGTCATCTTCTTTTGAGCATTAAGAGTAGTAAAAGAGAAGAGGCTCACAAATAATATAAGTAGTAGTCGAATCATTATAGAATCAACAGGAAGAGAATTAAAAGGACTGCCACAACAGCATACCGTTGTGGCAGCCTTTATTGAATTTGAATATATCTTTACGTAATTTTGTATAAACTGATTAGTTGAGGTATGCATCCATTTCTTCAGCCTTCTCTTTCTCTCCGGTGTTGTTGTAAATCACCTTCAAAGGAGCGGCCCACCTGCTGGGTTCCTTGTCATCCAACTCGCGATACCGTTCAAAATAGGGAGCTGCCTTGGCGAAAAGACTCTTCACCTCATCCTCGGCAGCCTTAATGGCGGCTTGAGACTTCATCTTCTTTCCGCTTATTTCACGTGCTTTCTCCAATGCGTTCTGATAATAGCAATAACCGCAATTGTAAACACCATCAGCATAGTCAGGATCTATCTCCACTGACTTCTGGAAGAAGGTGATGGCATTGCTAAAGTCGCTCTTGGCATAGAAAGCAAAACCACGGCAATAGTTTGCTACCTTGCTGTTGGGGTATTTCTCAACCAATTCCTTGGTGTATGCATCAACAGCCTCGTTACCGGCATTATTGTAATGAGACATCAACTGCTGCATACCTATTTCGCCAACCTCGCTATCAGGAGCAAGAGCTATCATCTCCTTCATTGCGACAATCCATTCCTCTGTCTTACCCTGGTCCTTAAGCATCTGGGGCTTTGCGCGAAGAACGAAGTTGTGGCTGTCCTTATTGTCGAACTGCAAAGCCAGGTCATAATACTTGTCCATCAGATCTGCGTTCTTGTCATTGAAAGCTGTATAGAAGATATTGAACGCAAATTGCGAAGCAGGATATTCGGGATTCTTCACGATTTCGTTATCAGCAATCTCTGGATACTTGACGGGGAAGTTGATGTAAGCATCCAGTGCCTTCTGTGCACCGTCCAAATCCTTTGCCTCAATGCAGAACTGACACAGATAAGCATAGTATGCATGCGTCTTGGGGAACTTCAACTTTACTGACTGGATAATAATGTTCTGAGTCTGATCTTCTTCCTTACCCCATGTCAGCTGGCCATGGCATGCATCGGTAATGGCAAAGATTGAAGAGGCAAGTGACGCACGGTTATATGGTTCCTTCTTGGAAGCCTTTACCAATTCACTGTTCAAGATCATTGTTGCCATGTCGTCCATAGCCTTGTATGCCTGGAATTTCTTGTTGTCCTTGATGTACTCGGTAGAGAATGCTTCTGTCAGAAGTCCGATACCCTCTAGAGATACAGTCTGGATCTTGGCCTCGTTTTCTGCAATAAGCTTATCATTAGAAGACTCACCCTTCTGCTGTTCCATCTGGATAGCCTGATAAAGGGTCTGTACCTCTGTTGCACAAGCCATACCATCACTGAGTTTCTTGTTGGCCTGCTTGGTTGCCTCTTTCAGGGCTGCTTTTGCAGCCTTTGCAGCAGCCTTCTCTTCGGGAGTCTGGGCCATCACACTACCGGTGAGCAGTGCAAGGGCAATAGTGAAAAGAATCTTTTTCATAATTAATGTTGTTTAGTGGTTTGGTTATTATCATTCATTAGTCTCATTGAAATCAAATTCGCCCTGTACCTCACCCTTTGCCTCGGGTGTCTGCTCAACCGGAGTTTCTGTCTGAATGGTTTGAGCGTCGTTCATCTCTACATCGGGAGTAGTAGAATCCTCTTCTTCGTCGGAACGAGGAACCACACATACGTGGGCAATGCTGTCGCCACGCTTCTTCAGTTCAATCAACTTGGTTCCCTGAGTGGCACGATTCTTGGTTTCCTTGATGTCGTCCACATGCAGACGTATAACTGTTCCCGACTTGTTGATAATCATCAGGTCGTCCTCCTCGGTAACAACCTGCAGGGTAACAAGTTTGTTGTCGTCCACAAGGTTCATGGCCTTCACGCCCTTGGCATGGCGGTTGGTCTTGCGGTATGCCTCCACAGAGGTATACTTACCCCAACCCTTGTCGCTCATTACCAGGATGTTCTCATTCTCTGGATCGTTGATTACTGCCATTCCGATTACCTCATCCTCACCGTCGTTGTCCAGGACAATGCTCTGCACACCAGTGCTCACACGTCCCATGGTACGGACGTCGGATTCATTGAAGCGAACGGCACGGCCATTGCGGTTGGCAACGATGATTTCATCCGTTCCGTTGGTGAGGTTCACGGCAATCACCCTGTCTTCCTCACGGATGTTGATGGCGTTCACACCATTTGTTCTGGGACGGCTGTACTCTGTCAGACAGGTCTTCTTGATGATACCGTCCTTGGTGGCAAAGACAACATAGTGTGACTTGCAGAAGTCGGAATCGTGCAACTTGCGGATAAGCAGACATGCCTGCACCTTGTCGCCGGGTTCAATCTGCAACATGTTCTGTATAGCACGGCCCTTGTTCTGCTTCGTTCCCTCGGGTATGTCATATACCTTCAGCCAGTAGCAACGTCCACGGTCGGTGAAGAACATCATGGTATTGTGCATGGTGCCGGTGTAGAGATGTTCTATGAAGTCGTTGTCGCGTGTAGCGGAACCCTTTGAACCTATACCGCCACGTCCCTGTGCACGGAACTCGGCCAGAGGAGTACGCTTGATATAGCCCATGTGGCTGATGGTAACGACCACCTCGTCGTCGGCATAGAAGTCCTCGGCATTGAATTCCTCGGCACTGGGCATTATCTGGGTCTTGCGCTCGTCGGCATACTTCTCCTTAACCTCGATGAGTTCGTCCTTGATTACCTTGCGGCACAGGTTGTCATCTGTAAGTATCTGGTTGTAGTATGCAATCTTTGCCTGCAGATCGTCGAATTCGTTGTGCAAATCCTCCTGACGAAGGCCTGTCAACTGGCTGAGGCGCATATCCACGATGGCCTTTGACTGAAGTTCGTCCAGATTGAAGCGTGCTTCCAAATTGCGCTGGGCATCCTGGGGAGTCTTGCTTCCACGAATGATGTGTACTACCTCATCGATGTTGTCGCTGGCAATGATCAGACCTTCCAGTATGTGGGCACGCTCCTCTGCCTTCTTCAGGTCGTACTTGGTACGACGGATAACCACCTCATGACGGTGCTCGACAAAATTGCTGATGCAATCTTTTAGGGTGAGCAGACGGGGACGACCCTTGACCAGTGCAATGGCGTTCACGCTGAAACTTGTCTGCAACGGTGTCATCTTGAACAATTTATTCAAGACAACGCGGGCATTGGCATCGCGCTTCACGTCCACAACGATACGCATACCTTCACGGTCGCTCTCGTCATTGGCATTGCTGATACCGTCCAGTTTGCCCTCCTTCATCAGTTCGGCAATGTACTCGATAAGTTGTGCCTTGTTAACACCATAGGGTATCTCCGTGACAACGATCTTGTCGTGCTGGTCATGTGCCTCAATATCGGCCTTGGCACGCATGATGACGCGTCCGCGTCCTGTTTCGTAGGCATCCTTTATCCCCTGCAAGCCCATTATGTAGGCACCTGTAGGGAAGTCGGGACCCTTCACGTACTGCATCAAGGTCTCGGTATCCATCTCCGGATTGTCAACGTATGCCACACAAGCATCAATAACCTCACCAAGATTGTGGGTGGGGATGTTCGTTGCCATACCAACGGCAATACCGGTAGCACCGTTAACCAGCAGGTTGGGGATACGGGTAGGCATAACGGTAGGTTCCTGCAGGGTATCGTCGAAGTTGTTGGTCATGTTTACCGTATCCTTCTCCAGATCCTCCATCATGGCTTCGCCCATCATGCTGAGGCGTGCTTCGGTGTAACGCATTGCCGCAGCACCGTCACCGTCTACAGAACCAAAGTTACCCTGACCGTCAATCAGCGTATAGCGCATGTTCCAATCCTGTGCCATGCGCACCAGTGCACCGTACACGGAACTGTCGCCATGGGGATGATACTTACCGAGCACCTCACCCACTATACGGGCACTCTTCTTGTAGGGTTTGTTGTGCGTGTTGCCCAATCCCTCCATACCGAAGAGAATACGGCGGTGAACGGGTTTGAAACCGTCACGCACGTCGGGCAAGGCACGAGCCACAATGACGCTCATCGAGTAGTCAATGTAGCTTTTCCTCATCTCGGACTCAATGTCCACTTTGATGATTCTTTCTTGATCTTCCATTTATATTGTAAAGAATTAGTATTACATTTGATTTATGGGTCATTCACCCTTATTTTGTGCAAATTTAGCCTTTTTCCACGACTTATGCAAGAAAAAGTAAAAGTAATATGCATGAGGAGATGCAGGAAAAATATTAGGAAAAATAATACATATATGGCATTTCGAGTGATATAAGACAATTGAGACAAAAGTAGAATAAAGCCAGTGAAATGAAATCCTATAATAATCTATATGCTAGATGTAGATTGAGAACAGGATAAATCTTCAGGTGTTCTAAGACATCAACATAACAACCTACTTTTCCTCTTGTTCCTTTTACATCATTTATAAGATCAATCCCATCATGAGTGAGTATTTTTGGTGCTCCGCCCCACATCATAATGCCACAATTAAAGGATATACGAATGTTGTTATTATTTTTTATAAGATTTCCACCATATCCAAAACCTACATAGGGTTTAAACATATTAACTTTCATCTTGGCTTTAACCATGCCATTTTCGTCAGGAGTCATTATATAGGCGTCTCCCTTATGATGTATAATATTTCCGTCCTCATCTTTGATATCCCTAGAGTAATTACCCATATTCATTCCCATGCGACCATAGTTTTGTAACTTTTCTTTTGCAATATCTGCAACATTGGGGTCAAGATAAAAATCATTATATATTGGAGTATCCCAATATCTGTCCTCTATAAAAAAATCGTAAATGTTGTTGTAAATATCTACAGCCATAAGTGACGGCATATCTTCCGTTGTGTTATATGCCTCTGCTATAGTTGAAGATCCTAGATAAAAGCCAGCTGTAAAATGCCATCGTTTATTATTTTTAAAGGGAAAAAGATCAACTAAAACACTCCAATTGTGAAAATTAGGATCTCCCTTCATGTCAATACTTTCGTTAATTTCATAACCCGTAAACTTCTCAAGAATAGAAGCCATCTTTTTGAATTTCTGTTGGCTAATTGTTGGGTCTGAACCTACTTGTATGTCAAACGTCATTATCGGAGAAAACTCTGGCATGAACGAATACCCAGTCCTCAATTGTAACATGCGTCCTAAGGGTGTCGCGAGTTCTATGCCTAAACCAGTTGTACCAGCAGTTAATGCTATATCCAAATGATTGAACATCTTATTTTCTGTTTGTTTATTCCGTTGTGCTATTGACACAAATGGAAACGAAATAAAAGCCACCAATAATAAATGTTTGACAAAAATCATATTAATTCTAATAAACGGAGTGTGTTAAATTTATATTAAGTTTGATATACAATAATCTTTATTCTGAGCGAATACAAAATTACATAATAATTCTTTATTACAAATAAAATCTTCAGTTTTTTGATATGTTGATGCAAAATATACGCTCATAAATATAAGATAATGTTCATGTCATCGCTAATTTATTATCTAAATAGACAGAAATCATACTTCAAAAGACTTAAGTATCTATTATAGTACTAGGATATATACGAATATGACATTCAAGAACACAGTACAATAACAATTATAGGGTATTTATTTCAATTTATGCCCGTTTTTAGAAGGTTATATATGTTTTTTAAACATTAAAGCAAAAAAAAAAACAAACAACCTCTTTTGTTTTAAAAAAAATATATACCTTTGCAGTCGATAATAAGAAAGAGTTTTCTTTTATATTATTTTAAAAGCGTCCTTAGCTCAGTTGGTAGAGCAATTGACTCTTAATCAATGGGTCCAGGGTTCGAACCCCTGAGGGCGTACATGGAAAGGACTGGAATTCAATTAAAATCCAGTCCTTTTACTATTTGTACGTTTCAGCATGAGCATTGCTGAAGAAATAAAACTTGATCTGTTTGAAACTACTAATATCAAATTAGAGTGCCCTTAAAGACTTAACCCCAAAAGATAGGAAACCTACATTTGCCTGAATCATCAGCAAAGTAAGTACTACGACCTCTTTACAATATTTAAATTATATAAATTACATCAATGGAAAACCCTATTGGCAGAATTAAGTACGCACGAAATTAATTCCGCTAATAGGTATTTTTTATTAAAGAGTTTGTTTATTTTTTTGCTATAGTGTCAAAATATATTTTACTTTGCTATGTTCGCTTTCTCCAGGCCGTAACCCTTCTTGCCGTCTTCATACTTGAGCCACAGGGCGCCCTCCCTTGGGCATACGTCCTGTGGCGGAACTTCTGGGGATGGACGAGTTCGGAGGCTATATCATAGGTTTCAACGGTAGTGTGCTGATGGACTATGCAACGGGTCAGGTGCTTTATACAGCCACCTTGCCATCGGAGGCGTTGCCTGTAATTGCAGAGTGCTCGCGTCGTCCGGGACATACGGTGTTGACATACGTGGATGATGAGATATGCACAGAAGATGCAACAGACCCCTACGTGCATATTTCGCACCAGCGCAATGGCATGCCGGTAAGAGAGGTTGCAGATATTCTCACCGACCTTCCCAAGGCAACTTTGCCCAAATGCATCATCACCAGCGATCCATGCGAGATGCCGGCATTGCAACGGGAGGTAACCGCCCGTCTTTACGGCATGGCAGACGCTTACCTGAGCGAGGCCTATTTTCTGGAGGTGGTGCCTCGTGCTACGGACAAGGCCGATGCACTTGTACGCTTGTTGGAACATCTTGGATTGTCGCACGGAAACCTCATTGCGGCAGGTGACGGACATAACGACATGGGGATGATTCGTCTGGCCGCCCTCGGCATAGCAATGTCCAATGCACATCCCGATGTGCGTCAGGTAGCGGATGTCGTTGCCCCCTCCAATGCCGACGACGGACTTGCCCAAGTGCTGGAAGACTGCCTCCCCGAGAGCACCGGTCCGTCCTTAGTATTGTCGCACCCTTGACAATAGTATTGTCACCCCCTCGCCCTCGTGAGGGCATTTTTGAGTGTATATATCCTCTTTCCTTGTATAAAAAAGAAAAGGACCAGACTTGCATTCAAAGTCCGGTCCTTTCCTATGAAAGGATGCTTTTATTCCTGGTTAATCCAAATTGACTTGAACGAATCACCTACAGTCATATCAAATATTGCCTGGCGCGGAGTTTCCGTGTCGTTCTTCTGCACTTGAATAACAGCGCTATTACTATATGGCTTTCGACGCATAGTTACCGTATACCATCCTCCATCAAGTTTTTCGTATGTGTGGCCATCTTCACCTTTGAAAGTCGTGAACTCTGGGTTATAGCGATCGCTAATCCACCAGCTCTTGTAGTTTAGACTGGAAATAGTTTCTTCTCCACCTTCTTTAGGGAAATACAATTTTTCCTTGTTTACTTTGATTGGAGGCCAATCTCCATCTGCTTTTTCTTCACATGATGCCAACACAAGGGAGGTCATTAAAGCGATTATGAAATATAACTTATTCATGATTTATATAATATAGGTTTTACTTTTCAATGTTGGCTTTCTCCAGGCCGTAGCCCTTCTTGCCGTCTTCGTACTTGAGCCACAGGGCAAGACCCAGGGCAATGACACCGAACATGGCAAAGATGAGCATGGGCAGGGTGTAGTCGTACAGGATAACCTCGTTGCCGTCGCGAACCACGGTACCAACGATGCAGTACTCGCTCAGCACATTGCCGATGAGCAGGGGCACGCTGCCAAGACCGATGTTCTGTACCCAGAAAATCAAAGCATAGGCGGAACCCAGAAGGCGCAAGGGGATAATCTTGGGCACTGATGGCCACATGGCGCTGGGCACCAGCGAGAAGGCTACGCCAAGCAACACCATGATGATGGCGGCAAACCACCAGTAGTTGAGCAGAGGCATGGCAAAGAGCAGATGCACAAGGATAAGGAGCACGGAACCTATTACCATGATGGTGGCACCCTTGCCATACTTGTCATAGATACCGCCGAAGATGGGTGTCATGAGCAGGTTGCCGAAGGGAAGTATGGAGGGCAGGAAACCAGCCAGGGTGGGGTCCACATTGTACTTGTTTATCATCAGCGAGGTGGCATACTTCAGGAAGGGGAATACCGCAGAATAGAAGCAGAGGCAAAGTAGGGCAATGAGCCAGAATCCCTTGCTCTTGAGGATGATGGTGAGGTCGCCCAACTTGAAGGTCTCGTCGTCGCCTTCGGAACTTACGGCCTCGCCTTCCTGCTTGTCCAGACGGCTGTCCATTACGCAGAACACGAGGTATGCCAAGAGTCCGACAACCAGAAGTACCAGTGCCAGCAACAGGGGAGTGGATACCTGGAAGTTCTTGGCAAGGATGGGGCCTACCGCCAAGGCCAGGGCCGTTCCCAAACGTGCCACGGCAACCTGGATGCCCATTGCCAGGGCTGTTTCGTAGCCACGGAACCAGCGTGCGATTACCTTGGTTACGGTGATGCCGCAGTTCTCAGTACCCACGGCAAAGATGGCATAGCCCACACATGCGGTCAGCACCTGCTTGTTAAGGCCGAGGAAGATGGCCTCGCCGCCGGGTTCGATGAACTCTACGGCATAGTACTTGATGCAGGCACCTGCCACCATGAACAGACAGGAGGCTATACCCGTAAGGCGTACGCCTATCTTGTCCAGGATGATGCCGCCGAAGAGGAGGGCAAAGAAGAATACGTTGAACCACATGTAGGCCCAGTTGAAGTTGCCAAAGTCGCTGGCACTCCAACCCATGCCGCCTTGTTCAATGGAAATGCCGAGCATGTCCATCAGTGGAGACATGGCATCGGTCAGGAAGTAGCCCCACATCATGGTGAAGCTGACGATTATGAGTGCCGTCCAACGGGCTGCCCATGAATCGCGGAGAGTTTGCTTGATTGCTGTAGTCATTTATGTTTTGTGTTAGTTTTTTATAGATATTCTAGATATTCTAGATGGTCTAGATAATATAGAAAGACGATATTATTTCAGCCACTTGTCTAACCAGCGGAAGAAGGTGCGCTGCCAGAGGATGCCGTTCTGGGGCTTCAGTACCCAGTGGTTCTCATCAGGGAAGAGGAGCAGCTGGGCAGGTATGCCACGTGTGCGTGCGGCGGTGAAGGCACTTTCTGCCTGGGTGTACTCTATGCGGAAGTCCTTCTGTCCGTGGATGCAGAGGATGGGGGTGTCCCAGCGGTCGACGTAGAGATGGGGAGAGGTCTCGAACACCTTGGCACGCTTGCCCTGAGCGTCCTTGTACCAGGGAGCCTGACCCATGTCCCAGTTGGGGAACCACATTTCCTCCGTTTCCACATACTGCTGCTGGGTGTTGAAGATACCGTCGTGGGCGATGAATGCCTTGAAACGCTTCTCGTGGTTGCCGGCAAGCCAGTAAACGCTGTATCCTCCGAAACTTGCACCTACGGCACCAAGTCTGTCGGCATCCACCCAGGGTTCCTTGACAATGTCGTCTATGGCAGAGAGGTAGTCCTTCATGCACTGGCCGGAGTAGTCGCCGGAGATTTGCTCAAGCCACTCCATGCCAAAGCCGGGCAGGCCTCGGCGGTTGGGGGCGATGACCACATAGCCCTGAGAAGCCATCACCTGGAAGTTCCAGCGGAAACTCCAGAACTGGCTAACGGGCGACTGGGGCCCGCCCTCGCAGAAGAGCAGGGTGGGGTATTTCTTTGTCTCGTCGAAGTTGGGGGGCAGTATTACCCATGCCAGCATGTCCTTGTTGTCGGTGGTCTTTATCCAGCGCTCGCGAACCTCGCCGAACTGGAAGTGGGCATAGAAGGGCTCGTTCTCCCTGGTAATCTGCTCGGTCTTGCCGTCCGCAATGTTTACGAAGAACACCTCGTCGGCACGGCTCATGGAGTGACGCTTGGCCAGGAGTTTGTCTCCCTGGGGATGAACGCCAAGTAGGACATAGTCGGCCACCTCGTCGGTAATCTGCCTTACCTCGCCTGAAAGGTTGGTGGCATAGAGGTTGGTCTTGCCATGCCAAACGCCAGAGAAGTACAGGGTGTTGTTGTCGCTTGCCCATGCAAACTCGTTGACACCGCTCTCAAAACTCTCGGTTACGTATGTCTTCTTGCCTGTGGCAAACTCGTAGATGCAAAGGCGTGTGCGGTCGCTTTCGTATCCGTCGCGCTCCATGCTGCTCCATGCAATGAATTTGCCATCGGGCGAGAACTGGGGATTTTGGTCGTAGCCGGCATTCACATCCTCCTGGAACTGGTTCACTGCCTGGTGCTTGAGCGAGCGTGTGGGGTCGCAAGCAGGGCGCACATAGCCTTCGGGCTTGCAGAGGTTCTTGGTCTCTCCGCTCTCCAGGTCATAAAGGAAAATATCGCTATCGGTGCTGATGGCGTAGTCAATGCCAGAGAGCTTGCGGCAGGTGTATGCCAGCTGCTTGCCGTCGGGGCTCCATGCCAGTTGTTCGGCGCCGCCGAAGGGGAGCATGGGGCTTTCGTATGGCTCGCCCTCCAGAAGGTCCTTGGCACCGCTTACCTTGTTGCCGTCGAAATCGGCCACGAAGGGGTGGGGGGCAGACTTGGTGTAATGGTCCCAATGCTTGTACATCAGGTCGTTGGCCACGATGCCTGTGGACATGGCAAGGTCCTCGTCGTTCTTCTGGATGCTTGCTTCGTGAGCCACACCCTTTATGAGGATGACTTTGTTGCCGCAGGGCGAGAACAGATAGTCGTCCACGCCTTCGGCTTCGAAGGAAACCTGTTTGCGGCCGGTACCGTCGGCATTCATGCTCCATATCTGCATTGCGCCGGAACCGTTTTCCTCGGGGGCAAGGAATACAATCTTGTCGGTGCCGGGAAGGAAGGAGGGGGCATACTCGGAAGCGGACGGTGATGTAAGCAATGCCGCTTCGCTATCTGCCGAGGGTGTGGAGGCATAGATGACGGAACGGCTGCGGTTCTTCTCCACGCTGTAGTATGTTACTCCGTAGACGGACTTCCGGGCCTCGGGAGAAAGGTGATAGCCTCCTATGCGGCCCATCTGCCACATTACCTCGGGGGTGAACTGGTGTGAAGAATCGGCAAACTCGGTGGTTCGGCCTATGCCGGCGGTATCCGAGGTGTTCTCTGCCGATGGTGTGCATGCCACAAGTGAGAGCGACATAAGGGAAAGGGTTAATAGTTTGATCATATTGTTGGTTTGCTTGGTTAGGTGCTTTTATAAGCAGAAATCGGGAACCAGAGGAAGAAGTCCGAGGGCTTGATACTCTAATTCCCAATTTCCAAACGTGTGTGTGCGGTAGTTTCTGACGTCAGTCCTATACCTTATTATATATATAGGGCTTACTTCCTGTTCTTCTGTTGCTCCTCCATCTGCTTCTGCAGAGCCTCCAGACGTGCTACCATGCCACCGGTCTTCTTGGGATCGTTCTTGTGCTTGGCACGGTACTCTTCCAACTTGGCAAGAAGTTTCTTGTCGTCGGTGGTCTTGCGCAGGTACCACATGATGAGGATGCTGGTGAGACCGGACAGGAAGTAGTAGTAGCAAAGGCCGCTGGAGTAGTTGTTGAACATGAAGAAGAACATCAGTGGCATGATGTACATCATGTACTGCATCATCTTCATCTGCTGGGCCTGTTCGCTGGACATCTGGTCCTTCTGCTGACGCATGGAGATCCATGTGTTGATGATGTTGGTGGCGCAGAAGAGCAGGCAGAAGATACTCAGGTGGTCGCCAATGAGCCACAGGTCGGCATCCCAACTGAGCAGTTCGTCGTAGGCAGACAGGTCGTCAGCCCAAAGGAACTTCTCGCCACGCAGGGCAATGGCGTTGGGCACGAAGTTGAACAAGGCAATCCAGATGGGCATCTGTATAAGCATGGGCAGGCATCCACCCATGGGACTTACGCCGTATTCTCTATACAACTGCATCATCTCTGCCTGCTTCTTCATGGCATCCTCGGGCTTGGGATACTTGGCATTCAGAGCATCCACCTGAGGCTTGAGGACTCGCATGCGGGCACTGCTCAGATAACTCTTCTTGGTGGTGGGGTAGACGAATATCTTCACGATGATGGTGAGCAGGAGCAGTACGATGCCCATGTTCATGCCGAAACCGGAAAGGAAGTCGAACAGGGGCAGAATGATCCAACGGTTGATGATGCGGAACAGAGGCCAGCCAAGGTATACGAGGTTCTCCAGTTCAAGGTCCTTGCCAGATGCTACGAGGTCGTCGTGCTCCTTCAGCAGGTGGAAGTCGTTGGGACCCAGGTAGAGATTCAGGTCTGTACTCTGCACGCCGCTGGGGTCAAAGGCGCAATTCATGTGTGCGGCATATTTCTTCAGGTCACCGGACTTCTCCTGGCATGGCGAACTCTTCAGCACCGCTCCGTCGAACTGGTCGGGTGCAATGAGCACGCAACTGAAGAACTGGTTCTTGAAGGCAATCCATTCAAGGGGCATCTCCATGGTTTCGTTCTCCTCGCCAGTTTCAGACAGTTTGTCGGTGTCGCCGTTCTTCTCCTTGTAGGTCAGGGAAGAGTACTGCTGCTCGAAGTCGAAGCCCTTTTCCTGCTGGGCGGCCACATCCTGCCAGTTGATGCTCATGCTCTGGGTGCCTGGGTGCAGGACACTGCCCATGCCTGTTGCCTGCATGCTTATCTTCACCAGATAACTGTTTGCCACCAGGTGGTAGTTGATGTCCAGATGTGAGGCCTCGTTGCCCAGACGCATGGTAACGGTGCTGTCCGTCTTGTTGATGGCCTGGAAGGTGTAGTCGCGAGTGTCGATGTTGTCCTCCTTGCCTGTCAGCGTGTAACTGAGGCTGTTAAGTCCCTTGCGCAGAAGCATTACATCCTCCTTCTGCTGGTTCTTGTACTGTGTGAGGCTTGCACTCTGTATGCTGCCGCCACGGGTGTTCAGCGTAAGGTTCACAAGACCGTTGTTCAGGTTCACCTCCTCGCCCTGCACGTTGCGTGCCTCAAAGAAAAGCGAAGTGCTGTCCTGAGCCTTCATAGCCAGTTCCAGAGTCTTCTGTTCCTCTGCCTTCTGGGCTTCCAGTGCCTGCTTTACCTGCACGATGCTGTCCTGGCGTGCAATCTCCTTCATCTGGGCGATTTCCTCCTCGGAAGGCTGGCTGTACCAACTGAAACCAATCAGCACCAAGGCAATGAGCACAAAGCCCGTAATAGTGTTCTTATCCATAAGTTATTGTTTAATTTTCACACAAAACGCGTGCAAAGTTACGAATAAGTGAGTGAAAATGCAAAAGAATTTTGTTTTTTCCGAGCGAAAGTAACTTAGATAGGTGTCAAAGTTACGAATTAACATAAGAAAAAGTCTATTAATTTGCTTATATATATATAATATGAAAATATTATTGTAACTTTGCACCATTAGTTAATCTACAATTATGCATAGACATATAATATTCGTATTTTCCCTGATTATATCATTGACAGTTTCCGCAGGACTTAAAGAAGACAGTACGGAACTTAAGAAGAGAGTTGTATGGAGATATCGCGTAGACTCTATCGCGGATGTATATGGAAAGACCCTGACAAGGCTGGCTGTTCAGTATGATACTAAGATTGCTAAATCTCCCTATGAAAAAATGCTTGATGCGTACAGTCTTCGTATGGTGTTGCCTCCTACTTTTTATTCTTCTTCCGTTCTTCAACAGTTCTCGGTGATGGAAACGGATATTTATGCTGACCCTAATCTTTTGCGCATGCATATGGTAAACGATGCGTTTGCAAACATGTATGTGAATAATCCAGGTCTTGTTGTCCAGACAGATGACCAGGTGGAGAAGGCCGGAACATTGCGTGATGATGTGCATGGCTCTTTAACAACAGAAACCAAACTTACAGATAAGGTCGTCAATGTGGATTTAGGACCCGATGTGGACGAAGGGGTAGAGTTAGTAACTAGAAAACCAAACTTCTGGAAGTTTTCTGGTTCGGGCTCTTTGCAATTCAGCCAAAACTATTTTTCAGACAACTGGTATCAAGGGGGTGAAAACTATTATTCCTTCCTTAGTTTGTTGACCTTGAATGCCAATTACGATAACAAACAGAATATACAATGGGAAAATCGCTTAGAAGCAAGGCTTGGATTCCAAACTACAGGTAAAGCGGAAACTCGTCATGCAATGAAACCCACAGACAACCTTCTTCGTTTGACCACCAAACTTGGATACAAGGCATATAAGACGTTGTACTATACCACTCAAGTTCAAGCCTATACCCAGTTGGTGCCTTTGTATGAATCTAATTCAGATAATATACGAACCAACTTCCTCTCGCCATTGAACCTTACGGTGTCTGTGGGTCTTGACTACAAGTTCGCAACCAAGAACAACAAGTTCCGTGGCAATGTGTATCTTGCCCCATGTTCATATAATATGCGATATGTCAGCAATGTTGACCTTGCCACAAAACATGGTATTGAGGCAGGCCGCCATGCATACCACAACTTCGGTCCAAGTATAACGGTAAATGCATGTTGGCAGATACTTAAGAACTTATCATGGAATGCCAGAATGTACTGGATAAGCAATTTTGATTACACGAATATTGAATGGGAAAATACATTCAATCTAACAATCAACAAGTACTTATCTGCCAGACTGTTCGTATATCCTAAGTTCGATGACAGTAGTGCAAGATACAAAAGCGAGGATGGCAGTTTCTTCATGATAAAGGAAATGCTTTCTGTAGGATTTAATTATAATTGGTAAAAAATCATGACTATAAAAACCGCTGAGTACCTCATTTCCAGTGCCCGTGTTGACCAGTGTCCCCAGGAGAAAATGCCTGAATATGCTTTTATAGGCAGAAGCAATGTTGGAAAGAGTTCGCTTATAAACATGCTTGCTGACAATGGTAAGTTAGCCAAAACATCTGCCACACCAGGCAAGACCATACTTATCAATCATTTTATCATCAATAAGACCATTGATGGCAAGACGCCTTCTGCTCTTGCAGACAGACCGTGGTATCTGGTTGATCTGCCAGGATATGGTTATGCAAAGCGTGGGAAAAAGGCACAGGAAGAATTCGAGCGTATGATAAGTTCGTATATCCTTGAACGTGAGCAGATGACATTGCTTTTCCTGCTTATTGACGTGCGCCATGAACCCCAAAAGATAGACCTTGAATTTATTGAGTGGCTTGGCGAGAACGGTGTTCCATTTGCAATAGTCTTCACTAAGGCAGACAAAGTCAGCAAGGGGCGTCTTGGCGGCAATGTCCAGCATTATCTCAAGGAACTATCCAGACAATGGGAGGAACTGCCACCATATTTTGTTACTAGTAGCGAAAATCGAATGGGACGCGAAGAACTCCTGCAATACATTGGAGATATTAACGGAATGCTACAACAAGAATAAATCCCTTTTCTTAGTCAAACCAGGAGAATGTGGTGTAATTTCATATTCATTCGCATATAGCCAACAAGCGCATCAGTAAACATAATGTCTATTCTTGTAAAATGGTGGCAAAGTTATTTGCGTCTTCTAATGTGTGGAGTTTTCCGACATCTATCAGTTTTAAATCTTCAAGTGTATAACCCTTGATTTCATGGCAGTCACAGTTCTTTAAATAGAAATCTATGATACTGAATTTGCTTGGCCAAGAATGCATGAAATCAATCAGTTTTGTCTTTATATAATGTATTCCTGCAAATGCTCTTAGATGGTATTTTTCTATGTCAAGCTCATTTGGTTGCAGTTTGGCTATAGTTTCATGGACTTCATTGAACGGAGTTTTGACTTCGCCAGTTTGAATGTTTGTCCAGCCAACGAGTTTCATATTATCGTCGAATATCAGGTATCTGGCGGTCTTACGTTTTGAGACGACAAGTACCGCATCTGAAGATTCGCTTGAATGCGCCCAAAGTTCTTCAAGACACAGATTAGACAAAATATCAACGTTATGCACCAAGAACTTGTGTTCTGGATTGTTACACGTCAATAACGACGACGCATGTAATATGCCACCGCCTGTTTCAAGAAGTTCGTCGCGTTCGTCGGAAAATGTAATTCTAATGTTTTTATCCTTATAATAAGGTTCATTAACGATTTTCCGTCCCCATTCTTCTATCATATCGGCAAAATGATGGACATTGACAACTATGTCGTTGAAACCGGCAGAAACAAGTTTATATAATACGTGCTCAATAAGCGGTTTGCCTGCAATCTCTACAAGAGCCTTAGGTCTTGTGTCAGTTAATGGTTTCAAACGCGTGCCAAGTCCGGCGGCAAAAATCATGGCCTTTCTTCTCGCTGGCATAATCCTTTCAATACCTTGTTCACGATGAATCACTGATACCTCTATTCCATATTTCTCATTGATATGATCGGCCAAATGTTCAGCACTGTATACACTTCTATGTTGTCCTCCAGTACACCCGAAAGAGAACATCAAGGAAGTAAAACCTCGCTCCATATATCTCTCTACGTGAGCATCGGCCAACCTATATATATTATTAAGGAAGGTGATGATTTCACCGGCATTCTCCAAAAAATCAATTACCGGTTGGTCGAGACCTGTTAGTTTCTTATACGGTTCATATCTGCCGGGATTGTGTGTGGCCCGGCAATCGAAAACATATCCACCACCGTTTCCCGACTTGTCTTCGGGAATACCTTTTTTATACGAGAAACTGAATACCCTTACTTTAAGTTGCCCTTTATTGTCATGAACTGAAGTTGACGGGAGCATCTTTTTCTTCTCATTTATGCATGTGAATTCTGGCAAAGAAACCAATCTTTTCAATACGTCATACATGTATGGATAGGGACAAGAACTTTCTTCGGCAAGGACTTCCCGAAGATTATCTATAGCCGCTGGGATACTGTCCAGGAAATATTTCTTCTGTTCATACTTTCCTCTGAAACCATAAGCGCCCAGAACCTGAAGTGTACGGAATAGCACCCATTGCGGTATGCTTCTTCTGAAGGCACCTTCATCAATGTCCTCGTGTTCTTTAAGCGCAATTATGTATTCGTCAATCAAATGCTGTTTCAAATCTGCATTGAAGTGTGAAGATGCCTGCCAGAGGAATGAAACCAGATCGTATTGCAAAGGACCTCTCCTACCCCCTTGGAAATCGATGAAATGAAGGGTTCCGTTCTTGTCAAGCATCAAGTTTCTTGCCTGGAAATCCCTATATAGGAAATAAGGTTTGCTCTCTTTCCCCAAATTATGGGCCAATTCTATAAACGAATCTTCCAACTTTACCTCATTGAAATCGATTCCCGTGGTCTTCAGGAAGCAATACTTAAAGTAATTCAAGTCGAACATCACATTCTGTTCGTCCATTGCCTCTTGTGGATAACATTGTTTGAAATCGAGTCCCTTTGCACCGCAAACCTGTATTTGTGGCAATAACCTTATTGCCTGTTCTAACAGTGCTACATCATTGGTACCGTATCCCTCGGAGTTTTCACGTCCTTTCTTGAGTGCATCGTAAAGTGTTGTACTGCCCAAATCACTTTGAAGGTAAACCATCCTGTCTTCACTTACCGCTAATATCTGCGGTACTGGCAACCCCATCTTTGCAAAGTGCTTGGCTAAATATATAAAGGTATCATTCTCTTCATGGGATGTTCCAACGGCACCTATCACGGTACCCCCAGTGCTATCCGTTATCCTATAGTATTCACGGTTGCTGCCGCCTCCTGCAATTTTCTCACATAACGTTGGCTCGCAACCTGCATATGATGTATACAATTTGATAAGAGAATCCATAATATAGTTGTATTGGGAAGACTTTAATCAGGATTATAATGAGACCTTGTTTATTAAGAATTGCGTATAGAATTATCAATCAGCAATTGCCTGACTAAGTTGCATCAGATGAACGGCTACTAAAGCAGCCGTTTCTGTGCGCAACCTGCTTGTACCCAAGGACACGCTTTGAAAACCATATTTTTCTGCAAACTTTACCTCTTCAGTTGAAAAGTCACCCTCAGGCCCAATCATTACAATACAATCCTGTCCATTCTTCAGCATATCCTTCAAGTGTGGTTTCTTTCCTTCATTGCAATGACAGATAAAGCGCTGGACTCCGTCTTGTACGTTTCCTTCTTGAAGTCCCCATTGCTTTACAAAGTCTTTGAATGTCTGCATTTCATCAACATCTGGCATCCATGCCTTATGGGACTGTTTTGCTGCGGACACCACAATCTTCTCTACTCTTTCTGTCTTGATGTTTCTACGTTCTGAAAACTGGCAATTCAGGAATGATACCCTATCCCACCCTATTTCTGTGGCTTTTTCCACAAGCCATTCTATCCGTTCGTTTAGTTTGGTGGGTGCCACGGCCAAATGTATGCTGCCACTCCATGCACGTTCCTGTTTTTCCTCTTCTATAATCCTGTACAGGCAATGGTGGTTGGATGCCGTGGTAATTTCTGCCCTGTAGAAAGTGCCTTTTCCATCCATCAGGTTTATCTCATCACCCTCCTTCATTCGTAGCACACGTACCGCATGCTTTGCCTCGTCTTCCGGCAAAGAACCGGAAATGACAGGAGTATAGAAAAAACGGACTTCTTTCATGGCAGGTATATTTATCTTGTCTTTTCTGGTAAATGCTTATATCTGAACAATACGGCAAACATAACGGCAATGACAAAAGCATATATTGCGAATATTGTCCATGCCTCGGCCCAACCGCCAGTTCCGCTCTTGTCAATCATCAGACCGTCTACGTTTACCGTGTACATGTTCATTACCCATCCGGCCACAATCATTCCAAGTGAGGCGCCAAATCCATTGGTCATCATCATGAAGACTCCCTGGGCAGAATTTCTAATGCTGATATCCGTTTCCTTATCAACAAACAATGAACCGCTGATGTTGAAGAAGTCGAATGCAATACCATATACAATCATACTGAGAATCAACAACCATACTCCATCACCAGGATTGCCTATAGCAAAGAATCCGAATCTCAACGCCCAGGCAACCATAGACATAAGCATAACCTTCTTTATGCCAAAACGACTCAGACAGAAGGGAATCAGCAATATGCAGAGAGTTTCACTCATCTGAGAAAGCGAAATCAATATATTGGAATGTTCAACCCCAAATGTACCCTGATATGCTTCGTTTATACCGAATGACTGCAAGAAAGGTCCTGCATATCCGTTTGTTATCTGCAAGCAACATCCAAGCAGCATTGAGAATATAAAGAACAAGGCCATCCTGTAGTTCTTGAACAGTTTGAAAGCCTCCAATCCAAGTGCCTGCACGATACTGCTATTGGTCTTGCTGTCGTTTGTTGCGCATTTGGGCATTGTCAGGGAGTATAAGGCAAGGATAATGGATAGGATACCACTCCAAAGAAATTGTAATGAAGTGGTCTGCCAACCGCTCAGGTCAACAATCCACATTGATACGATGAAGCCCACGGTACCGAAAACTCGGATTGGCGGGAAGGCTTTAACCGCATCCAGTCCTGCCTTGTCAAGTGCATTATATGAAACCGAGTTGGCAAGAGCTATGGTTGGCATAAAGAATGCAACACTTACAGAATACAATGCAAACAAGGTGGGGAAATCAACATTATCTGCCACCTGGATGCAATACAGACTTGCAGCAATCATCATGCTTCCTGCCAGAAAATGACAAAGGCTCAATACCTTTTGCGCCTGTATCCATCTGTCTGCAACGATTCCCATAAGGGCTGGCATGATTATGGACACGAATCCTTGTATGGAGTAGAAATACCCGATGTATGCTCCTAGGCCTACACTTGCCAGATATCCTCCCATACTTGTCAGATATGCGCCCCATACGGCAAATTCCAGGAAATTGAGTATAGTAAGTCTGATTTTGGTATTCATATAAATCCCGATTATTTGATTAAAACGATGCTATATATTATTTTTATTGTCATTCAATATAAACTACCAGTCCCTTCAGGTATTCGCCTTCTGGATGGTTTATGTTTATGGGATGGTCGGCAGGCTGGTGAAGTTGATGCAGTATCCTTATTTGTCTGCCTGTCTGCATAGCCGCAGAGAATATGGCGGTACGGAATTGCTCCTTGTTTACAGCTTGAGAACATGAGAACGTAAACAAGATGCTGCCCTTGGGCATCTTCTCCATCGCCTTTGCATTCAGTTTGGTATATCCTCTTAATGCCTGTTTCAATGCATCTCTATGCTTGGCAAATGCTGGTGGGTCAAGAATCACAAGGTCGTAATTTGATGCCATTTCATCAAGGAATTTGAAGGCATCGGCAGCGAAGGCTTTGTGCCTGTTGTCATCAGGAAAGTTCAATGCGATGTTCTTGTTGACCAGTTCAACAGCCTTTGCACTACTATCCACGCTATGCACAAGTTCTGCGCCTCCTCGCATACTATATACGCTGAAACCACCCGTGTAGCAGAACATATTCAGTACACGGCGTCCCTTGGAGTATTGCTCCAGCAAAGACCTGTTATCTCTTTGGTCTACAAAGAATCCCGTTTTCTGTCCCTTCAGCCAGTCTATATGGAATTTCAATCCGTTTTCAATTGCTATGTCATTATTGGATTGTCCTATCAGGAAACCGTTCTCCTGTCCCAGGTCTGCCTTGAAAGGCAAGGTAGTTTCGCTCTTATAATATACGGCCCTGAGTTCTTTACCCATTATCTTTTTTAAAGAATTGCCAATAAGCATTCTATCTGCATGCATGCCAACACTGTGTGCCTGCATGACTGCCGTGCCGTCGTACATGTCAATTACCAGACCCGGCAGACCGTCACCTTCACCATGAACAAGGCGATAGGTGTTGTTTATGTCTTGTTCCCCAAGACCTTTGCCATTTCGGAGTAAACCGATACTTCGCCTTACATCCAGAGCCACGGAAAGCTTGTTTTCATAGAATTCACCGTTTATTGTTTCATCCTTGAAGGACAGCACTCTAACTGCTATACTGCCTATCTGCCAATGTCCTACGGCAATAAAATCGCCCTGGGCTGTAAGGACTCTAACAACATCCCCCTCCTGAAACTCTCCTTCAGTGTGATGTATTGCTCCCGAGAAAATCCACGGATGTCTTCTTATGAGACTTTCCTCCTTTCCTCTTTTCAGTACTATAGTCTTAATCTTAGACATTATTTGATTATAAGGTAAATATTATGCTATGTTTTGTAGTTTCTCCTTCTCTTTCCTTGCCTTATTCCTGCGTCTGTTGGCCTTGGCCTTCAGGGCTTTACGCTTTCTGGCATTCTTGTCCTTCTGCTCCTTTGGTTTCCTCCTTGTCTCTATTTCCTCTGCACTTGGTCCATGCATCTCTGTTGTTTCTGGTTCTGGGATGATCTCCAGCATGTAGCCATTTGCATCCAGACGCTGGATTTCTTCGTAAATCTGAATGCAGGCCCAGGCATCTGTTGCAGCATATCTTTTTTGGGCTTCCGTAAGCACATCCGCTTCCCAGTTGGTCAGTTGTTGCGTCTTGCTGATACGTTGCCCGAAGAAATTGGCATAAAGTTTCTGCAACGACTGGTCAACGATTCCCATCTCCCTTACCATAGTTTGCAGTTCGGCGTGTTTGCCTGGATTGAATTGCTTGCGTCTCCCCAATTGAATGAAGTCATCCTTAAGCGAAAGACCAACCTTAAGCACCGTCTCGTCACTCATCAGACGTATCAGGTCGTCAGTGAATCCTATGTGATTCAACCGGAACAAAAAGCATGTGTCATACGTTGAAACCTGTAGCAATGCAACAGGATTCATACCTACACCCTTTTTAAATACGGGTTTGGTTTCCGTATCTATTCCCAGAATCTTTTGTTTGAGAAGGAATTCAACCGCTCTTGCTGCCTCTTCATTACTCTGTATAACAAAAATTCGTCCCTGAAACAGAACTTTTGGCATTTGTCCAATCAATTTCTTGTCGTATCTGCTTACTAGTGTCTTCATTTTTAGCTAAGATGAACGAACCTTGTTTCGCTTATTGAGGTTTATAGGCAGGCATTAATTGCCATTAGGATTAGCGCTTATTCGAATACAAAATTAAGAAAAAATCGCCATTTATTCCACTATTTACGTTTTTTTCCACTAAATTTGCAAAAGAAATCCCATATTAAACTTATGGCAAACAATAAAACAGACAAGAAAACAGGAAAGAAAGTACTTGGAAAGGCTAAAACCGAGTCTAAAATATCACTATTCCAGAAAATCCGAAATTTCTGGAATAACTCAAGCAATAACACACCTTCTGACGATAGCGACAATATGTCCAAGGCAGAAATCACCCGCTTTTGCATAGGGGCGATGTTATTTGTGGTCAGCAGTTTTATACTTCTGAGCCTTGTCTCTCATCTCTTTACCGTTACCGAAGACTCTACCTGGGTTGAGGGAGACCGTGCACATAACTGGATGGGGACATTAGGGTTAGCTACGGCTAAATTCTTCATAGACCAGTGTTGGGGAGTTTCGTCCATATTCATTCCCTTGTTCCTTATTGTGGCATCCCTGCGCATTATGCAGGTCTATAAGGTCAGGCTTTGGAAATGGTTTCTGAACTGCTCTATTCTGATGATTTGGTCATCGGCTTTTTCGCATTTCCTCCTGCAGCCCATACTGGCCCAGTTTAGGAGCCCAATATGTCTTGGGGGAGGAATAGGCATGACAGAAGTTACGTTCCTCGAAGCCAAGGTTGGTTCCATCGGAACATTCATCATCCTTGTGTCTATCGCAATCGGATACCTGATATATCTTTCTGACGAGACTATCAGGATTATCCGCAGGATACTTTCTCCGGTAGATTATATCAAGTCTGCTCGCAATAAGTTTAAGAGAGAGGATGAAAAAACAGAGATGGAGGATGTTTGCAATGAAACCGAAGGAGTTGACACAGAATCCATCTATACGGGTCTTTCGCCAGAAGAAACCTCTACCACAATTGAGTTTAGTGATATTTCATTGGAAAACAACACTTCTCTGCCTGCATCCGAAAGTAATGCTTTAGATATAGAGATAGTATCCGCTAATGATGATGATACTGATTCTCGATCCAGCGATGAATTCATAGAATACAATGAAGACGGCAAGACAATGATTGTCCATAAGGGCAAGGAAGAGGAAGAAGCGCATCTTGACGAATCACGTCAATTGGAACCGTACGACCCCAAGTTAGACCTTGAAAACTACAAGTATCCTACCATTGACCTGCTGAAGCATTATGACATCGACACCTCCATAGATATGGAAGAACAGCAGCAGAACAAGAACAGGATTATTCAGGTTCTTTCGGATTTTGGTGTCAAGATATCCAGCATTAAGGCCACGGTCGGCCCTACCATCACCTTGTATGAAATTACCCCGGCCCCTGGAGTACGAATCTCAAAAATCAGAAATCTCGAGGACGACATTGCCCTGTCCCTCTCTGCATTGGGCATACGTATCATTGCACCCATTCCGGGCAAGGGCACCATTGGTATTGAGGTTCCCAATGCACGTCCCCAAATTGTTTCCATGGAAAGCATTATCAATAGCCGCAAGTTCCAGGAAACACAATTCGAACTACCCATGGCCTTAGGAAAGACCATTACCAACGAGTTGTATATGGTGGACTTGGCCAAGATGCCGCATCTCCTTGTGGCAGGTGCCACCGGTCAGGGTAAGTCTGTTGGTCTGAACGCCATTATCACATCACTGCTCTACAAGAAGCACCCGGCAGAACTGAAACTTGTGATGGTGGACCCGAAAAAGGTTGAATTCAGCGTTTATTCACCTATCATCAACCATTTTTTGGCCCAGGTAGAAGGAACGGAGGGCGACGAACCCATTATCACCGATGTACAGAAAGTTGTGCAGACCCTAAAGTCTCTTTGTGTGGAGATGGACAACCGATACGACCTTCTTAAGAAGGCCGGTAGCCGTAATCTGCGCGAATATAATGAGAAGTTCAAGTCACGCCATCTCAATCCCGAGAACGGTCATCGCTTCATGCCATACATCGTTGTGATTATTGACGAGTTCGGCGACCTCATCATGACGGCAGGCAAGGAAATAGAACTTCCCATTTGCCGTATAGCCCAGTTGGCCCGTGCCGTAGGCATACACATGATTATAGCCACCCAGCGTCCTACCACCAACATCATCACAGGTACCATCAAGGCCAACTTCCCTGGCCGTATGGCCTTTAAGGTAAGTGCCATGGTGGACAGCCGTACCATTCTTGACCGTGCTGGTGCACAGCAGTTGGTCGGTAAGGGCGATATGCTGGTGCTTGGCGGAGGCAACGAACCGGTCCGCGTTCAGTGTGCTTTTGTAGACACTCCCGAAGTGGAAGCCATCACCAAATACATTGCATGCCAGCAAAGCTACCTTGGTCCTGCCTCCCTGCCCCCCGTTGCCATGGAGGGTGAAGAAGGAGATGGTCCGGATGTGGATATGCAGAATCTTGACCCTATGTTCGAAGAGGTCGCTCGACTTGTTGTACAGACCCAACAGGGTTCAACCAGTATGATTCAGCGCAAGTTCTCCATCGGCTACAACCGTGCAGGACGGCTTATGGACCAGCTTGAAGTGGCGGGCATAGTAGGTCCTGCACATGGAAGCAAACCTCGCGAGGTATTGTGCATCAGCGAAGAAGACCTGCAATTCCGCATCGACAATATGCGTTAGTTCCATTAATATATAAATAAGGTATAGAAAGGTATGAAAAAGATTGTCCTCATTCTGATAGCTGCCATGTTATTTGGCGTTTCCTCCGTTGCACAAGAAAAGCTTTCAGCCCGTAGCATTCTTGACCGCACCGCAGAACGTATGCTGGCTTCTGGTGGTATAAGTGCCAACTTTACAACAACAGCATTCCAGGGAAGCAGACCGCAGGAAACCATAAATGGAACCATAGATATTTATGGTGAAAAGTATGTAATGAAAACTCCAGCCGTATGTACATGGTTTAACGGGAAAGACCAGTGGAACCTTATTGTCGGCAATGGAGAAGTAAACCTCTCCTCCCCTACTCCAGAGGAACTGCAGGTATCGTCTCCCATGGCATTTATCGGGATATACAAACAAGGCTTCAATCTTTCCTCAAAGAAAGCGGTATTGCGTGGCCGTAGGGTATGGGAGGTATCATTAAAACCAAAGAAAAGCAGTCAGGAACCTTCCGTCATCATTATCAGCATTGACAGTGAAACATACGACCCCATGTGCATACGGATCCGTAATAAAAAGGATTGGACACGTATAAGCATTAACGGATTCAAGACTGGAGTCGGACTGTCAGCAAATCATTTTAACTTTCCTGCCCAGGAATATCCGGAATACGAAATTATTGACATGAGATAACTTTTTCGGTTCTTTTTCTCTCATTTTCCTTGCAAGTGTGCAGAAATGAACGTACCTTTGCACGGATTTTAATAAAACGAGAAGAAAATGAAGAAGATTATTTTGATGCTTACATGTGCAATCATGGCGGTATGCCCTGTTTTTGCACAGGGATTCAACGACAAGGCCGACAACATTGTCGGAGAGTATCTTACAGACCGTGGAGGCAGCAAGAGCAAAGTCCGTATCACCAGAAACGCTCAGGGCACCTATGATGCACAGGTATTTTGGGTAGAACACCCCCTTGGAAAGGACGGAAAGAAGCGCAAGGATGTCAAGAACCCCGACAAGTCTCTTCGTAACGTTGACATAGACAAGGTTGTACTTGTCCGTGGTTTGAAGTATGACGCAGATGACAAGGACTGGAGCGGAGCAAAAATCTATGATCCAACAAAGGGGATACGTGTAAATGCCACAGCCAAGTTCGAAAGTGCAAAGAAATTGAAGTTACGTGCTACCATCATGGGTATAGGCCAAACCCTCTATTGGGAAAAGATCAAGTAATCAGATACTCTTCCCCTTAGGGTAATAGACGGCGGACTTACCCATAGCACTTCCGATTAAACCAATTCGTTTTTTATATCATCGGCTCTGTTTCGGGGCCGATTTTTTGTTGTAGGATAAAGGTTAGGGGGGCAAGTTTCTGGTTTCAAGTTTCTGTTTTAAGGTTTCAAGTTTTGTGTGCTCCCCTGTTTTATGCATCAGTATACCATTTTATAAAGATACACTACAAAAATAAACACACGCATACACGTATATATATAAGTATAACAGTGCTATAACGTTATAACAATGTCATTATCTTTGCTATAACATTGTCATAAATCTTGCTATAACATATCTCTATATCTTGTGTTTTTATCTTATTTGTGTTTTTTCGTCATTATCTTGTTATTATCAACCAACATGACGAATACTCCGCAAGCATAACATCATATATTGTCTACTTTGTCCACATTGTCCGCCGCATCACCTCGTGAAGTATCGTCCATCGCCTCGTGAAGCATCGCCCATTGCCTCGTGATACGATGCCCATTGCCTCGTGAAGCGTTTACAAACGGGAAACGGTGAACGGAACCAAATCCGCTCACCGCTCATCCGCTAACCGTCCGTTCTATCCCTGAGTGCCCGCGCCGCCACCATCGGACTCGTCCTCATAGGACTGATCAGTCCTTGATGTAGTATTCAATAGTGGAAACTACGCGGACATTTTTAATGTAGGGTGTATTGTTGTCTCTGTTTGATATGCTGAACTGCCCTTGGGTGGCCCGACGTATCTTGCCCAATTCGCTGTCAGAATCCTTGGCAAACTTCTCTGCCGTGGCACGAGCGTTTTTCGTTGACTCTTCCACCATTTCCGGTTTTATATCGTTTAGTCCGGCAAATTCATACTTAACCATGTTGCTGCCATACTCCTCGGTAATTAGGGCTATACCCATTTTCATCAGTTCTGCCTGCTTCTGCATAATAGTACGAACCAAATCCACATGCGTGCTGCTTACAATGATAACACTGCTGGCCACGTAGCGGTCGACTATATTTTCATGGCTCCAACTATCTGCAAACCGGTCCTTCACCTGGGGAGGGTTTTGCATTATCTCTTCGTCGGAAAGGCCATGCTTTTTCAAGAAGTCTATTACAGTGGCATTTTTCTTTTCTATACGCTGGTAGATTTCTGCCGGTTCATTGCCAAGTTCCTTATATATAAGTGGCCAGACTACCTTGTCAGCAGGGACTTCACGTTCGGACAGGCCTTTAACTGTCACCACCCGCTCTTTGTCCGCAAAGCGGTCAAGGGAACTTCGGATGATTGTGCCGAAGATGACTATTGCCATTGCCAAAATAATTGCCTCTACATAATAATGTCTCATAACAATATACTTCTTTTTGTGGTGATAACTTGTTCTAATCACAGAACTTGATACAAAAGGTTTTGCCGGTGAGAATTGCTAAATGGCTTCGTATGTGCTCTTTTCTATCCATCCCACCTTGCCGTCGGCTATCTGAACTTCAGCCCAATCACGCATGCTGTTGTCCTTAATCTCCACACGGGTACCTTCGTGGATGACAAACAGGTCTGTACCAGACTTTGTTGGCGTGCTTCTAACTGTTACAGCAGGTTCCATTACAATACCGGCTGTATGTGTGGTGTTATAGTTGCGAAGGCTATAGGCCAGTATGTTAAACAAGATACACAGGAGAAAAGCGATAATCGCGCCAAAGAATCCAATCTTACGCAGAGTCACGGCCGAACAATACAGATACAGGGCCACAAGCATAAGGCATAGGATAAAAGCCCCTATCGCCCAATATGCCCATTCCGTTACCGACTGGCTATGCATCAGAGTTTTCCATGCCGACACGAAGAACATTTCATGACGCGGGATAATGCGGTCAACGGTCTTGCCGCGTGCCATGGCAAGATTAAAGCGTATGTCATCGTCAGAAGGGTCCAGCTGTGCGGCGCGTTCAAACCAAAGGACAGCCTTTGATATGTTGTCCTGACGATAATACGTGCATCCGAGATTGTAGTATATGTTTGCACTCTCGCCTTGTTCTGCCAACTGAAGATAAATTCGCTCAGCATTCTCAAAGTCCTCATTGGCATATGCCGAGTCTGCCTGAATTTTAAGCAGGTCTACGGAATCCTTGGATATGTCCATGGCAGCGGATGGCATGCAGGCAAGACATAGGAGAACAACTATATTATATATGTACTTCATGTGAAAAAGCTTAAAGATTCTTGTTCAAATTGTTTATAGCCAAAGTGGCAGACTCATATATCTTATCCATTGTTGCCATAGGATCGCCTGGAGCAAAACGGGCAAATTCGCATGACTCAAGAACATCCATGTACTGGCGTATCAATGATTCATCCACGCCACGTGCGGCCAATGCCTCGCGTACGTTCTCCTTTGCCAGATGAGTCATGGGAATATTCAGTTTATCACCGGCATAACCCAATAGTGCCCTTAGAGTCTCCTCATAGAACGGTCCTGCTTCATGGTTCTTCAGCAGCTTACGTGCAAGTTTCAAGCGTTTTGCAGCCTCCTTGCCTGCTCGCTTGCCACGCTTACGGGCAATATCGGCATTTGCCTTGGCCTGACGATAAAAGACAGCCAACAACAACAGGAAGAGTGAAGCTGCTCCTACATGAATCATAATATAGGATGTTGTTCCAAAGAACCCGTCAACACTTTCACGTATGTCTGCCCTGCGAGTGTTGATATAATGTATGTCGGAGGACAGGACCCGCAAGTCCTCCTTCTCACGGACAGATGCTCCGCTGGCGACAGGTTTGCCCTTGGCCACCGCCAGATGAAAGGAGTCTGTGCGAAGGGTTACATATTTTTCTGTCTCTGGATTGAAGTATACATATTCAACAGGAGGAATGGAATATTTGCCTCCATGACGCGGAACAATCACGTAATCAAAAACAACGTTGCCCTTAGCACCTGCTGCAGTATTGGAGGTTTTATCCGTTTCCTTTGGAGTATATACCTCAAAGTCCTTTGGTGCATCCACTACAGGAGCCTTCATAAGCTTCATATTGCCCTGGCCAGACACTATAATCCTCATGGAGGCAGCGTCATTGGCATCCAACTGCTCTGGTGTCAGACTGGCGGTCATTGAGAACTTACCCACAGCTCCAGAGAAATTTGAAGGCGCAGGAGATGGCAGAGGCTTTACATCTATCTCAATCTCTGGAGTCTTTAACGTCTTACGCAACATCTGGGTAAGCGACCCTCCTCCAAAAAATATATCAAAAGGATCAGCGTTGTGATTTGTGACTTCCACCTCAGCATCGAAAGATATACTTGGAATAGTCATCTTTCCGCTCTTCTGCGGGAAAAGTACGTACTGGCGCCAAATGGCCGTGCCATAGTTCCGTCCGTTGTATCTTTCGTACTTGAGCGACATCTGCGCCTTGCTGTTGAGTTCCTGACAATGGAAACCGTCCAGTTCTGGCATGTCACCGGAAAGTTGTCGGATATTGACCAAAGTATAGAGCTTGTATGTCAGCACAACGGCTTCCTGTTCGTAAATCTTGCTCTTGCTTGCCGTGGCTGTAATAAACAAATCCCTGTCGCTTAAGTCATCGTCTGAATGTGGCGTGCTCTGAGATGCAGACCCACGTCCGGAAGAAGATCCTTGAGAAGCATTGGAAGATGGCAATACCTGGATAGTGGCAGTGCCGCTACGTATAGTCTTGCCATTTGCCTTCACGCTTGCCGCCGGCAAAGTGTGGTCGCCCTCCTTCTCGGCTAAAAGTACGTATGTAAACGTAATTGTGCTGGAATGCGTAGTCTTTCCGTTAATCATCTGGAATGAACTCTGACTGCTGGTAGACGGACCATACAGCAATTCAAAACCAGGGAATTCTCCAACCTGAATATCATCGACATCCTGAGTGTCAACTATATAACTTACATTGATCCGACGTCCCACCTCACACACATCAGGTGCCTGAAGACGAACTGTCTGGGCATATGTGGAAAGTACGGCCGTCAATAACAAGAATAAAATAATACGTATCCTGTTCACAACTGTCCTATGTTTATTGCTTTTATATTATAATAATGTATAGTTAGAAAACCTACAACATCTGACCACAACTACCACTGCTTCTGCAGACGTCTGCGAGGCGTATCCTGTTGCTGACGCTGGATTTTCTCCTGAGTCTCCTTTTCATTCCTCATTGCCGCCTGGAGAAGGCGTTCTGCATTCTCCTTGGACATTTCCGGTTGATTCTGCTGTTGTTCCTGCTCCTGCTGCTTTTGCTGTTTTTTTTGCTCTTCCTTTTTATTTTCTTCTTGCTTTTGCTGTTCCTGCTTTTCTTCCTTATTGTCCTCGCCGTTCTGGTTCTCGTTCTGCTGATTCTTCAGGTGCCACTTGGCTAACACGTAATTATAACGCGTTTCATCGTTTGACGGGTCATTACGCAATGATTCCTTATAGCACTCCACGGCATGGGCATATTCTTTAGAAGCCTGCAGCAAGACTCCCATATTATGATATATGTCAGAAAGACGTTTCTTGTCCTTCTCATACCTTGCTGCCGCCTGATATTCAGCCATGGCATCCTGTGGCTTTCCTTGCTTTATCAATGCATTGCCCAGATTATAGCGTGTAATGCTGAAGGTAGAGTCTATCTCCATTGCCTTCTTGTATTGCACGATGGCCTTTTCGGAAAAGTCACTTCCTCCCAAGGTATCCAACATCAACCTATTGCCTCTACGTACGTAATCGCGCAGAGTCTGTGCCTTCAGAGCACCGGCACAAGTCATACAAATAAACAGAAGTATAAGGTATCGTTTCATAACGTATTTCTGTAGTACTACTTATTTTTTGTAAAGAATGTAAATCTTTGCAGTATATGGTTCTTGCGCCCCAAAAGCAGGACGTCCAGTAACAGGAACAGCATTGACATGAGCAGGAAACTTTGAAACTGCTCGTCATACTCGGAAAATATGGACGACTCCATCTCCACTCTGCCAAGATTATCTACATATTTGTCCAGTTTCTTCTGTGCAGAACTGCTGTTGTCAACATATATATAATTACCGTTGCCGGCATTTGCTATTTCACGGCACATGTCTTCATTCAAACGCGAAATGACGGTATTGCCCTCGTTGTCTATGATATACTGTCCGGTTCCCGGTATAGGTATGGGAGCACCGCCAGGTTCTCCGACACCTAGCATATAGACATGTATACCCTTCTGTGCGGCGGCTTTGGCAGCTTCAACGGCCCCCCCCTCGTTGTCCTCTCCGTCTGTAATTACGAAGATTGCGCGTGACACTCCCTCCTGCGATGTAAAGCTATTGGAAGCCAGGGATATTGCCGCGGCTATATCCGTTCCTTGCATCTCTATCATTGAGGGAGAGATGGTTTCAAGGAACATCTTGGCAGAAACATAATCACTGGTGATGGGCAGCTGTACATAGGCCTGGCCTGCATAGACAATCAGCCCTACCTTGTCATCCGTCATGTTATCGACAAGATTGGAAACCATCATTTTTGCCTTCTCCAGGCGATTCGGGCGGACATCCTCGGCAAGCATACTGTTACTGATGTCCATTGCAATGATTGCCTCTATGCCACTGCGTTTACGGGTATCTACCCTGGTACCGTATTGCGGACGTGCAAGGGCGATTATCAGAAAAAGCAAGGACAGCTGCAGAAACCAGAACTTTAGCTCTGTTCTTAGATAGGACACGTCCTTCATGAACGATTTAAGCAATGCCGGATCGCCATAACGCTTGAGATTGCGTCTCTTCTTTAATGTCCATAAATAGTGTGCTCCTGCAAACACGGGCAGCAGCAACAGCAGGTATAGATATTCAGGAGTTTCAAATCTAAACATAAATCAAAGTTTTTAAGGAATCCTCTTTAAGACTGTCGCTTTCAAGAGGAGTGCCAATGCCAGGGAAACGAAAGAAATCAGCGCAAAGGTCTGATAGGCCTCGTAACGTTTCGAGTACTTGCGTACATTCATCTTGGTACGCTCCAGCTGATCTATCTCTTCATAAACCTCAAACAGTTTTTCTGTGTTTGTGGCTCTGTAAGTCTTGGCGTCGGTCTTGTCCGCAATCATGGACAAAGTCTTGGTATCTATCTCTACCGGAACATTCACATATTCTTTATGGCCATTGACGAACATGGGATAGGGTGCGGTACCGTTTGTTCCCACCGCAACTGTGTATACTCTGATGCCGAAACTCTTGGCAATATCAGCTGCCATACCTGGCGAAATGTCACCTCTGTTATTGGTTCCGTCGGTAAGAAGGATGATGACCTTGCTCTTGGCCTTGGACTCCTTCAGCCTTGACACCGCATTTGCAATGCCCATACCTATTGCTGTTCCATCCTCCAATGTTCCGTGCATGGCCATATTGCAGTCCATACCACTTAGGAGGTTTAGCAAGGCCGTGTGGTCCATAGTCATCGGACATTGCGTATATGCTTCGCCGGCAAATACCGTAAGACCTATGTTATCGTTTTTTCTGCCGTTGATGAACTCGATTGCCACATTACGTGCAGCCTGAACACGGTTGGGCTTCAAGTCCTCTGCCAACATACTGGTAGAAACGTCCATACATAGCATGATGTCAATACCTTCCACACTGGTATTACTCCACGAATTCGCCGTTTGCGGACGAGCCAGGGCACATACCATTGCAGTATAGCCAGCAATAGTCAGAAGGAAGGGAACGTGCGTCAGCCATATCCTCCACGTTCTTGGCGTACGGTAAAAACTTGCCGTAGAACTTATCCTTATTGATGGAGTGGACTTCTTATGATTTAACACATACCAAATTACATAAGGTATGAGAAGAAGTAGCAGCAGAAAATAAAACGGACTATTGAATTCCATAATGATAATTACCGGATTTTATTCTATATGTCAGCCCCCACCTTATACGAACATGTCATACAGACGCCATGCCACGGTTCCGAGTATGAAGGCAATGCCTATTGCAGCCATCACAATTATCACACGCATGGCCATAACCTGCATCTGACGCTGTTTGTCGGTTTCCTTCACCACTTCAGGTTCCGGCTGGGCATTGGGGTCCTCTTCTATCTTTGTTTCGTTAACATATTGCAGAGCAGCCATCAGATTTGCGTCGTTCTCGTTAATTTGGGTACTCCATTTGGCAAACTTCACCAAATCGGCAGTACGGAATATCTCGCGCAATTCATCGAGACTCTTCTGGTCTCCGTCCTGTGTAAGGCGCTCGATGATTTCTGAACTGGTCATTTCCATTGCAGAAAATGCGTACCGTTCTTGTATGTATGTCCTTAGTGCATCCGTAAGAAGCGTGTAATACTCCTTGCTGTCCTCCTGTGCCCATGTACGTTGGGCCTTGATGCGCTCTATTTCGCTGATAGCCACCTGATGTGCAGGTATCTTCTTCTTACGGCGGATTATGCGGAATATGGGCTTGCCCTTCTTTATCAGGATTCTCATGGCAACAATCAGCACGGCCAAGAGTAACAAGGCTAACACTGCATACGCTATCTGCTCCCAATCCTCCCATGCGAAGGGCAACTCCTGAATCTCGCGTGGTGGAAAGAATATTTCTGCATTAAGGGTATCTACATCAAGAGTATAGACCTTTAGCGCCAAAGCCTTACTTTCATACACTACAGAATCCACCATCACCTGCATAGGGGGCAAATAATAGAATGAGGAATCCCATGCGGTGATAACATATCGCTGTGTAATCTGCCACTGCTTGCCTTCATTCATGTAGACGGTATCCGGAGCGTCCATGTCCACGATTTCAATATTGGGTATTATCTCCATACCCTTCTTGAGCACCGGCAACTGCAAGTTCTTGCCCGCCGGCATGGAGACTTCCAGTTCCAGACCATCTTGCTGTCCCACATAGAACTGCAGACTATCCAGTCGGGCAGTCACCGTTACCTGTGCATGAAGTGCCGATACAGCAAACAAAGCAACAGCAAACACTGCCGCCACTCTGCCTTGCACACTCTTCAATTTATTATATGTTTCCTGTATATAGTAATACATCTCGTACTTCTATTGGTGTTTTCGGATAATTTACCGGGAAGGTTCAAACCCTTTGCTTAAACAGACCCATAAGTGCCGCAACATAGTCATGGTCGGTACGGACACTGACATTGTCCACCCCACTACGGGTAAATGTATCTCTAAGGCGGTTTTGCTGTCCTCTCCACCATGCTGCATGCAGGTTCCTCACCTTCTTGCTGCTGGTATCTACAAGCATCTCCTCTCCTGTCTCGGCATCACGTATTTGCATCAGGCCCACATCCGGCAACTCTGCCACACGACGGTCATAAACCTGCACTGCAACGACATCGTGCTTGCGATTGGCTATCGTTAGAGGTTGTCTGAAATCCTTGTCATCTATAAAGTCACTCAACAGGAAAGCCGTGCATCTGCGCTTGATGACAGAGGTCAGATATTCCACCGCACAACCCACATCCGTACGGTTGCTCTCGGGTTTGAACTCCAACAGTTCGCGTATGATGTAGAGAATGTGCTTGCGGCCCTTCTTTGGAGGAATGAACTTTTCTATGCGGTCCGAGAAGAATATCACACCTATCTTGTCGTTGTTCTGAATGGCAGAAAAAGCCAGTGTGGCGGCAATTTCCGTCAGCATCCTGCGTTTTGTCTGGACATGCGAACCGAACTCAAGACTGCCGCTCACATCCACACAAAGCATTACCGTAAGTTCGCGTTCCTCCTCAAAGACCTTTACGAAGGGTTTGTTGAATCTGGCAGTGACATTCCATTCTATATCACGGATGTCATCGCCATACTGGTATTCGCGAACCTCGGCAAAGGCCATACCCCTGCCCTTGAAGGCAGAATGGTATTCACCGGCAAAGATATTGTTGGACAAGCCCTTCGTCTTGATTTCTATCTGCCTGACGCGCTTTAGCAATTCACTTGTTTCCATGCTTTTTTACTTGCACGATGTTCCAGACAACAGATTAGGGCACCTCTATCTTGTTGATTATCTTGCTTACGATTTCCTCGGGAGTAATGTTGTTGGCCTCTGCCTCATAGGACAAGCCTATACGATGGCGCAGGACATCATGAGCCACAGCACGGACATCCTCCGGAATGACATATCCGCGACGCTTGATGAAGGCATACGCCCTTGCCGCCAAGGCAAGGTTGATACTTGCACGGGGACTGGCACCGAATTCGATATAATCCTTTATGTCCTTGAGGGCGTACTTCTCGGGATAACGTGTGGCAAAAACAATATCGGCAATATACTGCTCTATCTTTTCGTCCAGGTAAACCTGACGAACCACAGCACGGGCCTCCATAATCTCCTGTGTACTCATCAGCGGAGTTATGGCAGGAGCCTCGCCCTTGATATTCTGGCGCACAATCAGTTTCTCTTCCTCCAGTTTGGGATAATCGATAATAACCTTAAGCATGAAACGGTCCACCTGTGCTTCAGGCAGAGGATATGTACCCTCTTGTTCGATGGGATTCTGCGTGGCCAGCACCAGGAAGGGCTTGGGCAGTTGGAAGGTTTCCTTGCCAATGGTAACCTGGCGCTCCTGCATGGCCTCCAGCAATGCACTCTGCACCTTGGCCGGAGCACGGTTGATTTCATCTGCCAGAACGAAATTGGCAAATACGGGACCCTTCTCCACCTGGAAACTTTCCTCCTTCTGCGAATAAATCATCGTACCGATAACGTCGGCAGGCAACAGGTCGGGAGTGAACTGGATTCGGCTGAACTGCGCATCCACAAGCGAAGCCAATGTCTTGATGGCCTGTGTCTTTGCCAGACCAGGCACACCTTCGAGCAGTACATGACCATCGCTAAGAAGACCTATCAGCAAAGATTCCACCAAATGCTTCTGGCCCACAATAACCTGAGCCATTCCAGTCTGCAGGTTGGTAACGAATGCGCTCTGGCGCTCTATCTGCTCGTTGAGAGCACGGATATCAAAAGAGTTCATAGTATCTTAAAAGTACTTTTTATTGTTCTGCATGCAAAGGTAGCAAGAATATGCCACATAGGCAAAGCTAAAGTTTTAAAAAGTCCTATACAATATATAAAGCGTGTTAAAAACAAGTTAACATCACATACATATATAACGGACACAAGGCAACCACAAACGGCTGCCTTGTACCAGTGCAATATTTTATATTATGCCATCAGTTTGCCTGAATGTCCTTCTTCACTAGTTTGGGTATCCTGATAGGGTCACCTGTATGGATAATGTTGGGATCTTCAAACTTGTTGAACACTATAAGATAGCGGACAAGGTTCTGGTCTCCGAGTTCCTTGCGTGCAATCCTATACAGTGTTTCTCCTACCTGCATATGATGAACATATCCGGCATCGCCAACTATCCAATAATCGCCTCCTGGAACCTGAGGAAAATACTTCGCTATCTCAGCAGGATCTTCCTGGCTGTCAGTTTGCTGCTTGTTAGCCGCAGGAACTTGCAGGGCACCCAAAGTATCCGTCTGTACGGTATCGTTATTGGCTATTGAGTCATGCACTTCTGCAACAGGATTGTTGGCCGGTTCCTCTGGGGTACTGTCTGTTTCAACTGTACGTTCCGCCTCTGTGGTTTCTGGATACATGCTGAAATCTATCATATCCAAGACACGATAGTATCCGGCCATATATGACAAAGCCATGAGGATAACTGCCATAAGGACAAACAGCCAACCGCGCTTCTTGCATTTCCCGTCCACCACAGGCATGTCCATTGGTTCGTCTGACATTGGGTAGGAAGGATTCTCTTCATTGGGCTTTCGCTCATAAGGCCTTGCTTCGGGAGTATCGTCAGAAAATCCGTCGATATTGATTTTCGATTCTGGAGCTTCTGGAGAAATGATGGCATTGTCCGCTGCAGCAGGTTCGCCGTCCCCTGAAGACAAAGCCGCATCATCTTCTTTAGCCGTAGCATCGGACGCACGAATTTGATGTTCTTCCTGTTCTTCATAAGTTCCGGCATCAGAAGCGGCAACGGCCGGTTCGGACAAATCTGCCATTGCATCAGTATGTTGCAAGCCAGCCTCTTCTATTGCCGTTTCTTCTATGACTTCCAGGAAAGACTGGGACGGTTCCGGTTCCGACATACCATCAGCAGAATCATCGTCTTCCTGCACAGGTATCTTCTCCATCTCCTCAATCGATGTTGTTTCGTTGAGGGGCGTAGTCTCAAAATCAGAAAACGGTCGGTTCACCGCATCCTTAAGCGAAGCCTCTGGGGTAAAGGTAAGCTTGGTATGTCCCGCAATAACGATGCGTTCGCCGGTGTTCACATTCACGCTCTCCCTGTCAGACACACTGATTAGTTTGAAAGTACCGAATCCCTTTATCTTTACCAATTTGTCTATCGCGACATACTCCTCCACTATATCAAACACAGCCTTGACAAAAGCCACGGAAGACTTTTGGTCCATGCCATAGCGCTCGGAGAATGCCGAAGCCAAATCCTGAATGCCCAACTTACTGTTCATCAATATTCCTCCTTCCTTACTTTATCTTACTCTTCAAGGTGTTGCTTTGCTTGAAACCTACCACAATCTTTGGCGGCACCAACATGCGCTGGCCTGTAGTCGGGGATACAAGCACTCTCTCCAAACGCTTCTTGGTCTCAAACGAACCGAAGTTGGACACCATAATCGAATCCTCGTCACAAAGGCGCTCTGTGATTTCCTGCACCAGCACATTCATTCTCTGTTGCGTTTCCTTGGCATTTGACTTTGTGCGTCGTGCCAACTCTGCAATAAACTCCTTGTTGTTCATTTTTTATAATCGGATTCGTTAATTTGATTCTTCTCCAATCACCTCCCCATAAAGGTCGAAGTCGTCTGCCCTTACGATGCGGACATTGCAGAAGGTGCCCGGAAGCATGTCTGCCGACGACGAAGGAATGAGGACTTCGGGGTCCACCTCAGGCGAGTCGAACTCCGTACGTCCCACATACCATTCACCTTCCTCGCGGTCTATGACAACACGCATTTCCCTGCCAACCTTCTCCTCCTGAATCTCTGCGGAAATCCTCTGCTGGAGGCGCATAAGTCTGGACAGGCGCTCCTGCTTTACGTCCTCGGGAATGTTGTCCTCGTACAATCTGGCACTGGGAGTTCCCTGCTCCTCACTGTAGGCAAAGGCCCCCATACGCTCGAAGCGTGCCCAACTTACAAAGTCGCAAAGTTCCTTAAAGTCTTCGTCTGTCTCACCGGGAAAACCCACCATCAGCGTGGTGCGGAGATGTATGCCCGGTACCTGCTTGCGGATGTTCTCAATCAGTATATAGGTCTCTTCCTTGGTGATATGCCTGTGCATGGCATCAAGCACATTGTCAGAAATATGTTGCAGGGCAATGTCCAGATACTTGCAGACGTTATCGTTCTCACGCATTACGTCAAGCAGCTCCATGGGGAAGTCCGTAGGATAGGCATAGTGCAGACGTATCCACTCCACACCGGGAACATTTGCCATTGCCTGCACAAGCTGCGCTATGCGCCGCTCTTTGTAGAGGTCCAGGCCATAGAACGTCAGTTCCTGGGCAATAACCTGAAATTCCTTCACTCCTTGGGAAACGAGATGACGTACCTCAGCCAGTATCTCTTCCATGGGACGCGAGCGGTGTGCGCCGGTAATGATGGGAATGGCGCAATAGGCGCATTTACGGTTACATCCCTCTGAAATCTTCAGATATGCATAGTGCGACGGTGTGGTGATATGACGTTCGTTGCCGATACTTTCGTCGTATTCATGCCCCAAGTCTGCAAGCAGTCGTGTCCAGTCAAACTTGCCATAATATCGGTCAACCTCCGGGATTTCCTTGCCTAGTTCATCCATGAACCTCTCGCTTAGGCAACCCATCACATAGAGTTTCTTCAGGTCGCCTTCCGTCTTGCGCTGGGCAAGTTCAAGAATCATGTTTATGCTTTCCTCCTGTGCATCGGCGATAAAACCGCAGGTATTCACCACGGCAATCTCTCCGGCAAGTTCTTCGGCATCATGTGTCACCTCGTAACCAACGGCCTCCAACTGGCGCATGAGCCTTTCGCTGTCCACCAGGTTCTTGCTGCATCCAAGGGTAATAATGTCTATCTTCATCGCGGGCAGAACTTGGGGGATACTATTTGAACAGAGAGTCTACGAACTCCACACGGTTGAAGGGCTGTAGGTCTTCCATGCCCTCACCCAAACCGATATAGCGCACAGGTATCTTGAACTGGTCGGATATGCCTATTACCACGCCGCCCTTTGCCGTGCCGTCCAGCTTGGTCACGGCCATGCTTGTCACCTCGGTAGCCGCGGTAAACTGCTTTGCCTGCTCGTATGCATTCTGTCCGGTGCTTCCGTCCAAAACAAGCATTACATCGTTCGGAGCTTCGGGCATAAGTTTCTGCATCACACGCTTTATCTTGGTAAGTTCGTCCATCAGCCCCTTCTTGTTGTGAAGACGGCCTGCGGTGTCTATGATCACAACGTCAGCCCCCTGCGACATGGCACTTTGAAGGGTATCGAAGGCAACTGAAGCAGGGTCACTGCCCATCTGCTGCTTCACCACGGGCACTCCTACCCTTTCTCCCCAAATGACAATCTGCTCCACGGCGGCTGCACGGAAGGTGTCGGCTGCGCCAAGGACAACCTTCATACCGGCCTGTTTGAACTGGTATGCCAATTTGCCTATTGTGGTGGTCTTGCCCACACCGTTCACGCCAACTACCATAATTACGTAGGGGCGCTTGCCCTCGGGAAGCGTGAAACCTTCGGTATCTTCGGTGTTGTTTTCTGTCAGGAGCTGGGCAATCTCGTCACGAAGTATGCGGTTCAATTCGCCGGTACCGACATACTTGTCACGGGCAACTCGCTGCTCTATTCTCTCTATTATGCGAAGTGTGGTGTCCACACCCACATCGCTTGTTACCAATACCTCTTCCAGGTTGTCCAGCACCTCATCATCAACCTTGTCGCGACCTGCCACGGCTCTTGCTATCTTGTCGAAGAAACCGCTTTTGGTCTTCTCGAGCCCTTTGTCCAGAGTCTCCTTCTTTTCCTTACTGAAAAATGAAAACAATCCCATTATCTTTCTACTTATATACTTAAATATTGCGCAAAGATAGTAATTTTTCCTCATTTAATGGCACTAAAGGCTTACAAATTCTTGAAACAGGCGCATTTATTGATGAAAACGGGGAAAACAAACGCACACCGCGATGAAATTATCTGTTATTAGCAAAAAACTAAAAGAGATAACAATTATTTTTCGTACATTTGCCGGGCGGTAGCATGCAGGCGATATGCAGGGACTACCATGAAGGAGACGTGACGACAAACAACATACATCATGAAGAAATATTTACTTTCCATAAGCCTTGCATTGAGCCTGACAGGCACATGCCACGAGGCTTCGGCACAGGAGTTCGGACAACACTTCGAGGATGCCACGCTGAGACTTGACTACACCTTTGCCGGAAACGACAAATCCCAGGCGATCTATCTGGACAGGATGAAGTCCTTCAAGGGCTGGTACGGCAGGCGCATCAACATGAACACCCTTCCGCTGCAGGGAAATGGCACAATCACTGTCACGGACATTACCGGTTCGGACACCATCTACATGCACAGTTTCTCCACTCTCTTCCAGGAATGGCAGAGTACCGAAGAGGCTACACGAGTGGCAAAAAGTTTTGAAAACTCGTTCCTGATTCCAATGCCTAAAGAGAAAGTACAAGTCACTGTGGAACTGAAGAATATGCACAATGGCACAAAGTCTTACTTGAAGCATACCATCGACCCTGCCGACAGGCTGATAAGCAAGCATGCCGAGAAGGAGACCCTGCCGTACCGTTATCTGCACAAGGCGGGCAACAGCAAGGAGAAGATAGACATCGTATTCATTCCCGAAGGCTACACCAAAGACGAAATGGAGCAGTTCAACAAGGACTGCATGGAGAGCATGGAATCCATCTTCCGCCACAAGCCTTTCGGCCAACTGAAGGACAGGTTCAATTTCATTGCCGTGGAGGTTCCGTCGGAACATTCCGGCGTGAGCGTCCCCAAGAACAACGACTGGAAGTGCACGGCAGTTGGCAGCCACTTCGACACGTTCTATAGCGAACGCTACCTTACCACCTCCAACATCAAGAAACTTTATGACATCCTGGACGGTATACCATGCGAAAGTATCGTCATCCTTGCCAACACCGACGAGTACGGTGGCGGAGGAATATACAACAACTACATGCTGAGCGCTTCACGAGGCCCTGCCTACAAATCGGTTATAGTGCATGAGTTCGGACATTCCTTTGCCGGGCTGGCGGACGAATATTTCTATGACGACCAGTACGTGACCATATATCCTGCCGGCATAGAGCCATGGGAACAGAATCTGACCACCCTTACCGACTTCGGCAGCAAGTGGAAGGACATGCTTCCGGCAGGGACCAAGATTCCGACAGAGGCCGATGGAAAGGACAGATACACCAAGGTGGGTGTCTACGAAGGTGGCGGTTACCAGTCCAAGGGTGTGTACCGCCCCGCACAGGATTGCCGCATGCACACCAACCAGGCCCCGGACTTCTGCCCCGTGTGCCAAAGGGCTATAGAAAGACTTGTAAATTTCCTCTGCCATGAAGACTAAGGACAGATACGATTTTCTCATCCGATACTTTCAGGAGACGATGCCCGTGGCGGAATCGGAACTGGACTACAGTACGCCCTTCGAACTGCTGGTTGCCGTCATACTCAGCGCACAGTGCACGGACAAGCGCATCAACCAGATAACACCGCCTCTCTTCCGGGACTACCCCACCCCCGAGGCCATGGCACAGGCAACTCCCGACATTATATATAAATATATAAGGAGTGTGTCCTACCCCAACAACAAGGCAAAGCACCTTGTAGGCATGGCGCAGATGCTCGTCAGAGATTACGGGGGCATCGTACCGTCCACCGGCGAGGAACTGGAGAAACTGCCCGGCGTGGGGCGCAAGACGGCAAACGTCATACAGGCAGTCATCTTCCAGAAGGCACGCATGGCAGTGGATACCCACGTGTTCAGAGTCAGCCATAGGATAGGACTGGTCACGAAGACGTGTACTACACCTCTGTCCGTAGAGAAGCAGTTGACTGGCCACATTCCAGAAGAAATAATCCCATTGGCCCACCATTGGCTCATATTGCACGGCAGGTATGTATGCCAATCACGCACACCGCATTGTGAAAAGTGCGGTTTAACCACCATTTGCAAACATTTCTCTTCAAAAGGTTTGCAGATGTAAATCCTTTTAGGTAACTTTGTATGCAATTTCGTTTAACAACAAACAAATAAACATTCAAGTTATGACAATCAATCAGTACAACTTTGCCGGCAAGAAGGCAATCGTTCGTGTAGACTTCAATGTACCCCTGGACGAGAATGGTAACATCACCGACGATACCCGTATCCGCGGTGCGCTCCCCACTCTGAAGAAGGTTATCGCCGATGGCGGTGCTGCCATCATCATGAGCCACATGGGCAAGCCCAAGGGCAAGGTTAACCCCAAGCTCTCTCTGGGTCAGATCCGTGCTGCCGTTGAGGCTGCTCTGGGTTGCCCCGTTGCATTCGCCGAGGACTGCGCCAAGGCTGCCGACGCTGCCGCTGCCCTGAAGATGGGCGAGGCTCTATTGCTGGAGAACCTGCGCTACTATCCCGAGGAGGAAGGCAAGCCCGTAGGTGTTGAGAAGGGTACTCCCGAGTTCGACGCTGCCAAGAAGGAAATGAAGGGCCGTCAGGCTGAGTTCGCCAAGACTCTGGCAAGTTATGCCGACTGCTACGTAATGGATGCATTCGGTACCGCTCACCGCAAGCACGCTTCTACTGCTGTCATCGCCGACTATTTCGACGCTGACAACAAGATGCTGGGTTACCTGATGGAGAAGGAAGTTGAGGCTGTTGACAACGTTCTGTCAAACATAAAGCGTCCCTTCATCGCCATCATGGGTGGTTCCAAGGTTTCTTCAAAGATCGGCATCATCGAGAACCTGCTGGGCAAGGTGGACAAGCTCATCCTCTGCGGTGGCATGACCTATACCTTCGTAAAGGCTCACGGCGGCAACGTAGGTAACTCTATCTGCGAGCTGGACAAGCTGGATGTGGCTCTCGGCGTTGAGGAACTGGCCAAGAAGAACGGTGTTGAGCTGGTTATGGCTCCCGATGCTCTCTGTGGCGACGACTTCAAGAACGACTGCAACACTCAGGTATGCCCCTCTAACGAGATTCCCGAGGGCTGGGAAGGTCTGGATGCAGGTCCCGAGGCTCAGAAACTGTTTGCCGAGGCCATCAAGGGTTGCAAGACCATCCTGTGGAACGGTCCTGCCGGCGTATTCGAGATGGAGACCTTCACCGGTGGTTCACGCGCTATCGGCAACGCCATTGCCGAGGCAACTGCCGAGGGTGCATTCTCTCTGATCGGTGGCGGTGACTCTGTAGCTTGCGTGAACAAGTTCGGTCTGGCCGACAAGGTATCTTACATCTCTACCGGTGGCGGCGCTCTTCTGGAAGCTATCGAAGGTAAGGTTCTCCCCGGCGTAGCCGCTATCAAGGGATAATCAGAAGACACGAAAACCGAGATACATCTATATCAGGCGAGGGACGTGCATCCAGTGCGTCCCTCGTTTTTCAAAACAAGGCAAATACAGAGCGCATACTGCGCACACCCATCCCTCATGCTTCGCATCACAAGACTTTTCATCCATACCGTAATCTGCACCGCCATCCTTACATTCTCTTCATGCAGGGAAGGTAAGGACACCACCACCCTATTCTTCTCTGACGGCTCCGAAACACAGGATTCCCTATCCTTGCGTATCGCCATACTTCCGGTAAAGGAATGCCACGTACTTCGCCATGCACAGGAAAGCGGACTGGCGGCACGTATGGGATTGGACATGGAACTGGTGCCCTACGATGCCATGATGGACATAGACACCGCCGTACTTTCGGACATGGCGCATGTCTATTTCGAGGACTCCCTGCGCATCTGCCGTATTCTGGCGGACTCCGTTCGTCCTGAAATGTTACTGCCTATACCCGTAGGCCTGAAACTTATCGCCAACAAGGACAAGGGAATAGCAGACATCACAGACCTGAAGACCAATATGGTAGGCCTTACGCGCTGGAGCCAACTGGAGAGATGGATGAACGGGATTACCGATTCCACCGGCATAGAGGAGATGGACGTGTACCATGCACAGGTCAACAGCCTTCCCATAAGATTCAGCATGGTGAAGGACGGCCTTATAGATGCCGCCATCCTGCCCCAGCCCTGGGCAGATTCTCTCATCACCCTTGGGCACCATACCCTCAGGGATACTATTGTCAGCGGCATGGGCTTCTTCATCAGCCCCGATGCACAGAACGACTCCATTCGCCAAAGGCAGGCCTTGCTCTTGAAGAAAGTCTACCTCGAGGCTCTGAAACAGACAACAGACACCACTACAACATAACACACCCTCCTGTCAGCGTCCTATGCCACTTTCCGTATTACTGTCATACCTTTTTATAGATTGGCACGTCCGCAATGGCAAGCCATCGAAGTATGCCGCCCTTGTAACATTCATGAACATTTGGATGTGGGACGGAAAAGACAGTTCGTTTTTCCCCGAACTGCAGACAAAGATGCTGATGAAATGGGTGGAACACGAGGAGCGGCAGATTCGTGCCGTTGCCCTGAGCGGTGCCATACTGATGGTAATCAGATACGGAGACAAGTTACCAGAATTCTTTACAGATGCCTTCACACAATGGGCGGAAAACGAGCAACTGAAGGAGGAGTTCATAGAGGTACAGAAATTCCTGCTCACCTCCATCACTGGCCTGAAGATGCAGAAGAAACTGCATGAAGAGGTCTTGGACAAGATACACAAGGAGCAGCAGATCATGCGTGAAAAGCTGGGCATGGAGGACGACGAGGACATACGCATGGAAATTGCCGAGGAGGGCAACAAGCGTATGATGTCCTTCGCGCAGAAACTGAACAGCATGATGCAGGACGGCATAGACATGAATATAGGCAACTTCGCTACCCTGCACAGAGTGGAGTTCTTCAAGGAACTGAAGAACTGGTTCATGGACTTCGACATCAACCACCCCCATTTGCAGAGCCTCGGCGACAGGAAGAAGATAGCGGAAACCCTGTTCGGGCATGCCGAGATGTGCGACCTCGACAAATATGCCTTTGCCTCCGTTGTAGACAAGATTGCCGCGGCAGACTCCCTTACCAGGCAGATTCCGCAACAGGTGCTTGACAAACTATCGGAGGAGGAGATGAAAATCCACCTTCACAACGAACGTGAAAGGAACGCATACCGCTACACGTTCCAGACTCTGTTCCGTTTCTTCCAGTTCTCCCTGTGGAAAGACCAGACCGTAAACCCCTTCCGCCTCGGTCCCTTCCTCAGCGACCACAGCATACTTGCACCCATGATAACGGACAAGTTCCTTTGGGAGAGCGCCAAGCTGTTCATCAAGAACTCTTTCTACAGCCACCCGGCCACATACCTTCGCTCGTGGATGCACCGCAACGGACAGACCGACGAGGCACTGGAACTGCTGGCACATTGCGACAAGTACATTGGCGAGAGCACCGAACGTCTGGAATGCCTCATGGAACTGGAGAAAAGACATCCCGACAACATGCGCATGGTGCAGGAAGTGGGACTGGGACTTATACAGGAGAAACGCTACGAAGAAGCACTGCAACGCTTCTTCCACCTGGAAGTAACGGAGAACTACCTGCATGGTTCTGCCCGCGCCATAGCATGGTGTTCCATGATGACGGGCAACATGGCACGTGCCAAACGCTACTACCAGAAGCTGATGGAATGGGAGGGGGGGCCCAGTTGGGAGGACCTGCTGAATGCCGGCCACTGCGCCTGGCTGAACGGTGACCCCGTGGAGGCATCAAAACTTTACCACAAATACCTGTCCGTACACAAGGACGAACTCCGCGCCTTCGACAACGACCGCGACACCTTGATAGGTCTCGGGCTCAGTGCCGACGACATCAGCCTGATGCGCGACACCATTGCATTGTGATTACAAACTGCCAAACCGCAGATTACCGACAGCATGAATTTGTCATCAGTAATCGTTCGCCGAACCATCAGTAATCGTTCGCCGAACCATCAGTAATCGTTCGCCGAACCATCGGTAATGATTCGGCGAACGGTCAGTAATGATAAATTGGGGTGTTCACTGTGCCTTGGCATCAAGATAACTGTCCTTGAAGCCCAGGAAATACAGTACACCGTCCAAACCTATGGTATTGATAGACTGGCGCGCATTGGCCACCACACGTGGTTTGGCGTGGAAGGCTATTCCCAAACCTGCGGCGGCAAGCATGGGCAGGTCATTGGCACCATCGCCCACGGCAATGGTCTGCTCCATGTCCACCTTTTCCACCTGTGCTATCAGACGGAGCAGTTCTGCCTTGCGCTTTCCGTCCACCACCTCGCCAACGTAGTTTCCGGTCAGGTGCCCTGTCTCGTCCACCTCCAGTTCGTTGGCATACACGTAGTCAATACCGTATTTCTTCTGTATGTACTCGCCGAAGAAGGTGAAGCCGCCTGACAGGATGGCTATCTTGTAACCGTAACTCTTCAGTACATACATAAGCCTGTCCACTCCTTCCGTAAAGGGCAGCTTCTCCGCTATGTCCTGCATCACACTGACGTCAAGACCCTTGAGCAACTGGCATCTGCGCTTGAAGGACTCGCGGAAGTCCAACTCTCCGCGCATGGCCTGTTCCGTGATGGCAGCCACCTCGTCATATACGCCATGACGGCGTGCCAGTTCGTCTATTACCTCGGCCTGAATGAGGGTGGAATCCATATCGAAGCATATCAGGCGGCGCATTCTGCGGTACATATTGTCGCGCTGGAACGAACAGTCTATCTCCATCTCGGCGGACAGGCGCAACAGGTCTGCCTGCATCTGCTCCCTGTCGTGCGGAGTACCGCGCAGGGAAAACTGTATGCATGCCCTGGTCTTCTCTGCCGGACGCTCGATGCTCTGACGGCCCGACATGCGTCGTACAGCATCGATATTCAGACCCTGTTTCACCACCAGATGGGTAACGGCACCTATCTGGCGTGCCTCAAGGCGACGGCCCAGTATAGTGAGGATGTAGCGGTTCTTGCCCTGGCGGGACACCCAGGCTTCATATTCCTCCATGGTGACAGGTGCAAACTTGATGTTAAAGCCCATCTCGCTGGTCTTGAACAGAAGTTCCTTCATCACCCGGCCACTGCGTTCCTCGTCCACCCTGATCAGTATACCCAGACTCAAAGTGGCATGTATCACCGCCTGACCTATATCCTGAATATGAACATCATGACCGGAAAGGATGTCCATTATCTCTGCCGTAAGTCCCGGACGGTCAACTCCAGTGATGCGTACCAGCATCAATTCTTCTTTATTCATTGTAGTATAGTTGGTTTCAAGGTTTCAAGTTTCTGGTTTCAAGTGTCAAGTTTAAGGTTTCTAGTTTAAGGTTTCAAGTGCCAGGTTACTGGTTACTGGTTTCGTCAGGGCGGATTACTATGTACCTTAAACCTTAAACTTGAAACCTTAAACTTGAAACCTGAAACCTTAAACAAACTACAATATCTTGTTCAACAAATATGCCAGTCTCAGTCCGCCACGAAGCAACTGCTGCTCCACCACTGGTGTCCACTGTGCCAGATAGTCGTAGGACAACTTTGACTGTTGGGGGGTGGAATCATAGACATCGGTGGCCACAGCAAATGTCTCGCGTGCCCAATCTTCTATTGTGCCACGGCAAATGGCCTTTCTCTCGGCCCTGTTCACACAGTCTATTTCAGTAGCCCATTCCTCGTAGCTCCATTTATGTCCTCTTTCCAGCACATCGGTATCCCAAATGCCATGCAGGTTCTTCTCACTGCCGAAGAAAGACACCATCCATTGGTTGCCGCCCAGGTCCGACTTGTGTCCCATGTGCATGGGCTGATGCAGGTCTCCCACCAGATGCACAAGCATTCTCAATGCCACGCGCTTGTCGTCCGTTGGCGCCTTCTTGTCGGAAAGCACCTCTATCTGCCTGTAAATGGCAGTAACCACATCTCCCTTTGGTTCCAGTTCGGCATCTTCGAAACGGACACCGGCATCTATATTCTTGTAGTGCCATGTCTTGGTATAGGCATACTCCGGCGTATGGCTTGCATTGTCCAGCCAGTTGCTCCAATACACCATGCTCTTGCCCTCCAGCAGTTTCTTCACCGCCCTTCTGGCCTTGCAGTTCAAATGGCGCTCGGCTATTTCACACGTCACGTCATGCCCCTTTTGCCCCCAGGCAAGGACATCCTGTATGCAAACAGACAGGAGCAAGGCAGAAAAAAAGAGTCTACACAGTATTTTCATAATATTATAAGGTAAAATCCTATTACAAAGATACTATTTATATTCTGAACAGACAAACATATTGGCGTATTTCATAAAAAAACGCCACGACCGCCACCCTTCCAGTTTTCCTATTTCCCTTTTCCGTTCGCCACACACGCCTGCTAACCTTTCTCACGCAGAGGGCGCAGAGAGCACAAAGATTCCCAGTCTAAACCTGAAACCTCAAACCTCAAATTTGAAACCTGAAACTTGAAACTTGAAACTTGTAACCCGAAACCTCAAACCTGAAACCTCAAACCTGAAACTTGAAACCTGAAACTTGAAACTTGAAACTTGTAACCCGAAACCTCAAACCTGAAACCTCAAACCTGAAACTTGAAACCTGAAACTTGAAACAAAACCGCCGGGGTTCGTACCCCGGCGGTTTGATATATTACCATTCGCTGTCCCAAACACCGGGAGCAGAAGGACCATTGTCCTCACGGCCAAGCTGTTCGGAAACAGTATCAACCTCTGTATTGCTAATCTGCAAACTCGTAGCCATCATGTTCACGGCACTTACCTTTATTGTCTCCACAGAGGGAGTGATATATGTCTTCTTCATATTTTTATGTTTGTTTTTGCCTGTAGGGACACGGCACGCCGTGTCCGCATACATGTTGATATTATTACCTTTGGCGGACACGGCATGCCGTGTCCCTACCATTGGCAAATTACTTAATCACTTTCTTACCGTTAACGATATACAAACCCTTCTGTGCGTTCTGAACGCGACGGCCTGCCAGGTCGTAGATCTCAGCTTTCACATTTCCGTTTTCACCTTCAATGCTCTCAATGCCGGTCTCGGTGCCGAAGTCGAAACTCAGGAAACGGGCACCTGCAGGAACAGCACTTGCAGGCAGGTAGGCCTTGAAACCGTTGTTCAGGAACGAGGTGTTATCCTGCTGGTTCATGATAGCCTTGTAGAAACCTACAACTGCGGGTGTACCCTGTGCAGAGAGAACATAAGATGGTGTGCTGATATATTCAGACGCAACTGTTCCGTTCAACTTGCTCTCAACGTCAGCAGCCTCGCCACCGATAGTCAGGTTGTATGTGTTTGCTTCGCCCTGCAGGATAACGCCTGTGTTTGCAGGAATCACACCTGTTATCTCTGTCATCTGGGCCTTGTCATTTGTTGTGCTTGAAACATAATATGCCTTCAAACCTTCTGCAGGCAGACTAACAGCAACGGGGCAGTAGAAGGTAGCATAACCTGCAGAGGTGATTGTTACGGGGAGTGTTGTTACCTCTTCAATAATCCACGCATAATTTCCTGAATTATTGCTAGAAGGAGCCGCATCAACTCTTACTTTGTCTCCATAAAGGGCGCGACCGCTTGAAGGAAGTATCTGATACTTGCCGACAATTGCAGATTCTTTGAAACTGACAACATTACCTTCGCTACCTACAGTCTCAAAGGCCCAATCACTGTTCATATCGGCAAGATATTGTCCTTTTGTAAATGACAATAGTTTGTAGTCTGCTGTCAAATACCAAATTGTGCTGGCTGTTGTACCATCTTCCTTCATGTACAGTTTATTTTGATGACTCGTCTCACCTGTGCGCAAGTCTGATGAAGCATACCAACTGCTTGCATTATTCTTTAATCTGTAGAAGTTGCCTTGTTCTGGGAGGTTTATTGCAAAAGAATAGTCTCCTGCTTCAATCACACTTGTTGTTGCTCTAACCAGAGACTCAAAAGTCGCAAAATCATTACCTGTATTTTCACCATAGGTATAGGTGTACAAACCTAAACCTTCTCCAATCCTTTTCTTACCATTAATAATTGCGTCAATAGTACTAGAGGAAATGCGAACCGCATCAGTAATCTCAGCATCCTGTACAGCGACCATCTTGATGGCAGAAGTGTAAGAGCCATTATCGTATGGTGAACTGGAGTTGTTAAATGTACCATCACTTATTTTCACTATGAGACAACCATTGTCAGTATTAGTTTCGCCGCGGTCAGGGCATGTTGCACAAAGCAGACCTACGCGTTGCTCCTGACCTGATGTAATATATCCGTTACTTTTTAGTGCCATCGCTTCAATGGCAAAATCATTTAGCAAACGTTCCGTAGTGACTTCTCCTGACTTATGGATGATATAGTTGTCTGTCAAAGTATTATAAGCCAAGAACTTACCATCCATACTGATGAAGGCATAACGAACTTCATCATTTACATTGGTATATTTACGGCAATAGAAGTTGCTGGAGGTTCCGCCATTTGCAGACAATGTGTTGCCATTGGCTGACATCTTAAACTCTTTACTGCCCTTATTATCAACAAATGTGAATTGGTATACCCCCCCATCTACAGGCATTTCGATATCGGTGCAATTCAGATAAGCGTTCTTGGCGAGTTCTACGGCCTTAGCTGTTGAATTCTCTGTCAAAGCATTAAGTGCTGCATAAGCCTCACTTGTGGTGTTCGGATAACCGATGCCAGTGCCCAGCAATCCTTTTGCAGCTAAATATGCCTCTTCGTCTGCAGATACTGCGTTGGAAAGTGTCCAGCGACTACCGTTGTCACCAGTATTGCCAGCAATAGCCCCCTTTGTATAAAAACCAATTGTCACCGATGTGTTATTTACAGGATTAGAGCTTACGCCTCCATGCCAGTTCCAATATATAGAAGCTACAGTACCATCTGTTTTGTAAGGGGCAAACTGATAATAGTCTCCTACTTTAGTCACATTCCAGGACATTGCATCTTCTTGACTGTCTACAAACTTAGCTTTACCTGTACCTGCGTTGTAACTGTCAGATTGCGTATAGGAAACCCATTGTTTTTTGTCAACGCTGTAGATTTTATAAGCAGCATCTGTGCCACCAAAAAAAGCGAAACGGCCAGGCATTGTGTTTGATGGAGAGGTATAAGCCGTCATCCACAAATTATTTGCGCTCTTAATCTCATATTGATGTTCAGGAGCACTCGTCGAAGTTGAAACAACAATCTCGACTGTCTGTGCCCATGCCCCCAGAGTGGCCAGCAGAGCAACTAAAGAAAGTAAAAGTTTTTTCATTGTTTAAATTGTTTTGATTTATTATTGATTTGATTATTGTCTGTTCTTATATATATAAATAAGGTGTAATATCAGCAGAGGCTATATAGCAGCTCATCCTCCTTGGAACGCTTTACGCATTCCAAGGAGGATGAGCTAAAAGATACGCCCGAGCGAACTGCTCGAGCAACAAAGTCTACTATAAGGGCTTGCTTGCTTGCTTGCTAACAAAAATATCGGAACCACCAAGGAATTTGGTGGCTATTTTTGTGGTGGTGTGACGATTTGTTAGCATGAATTTGTTGTCAGATTAGGCTTTTTGCGACGCAAAGGTATATACTTTTTATCATATACACAAGTATTTAGCACAAATAAAAGGCCTTAACTACAAAAAAAACTCTCAAACACTCCCCCCCCATCAGTCCCCTCAGAATGGAAGACCAACCCAACCCTGTGAGGGGGGAGAGCAGATGATAGCATTAGCTGTTGTAACTGACTGTCCCCCTGAGACAGGTGGGACGAGCGAAGCGGAGGGGGTGGATGAATCGTCCAGCCTCTGCGTTCTCCTGTCGTAGCGTAGCTTGCGACCTCTCCAGCGCCAGCGTGGTATAAAATGAAAAACTCTGCGTTCTTTGCGGTCTTTGCGTGAAATATATAAATCATCACACGGACATCATTTCCTCACGCAAAGAACGCAGAGAGCGCAAAGATTCCTGTCCTGTTACGCTGGCGCTGGAGTGTCGCAGCTTCGCGCGAAGAGAGCGCAGAGGTGAAGCCAGTAGGGAGTGGATAGTTTTCACTTTTCACCTTTCCGTTCGTTAAAATCCACCCCCTCCGCTTCGCTCGTCCCCCTGCAGGGGGATTGAGGGGGTCCGTCATTCAGGGAGGGTTGGGGGTGGGTCTTTCCCTCCAACACCTGTGCAAGACCATCCTCTGCTGCTGGTGGAGCGACAACATCGGCCACCTGACGGACATCGGGATGGGCATTGGCCATTGCTATGCCAAGGGAGGCAAGGCGTATCATGCCCATATCGTTGTGACCGTCGCCGGCAGCAATGAGATTGTGGTGAGTAAATCCAAGATGGTCAAGCAGGCGCGAAAGAGCATCTGCCTTGTCTATGCCACGGCGCACGACTTCCAGAAAATAGGCCTCGGTGAGATAGGCATCGGCAATGCCATAGAGACGGGCAGAAACCTCGCGTTGCAAAGATGGCATTTCGCATGGGTCGCCTGTGATGATGCACTTGGGCAACGGACGTGGCAGATCCATGAAGTCCGTAACCTCGCGAACCGGCATGCCATTGCGCCGGTGCGACACCTGCACAAAAGGGTCGGAAGCGTTCTCGGTACATATTTCGTCGCCAACATAGGTAAGCATGGTATGACCGGGACGACGACCGCACTCCACCACCACAGGCAGTGCTTCGTCTGGCAAACTGGCAGTATACAGCACCTTGCCGGTAGAGTAATCCATCAGCACACCGCCATTATAACCTATTATATATCCCCCGAACTCGTCCATGCCCAAGAGTTCTGCCACAGGACGTATGCCCAAGGGAGGGCGCCCCGAGGCTATGCACAGTACTGCCCCCGAGCGTTGGAGTGCTTTAACGACATTCACCGTGCGCCGGGATATTGTTCCGTCAGGCCTGGCAAGGGTGCCGTCCACATCAAGGGCCAGTAAAAACGGAAAAGTGAAAGGTGAAAACAGAAAACTGTTCTTCATAATTAAAGGTTTTCGGAGTAATCGGAGTTATTCAGAGTACTCGGAGTATTCAGAGTAATCAGAGTACTCAGAGTACTCAACGTTCACCCTCTCTTTCTCAGTTCCCAGAACGCCACGCTTGCTGCGGCCGCCACATTCAGCGAATCCACACCGTGGGCCATGGGAATCTTTACCACATAGTCGGCGGCCTTTATGGTCTCGTCGGGCAGACCTTCGCCCTCCGTACCCATGATGATGGCCAGCCGGTCCTGGGCATGCAGGATGGGGTCGTCTATGCCTATACTTCTGTCCTCCAGGGCCATGGCACAGGTGGCAAAACCCAGTTCGCGCAGTTGCGAGTAGTCCTCCAGCCATGTCCAGGGTACAAGGAACACACTGCCCATGGACACACGTATGGCACGCCGGTTCCAGGGATCGCAACTGGAACGCGTCACCAGCACGGCATCCATGCCCAGGGCCGCAGCGCTACGGAAGATGGCACCTATGTTGGTGGCATCCACCACACCGTCTATAACAACCACACGATGCACCTTGTCAAGCACCTGTTCCAGCGGAGATTCCGCAGGGCGGCGCATGGCACACAGGACACCTCGGGTAAGGGTGTAGCCGGTCAGGCTTGCCAGAAGTTCACGGCTGCCGGTATATATCTCCGCCCCCTGTTCCTGCAAGCGTGCCACGATGTCACTGGCATCGCCATGGATGTGCCTTTCTTCGCATAGCAACGACAAAGGCATGTAGCCCGCATCCAGTGCCACACGTATCACCTTGGGACTTTCGGCAATGAACACTCCACGCGAAGGGTCGAGGCGGTTGCGCAACTGTGCCTCTGTGAGGCGGCTGAACACCTGCACCCTTGGGTCATCCATATCTGTTATCCTTGTTATCATAGCAAGTTGTTTTATCCGTTGAAACGATCTGCCACGGCACGCGCCACGGCGTCTGCCATTGTCCATGCCGCCTGAAGGTTGAAACCGCCTGTAACGCCGTCCACATCCAGCACCTCGCCGGCAAAGTACAGTCCCGGCCGGCTTTTGCACTCCAGGGTGTTGGAGTCGACACTGCGCAGACTTACTCCTCCGGCCGTAACGAACTCCTCCTTGTGGGGCACACGGCCAGTAATCTGATACCTGTCGGAAGTGAGCACACTGGCCAGGCGGTTCATCTGCTTGCGCCCCACCCCACTCCATCTGACTTCCCGCCCTATCCCTGCACGGGATACAAGAAACTCCCAATGGCGGGATGTAAGTTGCCCGGGATGCGTGTTGCATACAAGTTTCTGCACGTTCTCCCTGGCCATGGTGTGCAGAAGGTCCTGAGCCTCGGCCTCGGTGGTATCGCCCAACCAGTTCATCACCAGGGGTGCCTGATAGGATTGTTCCGACAGATGACGCGCGGCATAGGAGGAAAGACGAAGGATGCACGGGCCCGAAACGCCGTTGTGCGTGATGAGGGTTATGCCCTGGGCACGCAACTTTGTACCGGCAATAGCGGCCACGCTGTCCTCCACCAAGGCTCCGCTCAACTGCTCCAGTCCGCTGGGTTCCAGACGCAGGGGGAAGAGCGAGGGGACAGGGGGCACAATCTCGACACCAGTGGACTCCAGCCACGAGAAATTGCGTGAACCTCCCGTGGTGACCACTATGGCATCATAGCCCTGCAGGTCGTCCAACCCTACCCTGTGCCCGCAACGGATGTCGAGCCCATGGCGCAGCACTCCAACAATCTCCATGGCCCTTTGGCTTTGGGGGAAGACACACTCGTCCTCCTGGGTGACGAGGCGCACGCCCCTCTCCTCAAACCACGACATGGTGTCCCACTGGTTCCACGAGTGCATGAGGCGCTTCATCAACTGATGGCCTCTGGGGTACACCTCGCGCAAGTCTGTTACCTGCTGGAACGAGTTGGTAAGGTTGCAACGGCCACCGCCAGTTATGGCAACCTTCTTCAGCGGGCGGTCCTGGGCCTCAAAAAGCACCACCGCCACATCGGGACACAATTCCTGTATCCTTTGCGCGGCAAAACATCCCGCCGCACCGGCTCCAACTATGGCAATCCTACTCTTCTGCATAATGCAAAGGTAGCAAAAAAAAGCACGAAACAAGGCAAAAGTCCCGTTTTCCGTCATTAGAAAGGGCTTTTTCTTACTTTTATCCCTATAAATGCGTCACTTTGAAACTGCGTTTCTAAGTTACTTTCGCCCGGTAAATCCAAAATAAAACAAACTTTATTTTGTACTTCGCTCGCTTATTCGTAACTTTGAGCATTGCTCTTAGTTACTTTCACTCGGAAATTCAAAATTAAAGGGACTTTATTTTGTATTTCGCTCGCTTATTCGTAACTTTGCCCTCAACTATGAGAATAGACATCATTACCGTATGCCCCGAACTGGTGCTTCCCTTCACCGAGGAAAGCATCGTTGGACGTGGCCAGAAGAAAAGACTGGTGGAAATCCATGTCCACAATCTGCGCGACTACTCCACCAACCGCTGGCGCCGTGTGGACGACTACCCTTTCGGCGGTTCGGCCGGTATGGTCATCCAGTGCGAACCCGTGGACCTGTGCATCTCCAAACTGATGAGCGAGCGCCACTACGACGAAATAATCTTCACGGCACCCGACGGAGAACAGTTTGACCAACCCATGGCCAACGAACTCTCCCTGAAGGAGAACATCATCATCCTGTGCGGACACTACAAGGGCATTGACTATCGCATCCGCGAGCGGCTCATCACCCGCGAGGTGTCCATCGGCGACTATGTGCTGACGGGCGGAGAACTGGCGGCAGCCGTAATGACCGATGCCATAGTGCGCATAATCCCCGGAGTCATAGGCGACGAGCAGTCGGCCCTGTCCGACTCGTTTCAGGACAACCTGCTGGAAGCACCCGTCTACACGCGGCCGCGAGAGTACAAGGACTGGGGGGCTGTGCCCGACATTCTCCTATCCGGACACGAAGCAAAAATAAAGGAATGGGAACTGGAACAATCCCTCAAGCGAACCAAAGCACGCCGTCCCGACCTGTTGGGAATAACGGCCACAAACAAGAAACGTAACAAGAAATAACCTATATACCACCTCAACCTATGAAAAACCTTTATATCATTGCAGGTTGCAACGGAGCCGGCAAAACCACGGCCAGTTACACCGTCCTGCCTGAAATGCTGGGATGCCGCGAGTTTGTCAATGCCGACGAAATAGCACGCGGCCTTTCACCCTTCAACCCCGAAGGCGCCGCCATACAGGCCGGACGACTCATGATCGAGCGCGTGCTGCAACTGATGAAGGACGGACAGGACTTCGCCTTCGAGACCACTTTGGCCACACGCTCCTACATCAAACTCATCAAGAAAGCACAAAGCGTAGGATACTTCGTTACCCTGCTCTTCTTCTCCCTGCCCACACCCGATCAGGCTGTAAAGCGTGTGGCACGACGCGTGAGCCAGGGAGGACACAACATACCTCTGGACGTCATCTACCGCAGATACGAAGCCGGTCTGAAGAACTTCTTCCAACTCTATATGCCCGTGGTGGACTTCTGGTCGCTCTACGACAACAACACATGCCCCACCCAGCGCATAGCCAGCGGATGGCGCAAGGGCGAACGTCTGGAAGTTACCGAAGCCCTACGATTTGAGGAAATGAAGAAAATGTATGGTGCGCCCGCAGACGCAGAGGACAAAAAGGAGAAGACAGATGAATAAGAATATTATACAGGAAATTCGCGAACTCGTGTCCCCCACGGAGCGCGAAAAGGCACGCATGGCATTTGAAGGATATCCCAACGAGGATGAAATCCGACGCCTGCGCATGACAATAGAAAGCGGCATCATCCTGGCCCAGCAACGTCTTGTCAGCAGAGCCAAGAAGGAAGGTTTCACGCTGATTGCTTGTCCACACGGAGAAGTTGTGGAGGTAAACCCCAATACCATAGTATTTTAGTACCGCGCCCCCCCAATGCACTGGATTATCCTGATTCTGGCAGGCATTTTCGAATGTAGTTTCACCTTCTGCCTGGGCAAGGCGAACATTGCCGCAGGCAAAGCGCAGATGCTATGGTATGCTGCCTTTGTGTTGTTCTACATTCTCAGCATGGTGTTTCTGGCCAAAGCCATCAAGGCCATTCCCATAGGCACGGCCTACCCCATCTGGACAGGCATCGGGGCAGTAGGCACTGTGCTCATAGGCATACTGGTATTCAAGGAACCGGTCACCCTATGGCGCATGATTTTCATCTTCACCCTCATTGCCTCGGTGGTAGGCCTGAAGGTGGTACATTGATGCACTACCAATTAACCCAAATCGGTCATTAGCGTTACGATAATGATAGACTCTGTTAGCACATAACTGTCTATTGACCGATTTGGGGTTAAGTTGAAGCTTCTGCTTCTCCTACATGCATATCCTTCATGCTTGCCAGTTCCTGCCACATGTTCACTATGACGATGATGCCGGCACTCATCAGCATGGCAAGGCCCGTCAGGGAGAGCATGCGGCTGTTCTCCTCCAGAAGCAGGAAGGGCAGGGACTCTATGCCGAATGAGAATGTAGGCAGGTCGGCCGGTTCGCTAAGGATGATGGCAAACATCACTCCGCTCACCGCCACTCCAAGCACAAAGGCGGCCATCACGGCATAGCGGTACTGGCGGAGTTGCTTCTCCTGCCTTGCCTTGATGAACTCCACGGCATCCAGTTTCCTGTCCAGGCGTGCCATGAAGGCATCTCCATTGCCCAGATCGGGGGTGAAGTCGCCGAATATCTGTTCTAAAGTCTTGTCCTTGTCTGTCATCGTTTCAGTTTCGTTTTTAGATGTTCGCGTCCACGTGAAAGTTGCTTCTTTACGGCATCCTCGCTGCTGTCCGTTATCTGGCAGATTTCCTTCACCGAGTAGCCCTTTATGTAGAAGAGCAGTATGGAGGAGCGCTCCTTGGGCGGCAAGGTGTCCAGTGCGGCATATAGTTCCTGGTATCGGAAAGAACGGTCGGCAGGCATGGAAGAGTCCGCCATGTCGTATGCCGTGTCCAGCGGTTGCAGGCTTTTGCGGTTCTTCATGTGGTCAAGGAAAGTGTGGTGGGCAATCCTGTAGAGCCACGAGGTGAACTTCCCCTTGTCCTGATAGCCGCTGGAGGAAAGGTAGGCCTTGACAAGGCTTTCCTGCGCTATGTCGTCGGCCTCGTCGCGGTTGCCAAGGCAGAGGGCAAGCAGGAAACGCCTCAGTTGTTCCTGCTCGCCTCTGATGTGTGCTATGAACTCCTCTCTGTTCATGTTTCACCGTCAGTCACGCTGCTTCTCGCTTTCCATCTCCAGTTCCTTTGCCAGCATCCTCTTGCTGATGAAGAAGACAAGCAGGATGGCCAGTCCGATGAGCAGTGTCACGCCGCCAAACAGGTACCATTCTTGTAATGTGGTGGTTTGCATGCCTCCCAGGAAATCCATATACAGGGCGTAACCCAGCAGACCTGTACCAACGGCTGTGACTATACTTCCCCACAGAAGTTTCTTCAGCAGCCTCTCCTTCAGTGTGGTATGCGACTTGTCCTGCATGTTCATTTTCCGCATCAGTTCCTCTATGTCCACGTCGGAATTCTTCTCTATTGCCGCCAGCAGCACTCCTGTCCTGTTGTCAGATTCGTGTTTCTTGCTCTTGATGTTCAGCCATACTATCACGATGGGCAGGACGACCGTAATGCTTATCGGCAGCAGAACTTCTCTCAATACGTCTTCCATAATGTTTGATTTTATTGTTTGTTAATGAATCTTTTTCTTGAACATGCTCACAAATATAACGATTTATCCATGCAAAAGGTGACAATGATAGGGGAGTTTTTATGTATTCTCCCGCAGGTATTCAAAACACCTCCCCGATGACCGATATTTGTCATCCCTGACAACGTGGGGTATCCTCAATGACAACAAGGGCCCGTTCTCAATGAGAACAAGCCCTTGTTGTAGGGGAGAGTAAAACAATGCTTTTCCCGGTTATCACAGATTCACCTTCAGCATCATCTTTGGGGATACCTTCACGTCTCCAAAGTAGTTCTCTATTTCCACCTCCGTACCGGCGGCAAAGCGGTCGAAGCAGTAAAGCAGTTGCACCTCCGTGCTGAACTCGAACTTGTCGATAGTTCCCTTGTAGTTGAGGTCGACATAACCGCCGAAGTAGACCTTGTCCTTGAAGAAGGAGGTGTTCCATACGCCGGTACCCTGAAGACCGTGGCCGGTGGTGCCGTCTATGTAGTCCACGTCCATACGGTACATGAGTTGTGCCTGAAGGAATGTTTTCTTTATCATCTTCTGGTATGCGCCACCCAACAAAATACCGTGGGCGTAGGTGATGCCAGAATCGAAAAGAACTCCTCCGTTGTATTCCACATGGGCATAAAACTCCTTTTTTATGTTGAAATTATAGCCATACTCCCAGTACATGCCGTTGTTGGCCTTGTCTCCGAAGTCAAAATCCACGAAGCCATAACCATTGCCGCTCTTGTGATTGTGACCGATTTCTGTGGTCAGGGTTCCGAAGTTGTGGCCGTAGTCGTACATCACCTGGATGTCGCCCCACACTTGTGCCTGGGCCACCATTGCCCACATGGACATGAGAAACAATAAGGTCTTTTTCATGATTGTAGATTTATTTGTTGGGTTGATGAATAATAATGTGCCTATATATAATAAGGTATATGGGGGCTACCCGACCTTCAGCCTTTCCCAGATGCAGGACGGTATCATGCGCCAAAGGAAGACCAGTATGCGGAAACGCCAGTCGATGGTGATGACACGCTTTTGTGCCAGGATGCCCCTGACGATGGCATGTGCCACCTTTTCCGTCTGCATGAGCATCGGATAGTGGAAATCCTTGGACAGTAGTTCGGTGTCCACGAAGCCAGGGCGTATGTCGGTGAAGCGTATTTTAAGTCCCTGCATGCCGGCCAGTTGTGCCAAGGCCTGTAGGTAGGTGTTGCAATAGCGCTTGGTGGCGGAGTATGAGGGTGCGGCACCCATACCCTTTGTTCCGGCAATGGAGGTGACGGCGGCAATGTGTCCGCCTCCCTGTGTGCGGAAGTAGTGCCATGCATGGTTTATCATGCGTGTGAAGCCCATGGCGTTTGTTTCCACGGTGGAAAGTTCTATGGTGGTGTCCAACTGGCGGTTCTGCTTGCCTATACCGCTTACGTGCAGATAGATGTCCATTCCGCCAAGTTGCCCGATGAGTTCCTGCAGAAGGGCGGGTGCATTGGGGGCGGTGACGTCAATCTGAGCATACGGGCAGTTGCCAAGTTCTGAGGAGATACGTTGCAGGTTCTCTTGGCGCCGTCCCGCTATGGCCACGGGGTGTCCCTCTCTGTGAAACAGGCGAGCCACTTCCAGACCTATGCCGGAGGTGGCTCCCATTATGACAATCCTTTTCTTCATTCGGGGTTCTTTGAATCCATGGTTATGGTTACAGGTCCGTCGTTGGTCAGGGCCACCTGCATGTCGGCACCGAAGCGGCCGGTGGGGATGTCGCGTCCGAGGGCGATGCCCAGTTGGCGGACAAAGTATTCGTAGAGCGGTATGGCCACGTCGGGCGATGCGGCATGTATGTAGGACGGGCGGTTGCCCTTGCGGTAGGATGCCATCAGTGTGAACTGACTGACTACCAGTGCCTCGCCGCCGATGTCCATAAGGCTGAGGTTCATCACTCCGTTGGCATCGTCGAAGATGCGCAGTTTGCTTATCTTGCCCACCAGCCAGTCGGCATCCGCCGTGGTGTCCTCGGGGCAGATGCCCAGCAGGAGCATCATGCCCTTGCCAATCTGGCCCACCACCTCTCCTTCGATGCTTACGGAGGCCGATGTGACACGTTGAATTACTGTACGCATGTGCTGTCCTTTGCTTCTGTTTCAGTTTCTATGGGTTTGGCAGGAACGGTCTTGCCCTCGCGTATTACCTCCAGGGCACGCAGCACGGTGGGGTCGTCCTGGTTGAGGTAGCGCAGGTAGTCGTTCATGTCGCTGCTGTTGTAGATGATGCCCGAGTAGATGGCGCGGATGAAGAGTCGGCGGCTTTTCTGCAGCATGAGGTTGCGGCGCGGCAATCCGTGCTTCTGTCCGTAGCGTGCGAAACTCTCCAGCATGTTCTGCCTGTCCATCCACTTCACCTTGTCCTCCATGGTCTCCAGTTCGTTGAGCGTTTCGCGGTTCTGGTCCACCACCTCGAAACAGAACTGTGCTATCAGTCCGCTGAAGGCAGCCTCCTTATAGTAGGAAGTCACTCCGGTGCTGTCGTCCGGTATGAAGATGTCAGGGCGTATGCCTCCGCCTCCGAAAACAGTACGGCCTATGGAGGTAAGGTATTGGGGACCGTCCTGGCGTATGGAGTCCTCCACGTAGAACTCACCCCTTTCGTAGCGCAATAGGAGTTCGTTCTCATAGTCCTCGCCATGTCCCTTCTCGTAGGCTTTCTGTATGCAACGGCCAGAGGGGGTGTGGTAGCGTGCTATGGTCAGCCGCACCTCGCTTCCGTCGTTGAACTTCATGGGTTGCTGAACCAGTCCCTTGCCGAAGGAGCGGCGGCCGATGATGGTGCCGCGGTCGTTGTCCTGTATGGCACCGGCAAAGATTTCACTGGATGAGGCACTCATCTCGTCCACAAGCACCACCAGAGGCAGATGCTTGAACGAACCGAGTCCGTTGGACCTGTAGTCCTCGCGCTTCACCTTGCTGCCTTCGGTGTAGACGATAAGTTGGTCTTCGTCCAGGAACTCGTTGGCCATCTGTATGGAGGGATGCATGTAGCCGCCACGGTTGCCGCGCAGGTCTATGATGAGCGATTTCATGCCGTTGAAATGCAAGTGTGCCAGAGTGGCAAGCATCTCGGCAAAGGTGTTCTCGCCGAAGTTCTTTATACGCAAGTAGCCAATCTCGTCGTCCACAAGGAAACTGGCATCCACACTCTCCACTGGGATGTCGCCGCGCACCACGGTGAAGGTCAGTGGGTCCTTGTCCTTGCGGCGTATCACTTCCAGTTTCACCTCTGTGCCCTTTTCGCCCTTCAGGTGCTTCATCACCTCGGTGGACTGCATCTTGCACAGGTTCTTGCCGTTGGCACTGATAATGCGGTCGCCTGCCAGCAGGCCCACCTTCTCGGCAGGACCGCCGTGTATTACGCTCATCACGGTGACGGAGTCTTGCTCCATGCGGAAACTGATGCCTATGCCGGAGAACGAGCCTTTCAGGTCCTCGTTGGAGGCCTCCACGTCCTTCACGGGGATGTAGACGGAATGGGGGTCAAGTTCGGATATGATTTTTGGCAGTGCCACCTCCACCAGCGAGTCCACGTCTACGGTGTCCACGTAGTTGTAGTCTATCAGTTGGAGCAGGTAGTTAATCTTGTTGCTGCCTGTGCTGATGATGTTCAGTTTGCTTTCGCCAAAGCGTGTGGCAGTGAAGGTGCCCAAGGCTATGCCAATGACCATGCTTATGGCCAGGAGCAATGGCGTGCGAGAGTTCTTTTTCATATATAATGAGTAATGGGGTCGTAAGTGTTGTACTCTTGTTGTATAGTGCCTGTGTGTGCCTATGGCCTTATTCCTCGGGAAGGAATTCCACGGTGATACCCGCACGGCGCAGAAGGTCGGCACCGTCCGTCAGACGGTACTCCCTGCCGTAGACAACACGCTTGATGCCTGCCTGTATGATGAGTTTGGCACACTCTATGCAGGGCGAGTCGGTGACATAGAGCGTGGCACCGTCCGAATTGTTGCCCGAGCGTGCAATCTTGGTGATGGCGTTGGCCTCGGCATGAAGCACATAGGGGTGGGTGACGTTGTTGTCGTCCTCGCACACGTTGGGGAAACCGCTTGGCGTACCGTTGTAGCCGTCGGATATTATCATCTTGTCCTTCACTATGAGTGCGCCCACCTGCCGGCGCTGGCAGTAACTGTTCTCACTCCAGATGGTGGCCATGCGCAGATAGCGGCGGTCAAGGATTGTGTTCTTTGTCTGTGTCATATTTGGGGGTATGAGTGGTTTCTGAGTAATCTGAGTATTCTGAGTATTCCGAGTATTCTGAGTATTCCGAGTATTCTGAGTAATCCGAGTAATCTGAGTACTCCGAGTATTCTGAAAACTCCGAGTTGGTTTTCATTTACCTATTCCGTTGCGGCGGAGCAGGGCCTCTATGCCTGGTTCCTCGCCACGGAAGTTCTTGTAGAGGGTCATGGGATGCTCCGAGCAGCCACGTGAGAGGATTTCCTTGCGGAAGCGCGCGGCCGTGTCGGGGTTGAAGATGCCTTCCTGCTGGAACACGCTGAAGGCATCGGCATCCAGCACCTCTGCCCACTTGTAACTGTAGTAGCCGGCAGAGTATCCGCCAGACATGATGTGGCCGAAACGCACGCTCATGCAACTGTCGTCCAGGGTCTTCAGCACCATGGCCCTTTCCCATGCCTGGCTCTCGAAGGTGCGGATGTCCTGAGTGAGGGGAGTGCTGAGGGTGTAGTATGCCATATCCAGCAGACAGAAACTAACCTGTCGGCAACAGGCATATCCGCACTGGAAGTTGCGGCTCTCGCGTATGCGCTGGATAAGTTCCTCGGGCATGGGTTCGCCTGTCTGGTAGTGGCGTGCAAAGGTGTTCAGGAACTCGGCCTCGGTGGCATAGTTCTCCATGAACTGGGAGGGCAGTTCCACAAAGTCCCAATATACGTTGGTGCACGACAGGGCCTCGTACCTTACCTGCGAGAAGATGGCATGCAGGGCATGACCGAACTCGTGCAGGAAGGTCTCCACCTCGCCCAGAGTGAGCAGGGCAGGGCGTTCCTTGGTGGGTTTGGTAAAGTTCATCACTATGGACACTATGGGACGCACGTTCTCGCCGGTCTTGTCCTCCACCCACTGTTCGCGGTATGTGGTCATCCATGCCCCCGACTGCTTGTTGGCACGGGGATGGAAGTCGGCCAGAAGCACGGCCAGGAACGAACCGTCGGCATCCTTCACACGGTAAGCCACCACATCGGGGTGATACACGGGGATGTCCGTGGCACGCTCGAAGGTGATGCCGTAGAGACGTGTTGCCAGACCGAAGACACCATCCTGCACCTTCTCCAACTGGAGGTAGGGACGGAGCATTTCGCTATCTATGTTGTAGCGCTGCATCTTCAGCAGATAGCCGTAGTGCGAGAAGTCCCAGGGTTGGAGCACAAAGTCCGCGCCCTCCTTCTCACGTGCCAGTTGCTCTATCTCTGCCACCTCCTTTTCTGCCACGGGACGGTATGCCTCCAGCAGTTTGTCCATGAGGTCGGTGACGTGCTCCACATCCTTTGCCATGCGGCGTTCCAGGACGAAGTCGGCATAGGTCTTGTGACCCATGATTTGGGCCAGTTGCTGGCGCAGGTTAACCAGTTGGCGCACATTCTCGAAGTTGTTGTTCTCGTTCTCGTGCGTGCAGATGGAGTTCATGGCACGGTACACCTTTTCCCTCAGGTCGCGTCGTTGGCTATATTGCATGAAAGGACCGTAGGAGGGAGCCTGCAAGGTGATTACCCAACCCCCCAAACCACGTGTCTCCGCCTCCTGGCGAGCAGCGGCAACGGCACTTTCGGGCAAGCCTTCCAAATCCTCCTCGGCGGTAAGGTGCATTGTCCATGCGTTGGTGTCGTGAAGTTCGTTTTGGGAGAATTGCAGGGATAGTTGGGATAGTTTTTTGCGCAACTCTGCCAGTTCCTCCTTCTTCTCCTTGGGCAGGTTGGCACCTGTGCGCAGGAAACCGTCGTAGATTTTCTCCATCAGTATCTGTTGTTCGGTGTCCAGTTCGTGGCGCTTCTCCCACACGTGTTTTATGCGCTGGAAGAGACGCTCGTTCATGGTGATACGGTTGGAGTGCTCGCTGAGCAAAGGAGCCATCTTTTGAGAGAGTTCCTCCATCTCGGGGCTGTTGCAAGCCGAGAGCAGGTTGAAGAACACGCTGGTAACATTCTCCAGCATCTCGCCCGTCTTGGGCATGATGGTGTTCTCGAAGGTAGGTTCCTCGGGATTGTTGCACAGGGCCTCTATGGCCTCCGTTTCCAGTCGCATGCCTTCCATCATGGCAGGTTCGTAGTGCTCGAACTGTATCTTGTCGAATGGGGGCACCTCGTGTGGTGTGTCGTATCGTTTGTTGAAGAATGGATTTTCCATCTGTTGTATGTTGTCTTTTATCTGTACTTAAATCGTTGAACGTTAATCGTTATTCGCCTGCGCTCATCAAGCTAAAGCAGTCATCGTTTTAAAAACGTTATTTTTTCGCGCGTCAGGGAGATGTGCCCCTCGTCTTCCATCTGCCTCAATGCCCTTGACACTTGCAGGCGTGTCTCGCCGACGATTTCCGCCAGTGTGGTCATCTTTATGCGCAGACGCTTGGGCCATGTCTGTGTGGAGGCAATGGACAGGAGGAAACGTTCAATCTTCTGCGGGATGCTTGTTGTGGGATGCAACTGTCCGTTTTGGTATGTCCTTTCAAGACGTGTGGACATGCGTGTGAGCATGTTGATGCGGAAGACCTCGTTGTGAAGCATCGTCTGCATAACGTGGTGCCGGTCAATTACCAGCAACCTGCCTTCGCTAATGGGGCGATAGGTGTGGTTGTACCTCTGCGAGAGACTCCACAGGGCCTCCTCCTCGATGATGGCCGGAGCATGTATCTCCTCCACCAGTGTCCAGCCCTCGCCCTGAGTGGTGCATGCCAGCGTGCCCTCCATGAGCATGGTCAGAGTGCGGCAATGCTGCCCCTCCTGGATTATGTCGCCCTCCTCCGGTTCCATGCTGACGATACGCATGGCCTTGCGTTCCTGCATCTGCAGGATGCTTTCGGCGCTGATACCCTGCAAGAGGGGTAATGCAGTGGCTTGTAGGTAGAAGTCGGAGGATGTCATGTGCTTAGAGGGTGTGTTATTGGAGTGCTTGTGCTTATTCTTCTGTCTTTATGTTCTGCCATGTCCGGTAGTTGCCGGTACTGTCCGTGTAGATGAAATACACTTGCAGTTCGGGATGCGCATTGACTATATCCCTGGCTTTCTCTATGCCCATTACCATGAAACTGGTGGCAAAGGCATCGGCCATGGCACATGTGGGTGCCAGTACGGTGCTGGACAGGAGACTGTGTCGGACGGGGCGGCCCGTGGAGGGGTCTATGGTGTGCGACACCTTCCTGCCGTCTTCGGTGGTGTAGTAGTTGCGATAGTTTCCGCTTGTTGCCATGGCACGGTTATGAACCTCTATCACTTCCTGGATTTCATTGTTCATGCCGGTGCTGTCCTCCACCGGGCGGTTTATGCCTATGTGCCAGGCCTCGCCCTTGGGATTGTTGCCACGGGTAACAATCTCTCCGCCTATCTCCACCATGAAGTCCTTCACGCCACGTTCCATGAGCAGGTTGGCCACCTGGTCGCTGCCGTAACCCTTGGCTATGGCGCTCAGGTCAATGACGGTGCCGGGATTATGTTTGCGGATAAGGCCTTCTTCTATGCTGATGCTTTTGTAGTCCACCAGGGCACGGAGACTGTCCACCTGTACGTCTGTGGGCAGTTGTCCGCTTTTGAAACCGAAGCCCCAGGCATTGACCATCGGAGCCACGGTGATGTCGAAGGCACCTCCGGTGGCATCGGAAATGCTTTGTGCCATGGGCAGAATCTCTGCCAGATGTGTGTCCAGAGTGTCCGTCTCTCCACGGTTGATGCGTGATATGGTGCTCTTGGGGTTGAACATGGACAGGGAGGCATCCACCCCTTTGAGGTATGTCATGATGGTGTCGTGCAGGTCCTCGGTGCTGGTGTAGGTGACGTTCATCACCGTGCCGAATATGCGTTCGGAGAACTTCCTCGTTGTGGCGCTTGGTGTGTGCTCCTGATGCATGGCCACATATACTGTGCCTACTATCAGGAATATGAGGAATGCTATTTGTTTTTTCTTCAGTTTCATGTTGTGCTTGCTTCTGTGTAGTTTGTTTATGAGTTACCTTCAAGAAGTTTAAGAAGTTCGAGGAAATAAATAGTTTTCCGTTTTCACCTTCTTTGTCCTCCTGAGGCAGGGGGTGTAGGGACTCGGCATGCCGAGTCCGCTTATGCTTTTGTTATCGGACACGGGCCGTGTCCCTACCATGCTTCTGCTCTCGCTTACTCGCAGATTTCCGTTTTAATCCCGCTTTGCGGTCTTGAATCTGCTCCCGCTCGGCAATTCAAACAAGTTCGATTGCTCTCGCTTACTCGCAGATTTGACTTCAGTCCCTCCGGGCGTCGACCTTTGGTTCCGTTTTCCGTTTTAATCTCCTCACTTACCCTTCTTCATCGTGCGGCCGAAGTCGAATATCACGTTCACCGTGCCACCCCAGCAGTTGGCACCGTTGGGACCGAAACCGGGGATGTACCAAGGCTGGCCGAATTCGTAGTGCTTCTGCGAGAAGCGGAACTTGTACCTAGCATTCCATCCCAGGCGCAGGAAACTCCATATCTTGGCCTCAAAGCCCAGACATGCTTCGCCCCACATGGCACTGGCCGGTATGTCCTTCATGTCCACCGGTATGGTCTCTCCCCACACAGGGTCCTTTATGGAGGGACCGGAGAAGTCGTAATCGAAAGAACTGTAACCGAAACGGAATCCTACCATCAGGCGGTTAGACTTGCGCTTCTTGTTGGCATTCACATCAAATCCCACGCGGAAGTAGGGGGCCGATGTGTGGAACACGTTGTCCTTGGAATTGCCCACACGGTTGCCCTCAGCCAAACCCAGTTCGAAGATGGGGAATATCTTCTCGCGTATGTTCAGGCGTCCGGCAATCTCCAGTTGGGAGAAGGTACTGCCTGCTGCCTTCATCACCAGGCCTACCATGTCTGCACTGACACTGAAACCCGAGATGAAGTATATCTTCTCCTCCTCAGGTCCTTCCCATTTCTTGGCACCAGGACGGCCGGTAGGCTTGCTTTCCGTCACGGCCGTGGTGTCAGTGGCGGTGGCTATGGTATCTGTCAGTATCTTCTCGGAACCCTGTTCCGTCTGCCCATAAGTGTTCATCAGAGGAAAGAGGGAAAAGACGAGGGATATGATGATAATAATATTACTCTTCATGCGAAATTCTGCTTGCGGATTGTTCTCCCTGGACGAAGAGTTTCAGGTGGGTGACCTCTTCAAAGTTTACTTTCTCGTTGAGTACCTCTACCGAACTCATGAATTCGTCCGTGCAGGATGCACTTTGTATGGTGTGCATCATCACGGTGGGGCAGTCGGGCGACTCGAAAAACACGTCGTTCGTCTTCTCCACGAACAACGTGTCCTCAAAAGAATAGTACTTGCCATAATATCTCACGATGAATGTGTCTACAGGAGCATGGTAACTCATGGGCAGGAGAATCTCCTGTGTGTTCACGTCACGGTTCACCAATATGGTTTCCGTTCCACTCGCACGGATTGTGAGGGTGTCGGGCAGCATTACCTTGTTGCCTCCTGCATCGTATATCTCAATTCTCAGCAGACTTACATCCGCCTGGGTGCAGTTCAGCAGGTCACACGAGGAGAAGAGCACCAACACAGATGCCAGGAGAGTTAGGATACTCTTATTCATCATATTGTGGTGCGTATTTGGTACTTGTTACGCTCGCTGGAGTTGCGGCTTATCAGTTCGCCCAGGAATCCTGCCACGAACAGTTGTGTGCCCAAGATCATTGTCGTCAAGGCAATGTAGAAGTAAGGCATGTCCGTGATGCGGGCATGAGGTATGTTCATACTCAGGCAGTATAACTTCGTGCCGCCAACTATCAGTATCGCAATGAAACCAAGGAAGAACATCAGTGAACCTATGAAACCGAAGATGTGCATGGGTTTTAAACCGAAACTGTTCAGGAACCAAAGGCTAAGCAAATCCAGATAGCCGTTCACAAAGCGGTTCCAACCCATAAACTTAGACTTGCCGAACTGGCGTGCCTGATGGTGCACAGGCTTCTCTCCGATGTTGGCAAAACCAGCATTTTTGGCCAGATAGGGGATATAGCGATGCATCTCACCATATACCTCAATGTTCTTCACCACCTCCTGGCGGTAGGCCTTCAAACCGCAGTTGAAATCGTGCAGATTGTGTATTCCGCTTACCGCACGGGCCGTAGCGTTGAACAACTTCGTGGGAATGGTCTTTGACAAAGGGTCGCCTTTCCTACGGTTCATCTTGAACCCCGAAACAAGGTCATACCCGTCCTCCACAATCATGCGGTAGAGTTCCGGTATTTCATCGGGAGAATCCTGCAAGTCGGCATCCATGGTTATCACCACTTTGCCCTTGGCTGCCTCAAAACCACAGAACAGGGCAGGGCTCTTGCCATAGTTGCGGCGGAAGCAGATGCCATGCACCGTGTCAGGGTTCTCCTCATGCAGTTCCTCAATCACTCTCCACGATGCATCAGTGCTGCCATCGTTTACAAAAATTATCTCATAGTCAAAGCCATTCTCCTTCATCACCCTCTGTATCCACTCGTGCAAGGGGCGTAGACTCTCGTCCTCGTTCCACAGGGGCACTATCACCGAAATATCTTTCTGCTTTTCCATATCTCTCGTATCGATTATATTCACAAGCGACAAAGTTACAAAAAAGCAATAATAATATATAATGTATACCGTGAATTCGCGTCTTTTTTTGAAAAAAAACGACCAAAAACTTTGCACATTCAAAATAAAGTCATACCTTTGCACTCGCAAACACGGGTAAGTCCTGTACGGCATGCTCCCTCGGAACTCCCCCAGGGCTTGACCGCAGCAAGGGTACTTGGTTGTAGCGGCGCGATATAGATCGCTTACCCACCCGCCTCTTTAGCTCAGTTGGCCAGAGCACGTGATTTGTAATCTCGGGGTCGTTGGTTCGAATCCGACAAGAGGCTCAGAAATGGCAAAAAAAGAGAGTTCAGCAATGAACTCTCTTTTTGTTTGTCCTAAACTGTGGCAGGATGAACAAAAAAAAGAAGTCCGGTAATTGAAAACCGAACTTCTTAATTCTGTGCCCAAGACAGGAGTCGAACCTGCACGCCTCTCGACACACGCACCTGAAACGTGCGCGTCTACCAATTCCGCCACTTGGGCAACTTATGAGCGGAAAACGAGGCTCGAACTCGCGACCCCAACCTTGGCAAGGTTGTG
>JAFVTT010000058.1 GCA_017503065.1 Bacteroidaceae bacterium | reverse complement strand
GCTCGGCATCCAGAATCATGTTAAGGGCCACACGGTCCTTCACACTGCCTCCGGGATTGAAGTATTCCAGTTTTGCCAGCACACGGGTACTGGGGTCAATGCCCCATGCCTGCGACAGGCGTGAGAGGTGGAGTAGGGGAGTGTGCCCCACCAGTTCTGTCAGGTTTTCATGTATTCTTGCCATAGAAATCAGTTTTACATAAGTATATATGCCAACGAACCCACGCTGATGACAATCCATAAGAGTATACCTTGCAGAAGGGGCTTCAAACCTACGGATTTCAGCACGTCAACAGAAAGCGATGCTCCAATGAAGAACATGGTGATGATGAGTCCCTTGCGTGCCAGAGAGGAGATGGCCTGACCTATCATAGGAACAGAAGCAAAAAGATAAGTGTTCAGCATTATCGCCACAACGAACCAGAGGATGAACCATGGTATGCTGATGCGCCGTCCCTCCCTCTTGAATATGAAGGACGTTGCCAGGGCAAGGGGAATGATCCAAAGAGCACGGGTCAGTTTGATAGTGGTGGCCACCTGCAGGGCTTCTTCGCCATAGGTGGCACCCGCTCCCACCACCGAACTTGTGTCGTGTATGGCAATGGCCGCCCACATGCCGAACTCTTGTTGCGACATACCCAACCACTGGCCGAGTACAGGAAAGACGAACAGGGCAACGGCATTGAGCACAAAAATTGTTGCCAGAGCAACAGACATGTCCGACTCTCTGGCCTTTATTACAGGCCCCACGGCGGCTATGGCACTGCCTCCGCAGATGGCCGTACCGGAACTGACCAGATATGCGGTGTCGCGGTTCAGGTGCAGCATCTTCACTCCTATCAACATACCCACAATCATGGTGCCTGCCACTGAAATTATGGTAAAGGCCATGCCCTCGCCACCCGATGCCAGCGAAGCATGCAGGTTCATGCCAAAGCCAAGTCCTACGACACTGTATTGAAGAAGTTTCTTGGACACCTTCTTGTTAAAGGCAGGGTAAGCCTGTCCGCAAAGCAGTGCAAAGGCAAGTCCCAGAAACAATGCTACTGGAGGAGTAACCCATGCCGACATGAAGCCGAGTCCCGGAATATACGAGGCCAACAAACAGACAACTAGAACGGAAAGGATGGCCACATACAAGGACCTATTGAAACGTTGAAGATACGTAAGCATACTAACCATACATCATGTTAACAGACGGCAAATGTACGAAAAAAATGCTGATAAGCATACTTTCATGCAAACAAATGTGATACTAATTTAATTTATGTGAATACTGGAGTCATTACAGACATAAATACACAGAATTATCATATCTTTGTATCGGAATCGAAGAGAGGTTCCATATGTTTAACCACCAAAAGAAGAAAAGATTATGGCAACGAAATTTTATAAATGCTCTGTATGTGGCAATGTGATAGTAAAGATGGTTGACTCCGGCGTTCCCGTAGTATGCTGCGGCAAGAAGATGGAGGAACTGGTAGCGAACACCGTGGATGCAAGTCAGGAGAAGCACGTACCCGTGGTTACAACCCTGGAGGACGGCCGTCTGCGCATCGAGGTGGGCAGTGTGCACCATCCCATGATGCCCGAGCACCACATTGCATTCATATATGTGGAGACCGACAAGGGCGGTATCCGCATTGACCTGAAGGACGAGCCCGTGGCAGAGGTATGCACTTGCGGAGCCAAGCCGTTGGCAGTGTACGAGTACTGCAACCTGCACGGCCTTTGGAAGACCGAACTTTAGCAAAATGTCTCGCAAAGGACATGCAAACACTACAGCAAATGCAAAAGATTGTTAAATATTAAGCCTGCTTTTAACATATCAGCAAGCATCGCGCGCATATATAAGGGAAATTCCTTATCTTTGCACGCAGAAAACCACGAGAGAGTGAGGAGCCACAAAGGTTCCTCACTTTTCGTTAAAGGAAGCAGTAATAATCTTGCATTAAGCATTATTCAGAAGATGATCAGTAAGAGTGCCGTAGAACAAGCCGTCAACGAATGGCTGGAAGGAAAGGAGTATTTCCTGGTAGAAGTAAGCATCAGTGCAGACGACCGCATCGAGGTTCTGATAGACCACGCCGAGGGTGTGTGGATTGAGGACTGTGCCGACCTGAGCCGCCACATCGAGTCAAGAATCAACCGTGAGGACGAGGACTATGAACTGGAGGTAGGCAGCGCCGGTTTGGGCTATCCCTTCAAGGTGCGCCGCCAGTGGGAAATACATCTGGACAAACCCGTAGAGACACAACTGAAGGACGGACACAAATACCGCGGCATACTGACAGCCGTGGAGGACGAGACCTTTACCATCACTTGCGAGGAGAAAGTAAAGCGCGAGGGAGAAAAGCGGCCCAAGATGGAACAAGTGCCACACACCTTCACCTACGAGGAGGCCGCATACACCAAATACTGGATGAAATAAACAACAACATAAATGGCAACAACAAAAAAGAACAACACACTGAACTCCATGGACCTGATAGAGTCCTTTGCAGACTTTAAGGAGACAAAGAACATCGACCGTGCCACACTGGTGGGCGTGCTGGAAGAGTGCTTCCGCAGCGTGATAGCCAAGATTCATGGTACAGACGAGAACTACGACGTCATCGTGAACCCCGACAAGGGCGACCTGGAAATCTACCACAACCGCGTGGTGGTGGCCGACGGTGAAGTGCAGAATCCCAACATGGAGATAAGCCTGAGCGAGGCACGCCAGATCGACGACGACTATGAGGAGGGCGAAGAGGTGAGCCAGCGCGTGGAATTTGCCGACTTCGGACGCCGTGCCATCCTGACCCTGCGCCAAACCCTGGCAAGCCGTATCCTGGAACTGGAGCACGACACCCTGTACAACAAGTTCAAGGACCGTGTGGGCGAGGTGATACACGGCGAAGTGTACCAAAGTTGGAAGCGCGAGACACTGGTTACCGACGACGAAGGCAACGAAATGATCCTGCCCAAGACAGAGCAGGTGCCAGGCGACTTCTTCCGCAAGGGCGAGACACTGCGTGCCGTCATCAGCAAGGTGGACAACAGCAACGGCAACCCCAAGATTTTCATCTCGCGTACCGACCCCATGTTCCTCCAGCGCATGATGGAGGCCGAGGTGCCCGAGATTCACGACGGCCTGATTGCCATCCGCAAGGTGGCACGCATCCCCGGCGAGCGCGCCAAGGTGGCAGTGGAGAGTTTCGACGAGCGCATCGACCCCGTAGGTGCATGTGTGGGTGTGAAGGGTAACCGTGTTCACGGCATCGTACGCGAACTGCACGGCGAGAACATCGACGTTCTGCCCTGGACCTCAAACACACAACTCATGATAACACGTGCCCTAGGTCCTGCCCGAGTGAACAGCGTGAACATGAACGAGGAGGAGAAGAAGGCCGAGGTGCTTCTGGACAGCGACCAGATTTCCCTGGCCATCGGTAAGGGCGGTGCCAACATCAAGTTGGCAAGCATGCTCACCGGCTACACCATCGACGTTTACCGCGAGATAGACGAGGAAATGGACGAGGACGACATCAGCCTGGACCAGTTCAGCGATGACATCGAAGACTGGATCATCGACATCCTGAAGAAGCAGGGCTATACCACTGCACGCCAGGTATTGGGCACCAACCGCGAGGAACTGGCACAGCAGGCCGACCTCGAGGAGGAGACCGTCGATGAGATCATCCGCATACTGAGCGCAGAGTTCGAGAAATAACAACAAAACACATACACTAACAGGATAATACCCCGGGAGGGATACACATAATGAGTATAAGATTAAGCAAAGCCATAAAGGAGTGTAATGTAGGTTTGCAGACGGCCGTCGATTTCCTCAACAAGAAGGGAAGCACCGAGGTGGAGGCAAACCTCAACACCAAGATTTCGGACGAGCAGTACGAACTGCTCCTGAAGGAGTTCAAACCTGACAGTGTGCTGAAGGATGCCGCCAACCTCATGCTCCAGCAGCAGAAGGAGGAGAAGGAACGCAAGGAAAAGGAAAAGGCAGAAGCCAAAGCAAAGGCCAAGGCAGAAGCCGAAGAAGAGGCCAAGGCCAAGGCCGAGGAAGAGGCAAAGGCAAAGGCAAAGAAGCAGGCACTGAAGGTTGTAGGCCACATAGACCTGGATGCTCCCAAGAAGAAGGCAGAACCTGCCGTAGAGGAGAAGAAGCAGGTTGAAGAACCCGTAGCCGAACCCGCAAAGGTTGCACAGCCCTCTGCCGACGAACCTCAGATAATTACCGACGGCAAGGTTACAGGCACACTGGAGAATGGTGTCTTCCGTCTGAACGCCCCCCAGCAGCCCAACGCAGGACTGAAGGTGCAGGGCCACATAGACCTGTCTGCACTGAACCAGAGCACCCGTCCCAAGAAGAAATCTAAGGACGAGCGCAAGCGCGAGCGCGAGGAAAAACAGCAGCAGGCCCAGGCCGACCGCAAGAAGCAGCGCATGCGCGGCGGCAAGGAGAAGGTGGACGTGAATGCCGTAGTTTCCCAGCAGAAGCAGCAGGGTCAGGGCAAGAACCAGCAGGGCAAGAACCAGCAGGCTCAGGGCGGCAAGAACAACAACGCCGCCAGCCAGCAGCAGGGACAGGGCAAGAAGGCCAAGAACAAGCAGAAAAACCAGCCCAAGCAGCAGCCACAACCCGTGGAGGTTAGCGAAGAGGAAGTTGCAAAGCAGGTTCGCGAGACACTGGCACGCCTGACCGCCAAGGGCAGCAAGATGGGCAAGGGTGCCAAGTACCGCCGCGAGAAGCGCGAGGCCTTCCGCGAGCAGATGGAAGAGGAGATGATGAACGAGATGGCAGAGAACAAGGTATTGAAACTTACCGAGTTCGTTACTGCCAACGAGTTGGCCACCATGATGAACGTGCCCGTTACCAGCATTATCGGTACCTGCATGAGCATCGGCATAATGGTCAGCATCAACCAGCGTATGGACGCCGAAACCATCAACATCGTTGCCGAGGAATACGGTTTCAAGACAGAATACGTAAGTGCCGAGGTTAGCGAGGCTGTTGTTGAGGAGGAGGACGACGAGTCAGATCTCGTTCCCCGTGCTCCCATCGTAACTGTGATGGGTCACGTAGACCATGGTAAGACCTCTCTGCTCGACTATGTTCGCCAGGCCAACGTTATTGCCGGCGAGGCAGGTGGCATTACCCAGCACATCGGTGCATACAACGTGAAGTTGAAGGACGGACGCCACGTTACGTTCCTGGATACTCCCGGCCATGAGGCCTTCACCGCCATGCGTGCCCGTGGTGCCCAGGTTACTGACATCGCCATCATCATCATTGCTGCCGACGACAATATCATGCCCCAGACAAAGGAGGCCATTGCTCATGCCACGGCTGCCAATGTGCCCATAGTATTCGCCATCAACAAGATAGACAAGCCCACCGCCAATCCCGACAAGATCAAGGAGGGACTGGCAGCAATGAATTTCCTCGTGGAAGACTGGGGCGGCAAGTACCAGAGCCAGGACATCAGCGCCAAGGCCGGTATCGGTGTGGAGGAACTGCTGGAGAAGGTACTTCTGGAGGCAGAGATGCTGGATCTGAAGGCCAACCCCAACCGCAAGGCTACAGGTTCCATCATCGAGTCCTCGCTGGACAAGGGTCGCGGCTATGTTGCCACCGTACTGGTAAGCAACGGTACGCTGCGTGTTGGCGACGTTATGCTGGCAGGTACCAACTACGGTCGCGTCAAGGCAATGTTCGACGAGCGCGGACGCCGCATCAACGAGATCGGTCCCTCTCAGGCAGCCACCATCCTAGGCTTGAACGGTGCTCCCACCGCAGGTGACACCTTCCACATCATGGAGAACGACCAGGAGGCACGCGAGATTGCCAACAAGCGTGAGCAGTTGGCACGCGAGCAGGGCCTGCGCACCATGAAGCGTGTGGACCTTACTGAAATCGGCCGCCGTATCGCACTTGGCGACTTCCAGGAACTGAACCTGTTGGTAAAGGGCGACGTGGACGGTTCTATCGAGGCTTTGAAGGACTCTTTCGAGCGTCTGTCTACCGAGAAGATCAAGGTGAACGTCATCTACAAGGCTGTAGGTCAGATCAGCGAGAGCGATGTTACTCTGGCCGCCGCATCGGATGCCATCATCATTGCCTTCCAGGTACGTCCCAGCGCCCAAGCCCGCCGTCTGGCAGAGCAGGAGGGTGTGGACATCCGCCAGTACAGCGTCATCTACGATGCCATCGAGGAGGTCAAGGACGCCATGGAGGGTATGCTCTCTCCCGAAATCAAGGAAGAGATTACCGCCCAGGTGGAGGTTCGCCAAGTTTACCATATCTCCAAGGTTGGTACCGTGGCAGGTGCCTACGTTATCGACGGCAAGGTGAGCCGTACCAACAAGGCACGCGTCATCCGCGACGGTATCGTTGTCTACACAGGCGAAATCAATGCCCTGAAACGCTTCAAGGACGACGTGAAGGAGGTTACCACCAACTTCGAGTGCGGTATCTCGCTGGTTAACTACAACGACCTGCGCGAAGGCGATATCCTGGAAACGTTTGCCGAAGTAGAGATCAAGGCAAAGTTGTAACAAGACATAGAGATGGAATTTATTCAGCAACTCGGCAAGTACGTCGAGATGATACCTCTGAATACAACAGAAATAGTGGCCCTGGCAATACTGCTCTATGGAGCAGTTATGGGGCTTAAGAACGGATTTTTGAAGGAACTGGCCAGCATGACCGGTTTCTTCATTGGTCTGTATCTGGCATGGAAGTACTACGACCAGATAGGCGGAGGCGCCATAGCCTTTATAGGAATATGGATAGTCACCCCCATAGCATTGGGCATACTGGCCTCGTTGGCCACCAAACTTCTTGACTGGACTCTGGTGGGAGGCCTGATGAACCGTGTGCTCGGATGCATCTTCGGAGTCACCAAATGGGCAGTGCTCATAGTCTGCGTGGCGGTGATGACGGGGCAGGTGGAATATCTGGACAAGTACGTGGACAGGAAATCCGTGCCGGGTGTCACTTATATTGAAGAGAAATGGAAGACATTACGAGAGAGTTTGTAAACAAGGATTACGAATATGGCTTCCACACTGACGTCCACACCGAGATTATAGAGAAGGGACTGAACGAGGACGTTGTCCGCCTTATCTCGGAAAAGAAGGGCGAACCGGACTGGTTGCTGGAATTCAGGTTGCAGGCCTTCCGATACTGGCAGACACAGAAGCAGCCCTCGTGGGCGCATCTGGACATGCCGCAGATAGACTATCAGGACATATCATACTATGCCGACCCTACGGCAAGTGCCAAGAAGGACGGACCCAAGGAGATAGACCCTGAACTGATGAAGACCTTCGACAAATTGGGCATCCCCTTGGAGGAACGCATGGCACTGGCCGGCGTGGCGGTGGATGCCGTAATGGACAGTGTGTCCGTGAAGACCACCTTCCAGGAGAAGTTGAAAGAGAAGGGAATTATCTTCTGCAGCATCTCCGAAGCGGTGAAGAACCATCCCGACCTTGTCCGCGAATACCTTGGCACGGTGGTGCCATACAGAGACAACTACTTTGCCGCACTGAATTCGGCTGTGTTCTCTGACGGCAGTTTTGTATACATCCCCAAGGGCGTGCGATGCCCTATGGAACTGAGCACCTATTTCCGCATCAATGCCATGGGTACGGGGCAGTTCGAGCGCACTCTGATAGTGTGCGACGACGATGCCTACGTTTCCTATCTGGAAGGTTGTACTGCTCCCATGCGCGACGAGAACCAGTTGCACGCCGCCATAGTGGAGATCGTGGTAAAGGACAGGGCCGAGGTGAAGTACTCTACGGTACAGAACTGGTATCCCGGCGACAAGGACGGCAAGGGAGGCGTGCTGAACCTCGTCACCAAGCGCGGACATCTGCGTGGCGTGGACAGCCGTCTGTCGTGGACACAGGTGGAAACGGGTAGCGCCATCACATGGAAATACCCCTCCTGTATCCTCTCAGGCGACGGTTCGCAGGCTGAGTTCTACTCCGTGGCGGTTACCAACAACCACCAGCAGGCCGACACAGGCACCAAGATGATACACATCGGTCGCAACACCAAGAGCACCATCATCAGCAAGGGTATCAGTGCCGGAAAGAGCCAGAATTCATATCGTGGTCTTGTCAAGGTAGGTGCCAACGCCGAGGGGGCAAGAAACTATTCCTCCTGCGACTCCCTGCTTTTGGGCAGTTCGTGCGGTGCGCATACGTTCCCCTACATGGACATACACAACGACACCGCCATTGTGGAGCACGAAGCCACTACGAGCAAGATTTCCGAAGAACAACTGTTCTATTGTCAACAGAGAGGCATATCTTCCGAGGATGCCGTAAGCCTCATCGTAAACGGATATGCCAAGGACGTGATAAACAAACTGCCCATGGAATTTGCCGTGGAGGCACAGAAACTCCTTGGAGTAAGCCTTGAAGGGTCAGTGGGATAAGGGAACGGGGACCCCTCCCCAGCCCTCCCCTGTATGGGAGGGAGTAGTTACAACTGGGGAATGAGTACGAACGAAATCAAACTGAGGAACTGAGGAACTGAGGACGATGACGATAAATCGCTCATCATCTCCTCCCCCTACAGGGGGATTGAGGGGGTCCTCAACATTAAACAACTATGTTAGAAATACGCAACTTACATGCCAGTATCAATGGCAAAGAAATACTGAAGGGCATAAACCTCACTATAAATGATGGCGAGATTCATGCCGTAATGGGAACCAACGGTGCAGGCAAGTCCACACTGAGCAATGTCATCGTGGGCAACCCTGCCTACGAGGTGACAGAGGGTGAAATCATCTTCAACGGACAGAACATACTTGAAATGAGTACCGAAGAAAGGGCAAATGCAGGCATTTTCCTGTCTTTCCAGCACCCTGTGGAGATTCCCGGCGTGTCCATGACCAACTTCATGCGTGCCGCCGTGAATGCACGCTACAAGGCCCAGGGGCGTGAACCTCTTTCTGCCGGCGACTTCCTGAAACTCATGCGCGAGAAGCGCAAAATTGTTGAACTGGACAACAAACTCACCAGCCGTTCTGTCAACGAGGGCTTCTCGGGTGGCGAGAAGAAGCGCAACGAAATCTTCCAGATGGCTATGCTGGAACCAACCTTCTGCATCCTGGACGAGACAGACTCGGGTCTGGACGTGGATGCTCTGCGCATCGTGGCAGAGGGTTTCAACAAACTGCGCAAGCCCGAAACCAGTGCCATAGTCATCACCCACTACCAGCGCCTTCTGGACTATCTGAAACCCGATGTGGTGCACATCCTCATTGACGGCAGAATCATCAAGACTGGTGGCCCGGAACTGGCTCTGGAGATTGATGGAAAGGGCTTTGCCGACTATGTTGCCCAGTAAATGCTTTTGCAGATGAAGAACAACCAGTACATAGAGTTCTACACTCAGGTAAGGGACACCATAGCGCAGCGCTCATGCACACTGATGAACGCCCACAGGGAGGAGGCCTTGCGCGTCTTCTCCGAACAGGGTTTCCCGTCCAAGAAGGTAGAGCGATACAGATATACCGACGTAGCACAGGACTTTGCTCCCGACTACGGCATACAACTATCCACCTCGGCTGCTGAGCGCACCGAGTTCTGCTGCTCAGTCAGGGAGGCGGACATAGACCTTACACCTTATTATAATAATATAGCGGACCGTCAGGACAGCATCGTGGCTCTGAACACCATGCTTGCCGTGGACGCTCTGCTCATACATGTGCCTCGCAACACCCGCGCCAAGCACCCCATACAGATAAACAACGTGCTCAAGGGCAAGCAGGACACTATGGTAAACCGCCGCATACTGGTGATTATGGATGAAGGTTCGCAGGCCGACATCATCATCACCGACCATGCCGTGGACCATCAGCAGTTCCTCACAAACCAGGTAATAGAGGTGCACTGTGCCGACAACAGCCACCTGAACCTCTATGAAATAGAGGAGACCAACCTGATGTGCACACGCTATAGTAACGTGTTCATCAGAGAGGGTAGGGACTGCTCTGTCAGACATACCGTGCTGACCCTTTTCAACGGCCACACACGCAATGCATGCCGTGTGGAGATGGCCGGAGAGAACTCCGAGGCCATACTGAACGGTTGTGTCATTGCCGACAAGATGCAACGTGTGGATAACAACACCGTCATCCGCCACATGGTGCCCAACTGCCAGTCACAGGAACTTTACAAATATGTTCTGGACGACAGTGCCATGGGAGCCTTTGCCGGCATGATTCTTGTGGACAAGGGGGCGCAGAAAACCTCCTCTTCCATGACCAATGCCAACCTGTGCTCCACACGCCAGGCACGCATGTACACACAACCGATGCTGGAGATATATGCCGACGACGTGAAATGTTCGCACGGCAGTACCGTGGGGCAGATGAACGACCAGGCGCTGTTCTACATGCGTCAGCGTGGCATCTCGCTCAGCGAGGCACGCCTCCTGCTAAAATCCGCCTTCATAACAGAAGTAATAGACAGCATCCCCCTGGAAGCCCTGCGCGACCGCCTGCACCTTATCGTGGACAAGCGCATGCGTGGCGAACTGAGCAAGTGCGAGGGGTGTAAACTGTGTTAAGAAAAGACCCCTCCCCATCCCTCCCCTGTATGGGAGGGGTCCCTAATATACCATGAACCGACAAGACTTTCCCATACTGGAGAAAACCATATACAAGAAGTATCCGCTGGTGTATCTGGACAATGGTGCCACAACGCAGAAGCCTAAGTGCGTGGTGGAGGCCATGAGCCATGAATACTACAACGTGAATGCCAACGTGCACCGTGGCGTACACTTCCTTTCGCAAGCCGCTACCGACCTGCACGAGGGAAGCCGCGAGACGGTGCGCCAGTTCATCGGTGCCGGCAAGACCTCGGAAATCATCTTCACTCGTGGCACCACGGAGAGCATAAACCTGGTGGCATCGTGCTTCACACAGGCCTTCATGAAGGAGGGCGACGAGGTCATCATCAGCCAGATGGAGCACCACTCCAACATAGTTTCATGGCAACTGGCACAGGCACGCACCGGCATACGTCTGCGTGTCATCCCCATGACGGACGACGGACGCTTGGACATGGAGGCGTACAAGGCTCTCTTCAACGAGCGCACCAAGTTGGTGTCCGTAACCCACGTGAGCAATGTTCTGGGAACAATAAACCCCGTAAAGGACATCATAGACATAGCACACTGGCACGATGTACCGGTGCTGATAGACGGAGCACAGAGCACACCGCACTTTGCCGTGGACGTAAAGGAGATGGATTGCGATTTCTTTGCCTTCTCCGGACACAAGACGTACGGTCCCACAGGTATCGGCGTCCTCTACGGCAAGGAGAAGTGGCTGGACAAGATGCCCCCGTACATGGGCGGTGGCGACATGATAAAGACCGTATCCTTCGAGAAGACCACCTTCAACGACCTCCCTTACAAGTTCGAGGCAGGAACGCCCGACTATGTTGCTTCCACTGGTCTTGCCAAGGCGCTCGACTATCTCTCTGCCATAGGCATGGACAAGATAGAAGAACATGAACGGGACCTGACACGTTATGCCATAGAGAAGATGCAGGAGATTGAAGGCATGCATATCTTTGGTCCCCTTGGCAAATACATCAGTGAGCACGATGCCGTAATTTCATTTGAGGTAAAACCTCTTGGCGCAACCGACACCACTTCCTACATCCACCATCTGGACATGGGCACCCTGCTGGACCGCTTAGGCATAGCCGTGCGCACAGGCCACCACTGTGCCGAACCGCTCATGCGCCGACTGGGCGTAGAAGGCACCTGCCGTGCCTCCTTCGGCCTCTACAACACACGCGAGGAGGTGGACACCCTCGTGGCAGGAATAAAGAGGATACAGGGCATGTTCTGAGATTTACACATGTTAGTTTAATCCAAACTGTAGAATAATAACCTGATTTACAACAATACTATTTGACAAATATCAATAAATAAGTGTTCTTTTCACGTTTATTGATTCTGAGATTCAGCAAATACACGAAAAAAGCATACCTTTGCAATGCCTTCCGGGAGGAACGCATAATAGAAGTTGTTTTTAGGTTTTTCATGATATTAGATTAGGTTAAGTTTGTTTAGGTTAACACCACTCAACTGATACTTGTTTAAGGTAAAAGAAACCAGATTGATTTCAGGAATCTGAAGTAGAAGTTTGAGAGATTAATCATAACATTAGTCATGGTG
>JAFVTT010000027.1 GCA_017503065.1 Bacteroidaceae bacterium | reverse complement strand
GCAGCAGCCTCGGCAGCAGTGATTTTGTTGAATTCCATTGTATGTGTTGTTTGTTTATTTATTGTTAGTCTGGTCAACCCGATTGCTCTAAGTTCTCCGTTCTCTCCTTTCCGTTCTAATCCCGCTTTGCGGTCTTTTCCTCCTTGTTGCTCGGCATAATCAAAATAAATTTTGCTTCTGCTCTCGCTTTCTGCGTCGGTTCCGTTTTCCGTTCTCACGGTACCGGGTCGTAACCGTGTCCTCCCCAGGGGTGGCATCTCAGTATTCTGCGGATGGCAAGGTACATGCCTTTGAACGGGCCATGCTTGCGCAATGCCTCCACAGCATACTGGCTGCATGTGGGGGTAAATCTGCACGATGGCGGTGTCAGTGGCGATATGCATGTCTGATAGAACCGTATGGGCAGAATCAGGATTTGGCTCAGAAACCTAAGTATGGGGTTCATGGTGTTACCTCTGCTTTTGCAATCTTTTCCAGTAGGGTTGTCATTCTGGTGGCAATCAACGATGATGGCAGGTGCTTGTCTGTAAGCCATATAAAGGCTATGTCCATGCCGGTTGACGAGCAGGCGATGATTTCCAGAATATGTTTGTTCAGTCTATATGTTTCTCTGATCTGGCGCTTTACCCTATTTCTGTCCACGGCATGTCGGAAGCGCTTCTTGGAAACAGAAACGAGGATGCGGATGCCCGCTTCCTCGGTATATCTGTACACGATGCGTATAGGATAGGCCGACAGGGATTTGCTGTCAGTTCCCGTGAAGAGCGCATCTATAGCCTTTTTGCTGCAAAGTCTCTCCGCTTTCTTCAGGCCAAAGCCATTATCCATTGTGCTGTTTCAGGTATGCATCCAGAGCGGCTGTGATGCTGGGATATTCAGGTGTGGGTGCCTGCAGGTCCAGTCGCAATCCTGCGTCGGTAACGCTCTTTGCCGTGGCAGGACCGAATGTGGCAATAGCGGTTTCGCCTTGGGCGTAGTCGGGGAAATTCTTCAGCAGTGACTGTATTCCGCTTGGGCTGAAGAAGACGAGCATGTCGTAGTCAAACTCTTCTTCGCTTGTGAAGTCGTTGCTTACCGTGCGGTACATTACACCGCTGGTATATGATATTCCCTTAGAGTCGAGCAGTTCTGACAGTTCGCTGCTGTGAACATCGCTTTGCGGGATGAAGTACTTGTCGTTCTTGTGCTTTTGGATCATTGGCATGAGATCGGCAATCTTGCCTGTATCTCCGAAGAACACCTTGCGCTTGCGGTACTGCACGTATTTCTGTATGTAGTGCGAGATTGTCTCGGTGATGCAGAAATACTTTATGTCTTCAGGAATCTCTACGCGCATTTCCTGACATAGAAGGAAGAAGTTGTCTATGGCATGACGACTGGTAAAGATAACTGCCGTGTGGTCAAGGATATTTATGCGTTGTGCCCTGAATTCGCGCGGACTCAGCCTTTCTACCTTGATGAAGGGGCGGAATATCAGTTCCACGTCATGCTTGCGCATAATATCGAAGTAGGGAGACTTCTCCGAAGAGGGTTTGGGCTGTGAAACCAGTATCTTCTTTATCATTATTTTTCTATGTCAAAACGTTATTGTCAAATGCTCCGTAACACCCGTTAAAATCACCCACAGTAATAAGAGGGGGACGATTTCAAGGGCACAAAGGTACGACAATAAATGCAGAAAACCATATATTTTGAATAGAAATGTGGTGTATGTCTCATATAATAATGTAATCTTGAAGATGCCTATCAGGAGAATTGCGGAGTAGAGTACCGTTTCCTGGGGCAGGTGCAGGAATGTCGCTACGGCACAGAGAACCAGTAGCGCGGCGGCTTCCGGTATGAGCAGGAAGTTGTAGGAATCCCTCCATTCCTGTCTGCTTGTTTTATCAAAAAATATCCAGTTTATGAAGGCGGACAATGCCTTTTTTGCAAGAACGAACAGAGCGAAAATGCCCGTGTATACCCCCAGCAGCAGGTAGGAAGGAAACGGACACATGAACAGGTTGTATTGTTCCTGTGCATAGTGCATGAACAGCATGCCTCCGGTGGCGCTGAGTACGGTATTGGCAAGCAGTACATACCCGTAGCCCATGGTTATGTTTGCATCCGTGTGGCCGTTGTTGTGCTTTGGGGACAGGAAAAAGCCGTGTGCCTGCTGGCCCAGGAAGGAATGTGTACGGTTGACTATGATGGAAAGCAATAGGAGGCACAGTATTATGTTTGTGCTGATTATGCTGTCCTGTATTGTATGCGATGCCGGTTCTGTGGGTATTCCCTGTGGTTTGACGGCAAGTTCGGGATGTAGCAGGGCATTCCCCTTGAAAAAGCCCAGTTCATAGCAGTTGGGCAGATTCACGGTGTATGCTATGCGCCCCTCCAGCCCCGGTATCTCCAGCGTGTCGGGCCTTTGGCTCCACTTTATCTTTCTTGGAGGCAGGTTGGCCTGTATTACCGAGTCTATTTTGGCAGGGGAGCAACCCTTCATCTGCCTTACGACACGTGTCACCCAGTACTCGGGGACGTTGTCTCCTGTACTGGGTGTGCTGTATTGTGTGCTGGTCGTGTCGTTGCGTAGTGTCATTTACAATTTTGCAAAGCGGCGCACGTTGGTGTCCCACATGGGGGTGCTCATGGCCAGATCCAGGGCTTCCTGCGGAGTGGATGCCACGGCAAAGGTCCTGAGGTGTTCTTCGCGCAGGAAGTTCTCCTCCATTCCCTTTTGCAGGAAGGATATCAGTTCGTCGTAGTAGCCGTCGGTGTTCAGCAGGATGATGGGCTTCAGGTGTATGCCCAACTGCTTCCACGTGACGAGTTCGCTGAACTCTGCCAGTGTGCCGAAACCTCCTGCCAGCACTATGCCGGCATCGGACATTTCCGCCATCTTCTGCTGGCGGGTGTGCATGTCGGGGGTCTCTATCAGTTCGGTCATTTCCCGGTAGTGCCAGTTCTCCTCTATCATGAACGTGGGGATGATGCCTATGGCCTTGCCGCCTGCCTCCATGCACGCATCGGCACCGGCACGCATCAGACCCATGTTGCCTGCTCCGTTCACCAGCGTCATGCCCTTTTCGCCCATCAGGCGTCCCAGTTCCCTTGCCGCTTCAAAATACTTCTCGGGAATCTTGTCGCTGCTGGCGCAGTATATGCATATACTTTTCATGCTGGCTTATGTGTGTTTACAGGGAGAATGCCTTGCGTATTTCGTCTACATAGTCCAGTTTCTCCCAGGTGAAGAGTTCCACCTCCACGGTCTTCTTGCCGCAGTTGTAGTTGGAGTCGAAGGTCTTTGTCACGATGCGCGGCTCGCGTCCCATGTGTCCGTAGGCTGCGGTCTCCTCGTAGATGGGGTTGCGCAGTTTCAGGCGCTGCTCTATGGCATAGGGGCGCAGGTCGAAGATGCCCTTTATCTTCTCGGCAATCTCTCCGTCGGTCATCTGCACCTTGGCACGTCCGTAGGTATCCACGCATATGCTCACGGGCTGAGCCACACCGATGGCGTATGAAATCTGCACCAGCATCTCGTCGGCCACTCCTGCCGCCACCATGTTCTTGGCGATGTGGCGTGCGGCGTATGCGGCCGAACGGTCCACCTTTGAGGGGTCCTTGCCGCTGAATGCACCGCCACCGTGTGCGCCCTTGCCGCCATAGGTGTCCACGATGATCTTGCGGCCAGTCAGGCCTGTGTCGCCGTGAGGTCCGCCGATGACGAACTTGCCGGTGGGGTTCACGTGATAGGTGATGTCGTCGTTGAAGAGGGCCAGGATGTTCTTGTTGGTGATAGTCTCCTTCACGCGGGGAATGAGAATGTTGATGACATCGTGGCGTATCTGTTGTTGCATGGCTTCGTCGCTGGCAAACTCGTCGTGCTGGGTGCTTACCACGATGGTGTCTATGCGCACGGGTATGTTCTCGTCGCTGTACTCGATGGTAACCTGGCTCTTGGAGTCGGGACGCAGGTAGGTCATCACCTTGCCCTCACGGCGTATGTCTGCCAGCACGCGCAACAGGCGGTGGCTCAGGTCCAGGCTCAGGGGCATGTAGTTCTCTGTCTCGTTGGTGGCATAGCCGAACATCATGCCCTGGTCGCCGGCACCCTGGTTCTCGCGCTCCTCGCGCTCCACACCACGGTTGATGTCGCTGCTCTGCTCGTGTATGGCACTGAACACACCGCAGGAGTTGCCCTCGAACATGTATTCGCTCTTGGTGTAACCGATGCGGTTGATGACTTCGCGTGCAATGCGCTGCAGGTCAACGTATGCCTGAGTCTTGATTTCTCCGGCCAGTACCACCTGACCTGTAGTTACGAGAGTCTCGCAAGCCACTTTAGACTCGGGGTCGAAAGCAAGCAGTTTGTCCAGCACGGCATCGCTGATCTGGTCGGCCACCTTGTCGGGATGGCCCTCGGAAACTGATTCGGAAGTAAATAGGTAACCCATAGTTTTAATAATTAAATGTGTTATTAATTAATAATGTATGGGGAAAGAAATAGGGCGGAATGCGTCAAAGTCCTGTTGTCGATGTTAGCAGGTCTTTCCTTTTAGCATTTTTTTCTGTGGTTGCAAGCAGCCCAAATCTATCCACATGTTTATTGAAATCGTGTGCAAAGGTACGAATAAGTGAGCGAAATACAAAATAAATCTTTATTTTTATTTCCGAACGTGAGTAATTTAGGCCGAAAGCCAAAGGTATGAATAAGTGAGCGAAATACAAAGCAAAAAGGTCTTTTTGTTTTTATTTCCGAACCGACGAACGAAACAAGAGCAGAGTATGCTTGCATGCTATGCCTTGTAAGGAGGAGGAAGACCACAGGTCAACGAAAGTACCTTCGACCGACAGGTCAATGTTACGAATAAGTGAGCGAAAAACGACATCCGAATTACGAGGTGCATGTGTTTTATTTAAGAAGACATAGACGAGAGGACCGCACTTGGATAATACGACGCGAGGACTCGGACAATACGACGGCAAAGGGCAGAGAACGTATTGTATCGGCCAAGACATTGCCATGTCTTTCGCCATATTATGCCATGTTCAGCGTTCACCGCTCAACATCTACTGATCATCGTTTCAGGATGCATTGTTACTTATTTTCTCCTCGCGGCAAACTCTTAAGCAGATAAAATGCTGATGTGGTGAAATAATTGCGTGCGTAGGCTAATGCTGCAAGCCATTTCCACAGCCGACGCGGGTGCAATCCGAACTTTTGTTCGTAGTGAGGATTAACAAACCAAAGCGTGCGCTTTGCAACCAACATGTCGGTTTCAGCACATAGGCGTTCAAACAGTTCTATCGTTACTTGCGTATGTTTGATACTGAGCAGTTCGCTGACACACTGTTCACTCTCGCCACTAATCCTTAACAACTTCGCATAAATATTTTCCGGCAGCAAATGGATAAAAGGCACCCGCGAAACAAAGCCCTTGGCTATTTGCTGATGACCGCCAAAGGGCATCTGCCAAGCAGGGAAACCAAAGAAGGCAATACTGTTTGTCCTCATGAAATGCCTTATCTGCATCATAAACTTCGGTTTGTCCAGCTGATTTATATGTTCTATCACGTCGTGCACCAGCACAATATCGTAGCGTCCATCTTCGGAAACGGGCTGTTCTGCCTCTAAAAAATCGCCACAAATAAACGTTCCTGGCATACCATGCTCCTTGAAAAAGCTATTAGCCTGCCGTATGCGGGTCGGGTCTAAGTCCATACCTGTTACCAGACAACCTGCCTTTGCATAAGGCAGTAGGTTGCCACCTTCGCCACATCCTACTTCAAGAACACGAATGCCAGACCTTAGCTTTACAAAGTAATCTGTCTCTTTAAGATAATATTTCTTTGAGGTTGCTGCCTGCTCTTCAAAGTACTGCTTCCTATTAATATGTCTTTCCTGCATAATCATTTTTTGCACACGACATCCCCTGTGCACTCCAAATTCGGGATGCACAAACAGGGGTGTCAGTAAAAATATTGTTATTCCGTTATCTCACAATCACCTTCTGGCCATTATGTATATACAATCCTTTTATTGGATTGATAATGCGTCGCCCTTGCAGATCGTAATAATATGGTGATAGTTCTCTGGCAGTCTCAACTCCCTCAAGACCACACACATCGTCAAGATTTCCATAGCATAACTTGTCCCAACCGTTAGTGTTCTTATAAATGCTTACGCTTTCTTTGCCTACATAGAACACATGGTTGCCAGTAACCAGCGACGACTTGTCGAAAACTTCATTGCCAATGAGTGGCGGCGTGTTCTTGCTACACGACATATAATACACTGGCGATGAGTTCCTTGTTTGCACAATCTGCAAACCATAGAATGCCCTGTCGCCAATGGTATCTACTTTTTCAGGAATATTGAACGAGGCCTGCAAGCGTTTGTTCTCCATTGCATTAGAGTAAATCCCTGTTATATTCTGAGGTATGGCATATTTATGACACGCCGTAGGATTTACATAATACAATGTATTGCCATCCATTGATACTACCACTGAACCGCCAAGCGAGTCGCCTTCTTCTTTCGTCTGCTTCATCGGCAACAGTCCTCTCACTGGTCCTGATGAACCGTCTGTTGGGTCAATAGTGTGTAGCGTCAGGTATTCGTTGCCTTGCGACGGTAATATAAAGATATTGTTTGACGGTCTTCCATCATGCGAATATATGTTCTTTCCCAACGAAGGAAACCTACCCGTAACCTCATATGTAACCTTGTTAGGATAAACGCACAGTGCGTTGTCGCTCAGATGCGTCAGCGTCTTTGGCAGTATTATGTACTTTGCCGTCGCATTATTCTCGGACAATGTTGTGTCGAAAGCCCTTTCTGGCATTGTATCGACTTCTGCATGGCATAGGTCGAGATGCTCCAGTTGCGGCAGAAGATTGTCACGTATATATTCAAAATCTGATGTTTGGGGATAACCACAAATAGCAAGACCTACCATTTTTTCTTTCTGGCTGTCAGTAAGCAGCTGCTCTAGTGTATTAAGTAAATAGCTTTCTGCCGATTGCGGGATATAGACACTGACATAACTGTCTGACCGAGAGCTCAAGTTAAAATCTTTTGCCTCGAAAATACATCTGTTGCCCTGATAGCACGACACGAAAGAGTATAATGGATAACGATCTCGTTCAAGAGAACAAAAAGCATAAATACCATACTTGCTGTTGCCAATTCCTTCAACAACCGAAAAGGTTGCACAACTATCTGACTCTTCGATTACAGCATTCCATCGTTTGCGTATCTCGCCCTTTACATCTATTGAATCTATCCTGCCAACAATATAAGGCGTTTTTTCAAAGCCATAAATAAACGGCACTTTGTCTCCCTCATGCAAGCCAAAATCATGGGTACACATCCAGCCTTCATGCAGGAAATAGGCATTGTCCATTTGCAAGGTATTGTAAATATTCACCTTGCCGTCCTCGGTCTCATATGCTACGCCTGCCAGAATTGTCTTGCCACCATCTGAATAGACAAGACTCTTGCACCACCGGTTTTCAAATAAAGTATTGCCGCCAACCGTTATGCTAAACTCTTCTATTTTCTTTTCGCCCGAATCGGAAAGCGAATATTTCTCGTAAATCCAAGTTCTTCCATCAATCAGATAATTGTCTGCCATTATTATTTGTGGCATACAAACCATCAACACCAATAAGAATAACAACTTTTTCATATTATATCAGTTTTTAGTTTCTGAGGCAAAATTATTAAATTATATAACATCGACACTGCTTCCCTTGTTGTTTTAGTTGCCATAAATTACCAATGCGCTACTGTTTGTTTATCAGCATCTTAGAACAGCGCAACGCTCATTGTCCTCCTTACTAAATGGTCGAAATCGCTCGAAGAACCGTCTTTTTTGTAAACCTTTTGCAACAATTGGCGGCGTGTTTTCGACATTTTATATTTGTCGAAGCCCGTCAGATTGCACATTTCCTTGATTCCGAATCCTAATTTTATCAATATACAGATGTGATATTCCACCATTGGCAATTGCCCGTTGACGTTCATTATGCCGTAGAACTCGGGAAGTTCCATGTTTATCAGTTTGCGCAACTCCTCCCAATCGGTATCAGTAGGTTCCGTAGCCATCTTGCCCATTTGCAGAAAGCGCTTGACCACAGATGAGCAGACGACTCTTTCCTCTGCCGTTCTTCCGTCGTTCTTATATGCTGCTATCTGTCTTTTATAGTTCTCTATCTCTGTCGTCTTCTGTTCTATGAGTTGCCTGTTGCGCTCCTCACTCTCAGCCAACAGAGCATCAAGGTCGTCTTTAGCCTTTGACAGCAGCGCCATCTTCATTTCGTACTGATGCTGTTGTTGCGCCAGTTCTTCTTGCTTTCTTCTCCTTGTCTTACTGATGAAGACATACGCCACGAATACCGTTGCCAACAGCACTGCCACGAGTATCAGCACCAGCATCTTGGTGTGCGCCGCCTCTTGCGATTTCTTTGATGCTTCGTCTTTATATCGTGAGTAGTCGTAGAGGGCTTGCATCGTTGGCAGTGCCGACTGCATCAGCCGCTGGTTGATTGTGTCGTTCAGCGCATAAGCCATCATGGCATATTTTGCCGTGGAATCTGCCATACCCTTCTTTTCAAACAATAGGGCGAGTCCTCGGGCTGCGGCAATACGCTTGTTTACATTGGTATCAGCCACAACAGCCAGGCGTCGGAAGCATTGTTCAGCCTTCTCTGTGTCGCCCTCTGCCAGATGGAGCAGTCCTTTATTATAATAGAAAATCTCACGCCCGCCTATCACATTGCCATTAGGCAGGAAGAACTCCTTGGTTTGTTCTGTCTTTGCCAAAGAGGTCGCCGCTTTCTGCACAGCTCCGCTTTCCAAGTAGAAAGCCGTGAGAGCTGAGTGTGCTTCGGCAAAGCGCAGATTCTCGCCATGTACAAGATAAAGTTCAGCACACCGTTCCTTAATGGCAATGCACGAATCGGCGTTGTCCAACAGATAATAGGCAGAGGCACTGAAGTCTTCTGCCCTTATGGCTGCCAACGTGTCGCCGGCAAGCAGTGAATAGCGGCGACAAAGGCACGACTGCTCCAACTGATATTGCGGAAGAAGTTCCTTATTATATATGTATGCCATCTGCCCGTGCACCTTTCCAAGCAAAAGGTAGTCGCAATCGGCGTCAGTGGTATCGGCCTTGCCTACTGCCTGATGATAGCATTCAAGTGAACGAGGCATGTCGCCAAGGTCGCGATATACGCACCCCAACAGATAGTGGGCCATAATTTTTTCGTTGGCAGTGCCGTTGCGGTCGAAATAATCTGCCACACGCAGCATCATACTGTCTGATGAGAACGGCTCATAGTTTTCATTTTGGGTCTTTGCCTTCATCAGTTGCTTACGCATCTGCTCATAGTCGCCACCCTTACCGCAGGCAAAAAGCAGCAGGGATAATAATAATAAACAAACTTTTCTTTTGGTCATGACATGGCAAAGTTATACAAAAAATTGCCAACAGATTGAATATAGGCTCTGAAATAGTTGCCAGAAGTTGCCAATCTAAGTTTCTTGAGGGTTTAAACTGTTATCTTTTAAGCATATAAGATTCTGATGCCGCTATATAATTGCGTGCATAGTTTAATGGTTTTATTTGATTATTCTAAATCTTCAACATCTTTTTCTGTCCAAAAAAACAAGGGGAAATCTTAAGTTTATCCATACACCAAGTAATAGCAAAACAACCGGCAATAGTAAACACAATCGTAAACGAAGCAAAGCAAATGCCCGTTGGTTCAAACATAAATAGCGGCAGATACATTCGGGAAAGCATGGTAAAAATAGGAGAAAACAGCAACAGGCACAAAGTGTTTTTGCCAACATGCATGCAGACCCTTACAACCGACGAAGGCAGAATGGTGTATGCCCAAAGCAAAAAACTAACCATTAAGTAGACGATGGCACATCCAGCCAAATTAAATCCGCCTATGTTTTCCGGGGAACAGCAAAGAACAACTAAAGGAACGACACTCCATGCAGAAGGAGAAAACCATGTTAGGAAATCAAAGTTTAAAACACGCAAACTAACACCAACCCAAAAGAACATTGAATAAGAGAATACGATAAGACCGGCAACTTGCGAGATTCCCCAAAAACAAAGTCCGAGAATAATCAGAAGTCCAAAATCATCCACTTTTCGTTGAAACAATCTGACAATGGTAAAATGTACTGTTCTGCACAACAGCAATGTGTGCAAATACCAATACGGACCGACTGGTTCTATTAGAATCGTTCTAATAATATTGACGATACTCAAATCACCAATTTGTTCTCTGACAGGTATAATAGAGGCAACAAGGACATACCCAAACTCCATAATGGAATATGGCAGGAAAAGCCACCAAAAATTCACAGTGAATTGTTTTATACTCTTGTCTGTCCTTGACAAGTAACCTGAAAGTACAAGAAAGATAGGCATGTGGAATGTATAAACGACCTTCTTCAAATAAGGATAAGTATCACCAATATAAACCAAATGAAATAAAATCATCAAAATGATAAAGATGCTTTTCAAATAGTCCAACTGTAATATATATTTCTTCATTAGTCACCAGTAAGAACAACAACTATTTCATAATATAAGTTTTCAGTTACCGATGCAAAATTATTGAATTATATAAAAAACATCTGCATTACCTCTATTGTTTTAGTTGCCAAGAATTGCCGTTGCGTTACCATCTGTTTATCAATATCTTAGAGCATGACAATACTCACGGTTGCCTTGCGTATTAGCCTAAATTGCCTGAAGAATCGCAATTTTGGTAAACTTTTATTCCCGACTTGCGTAGCTTGATGAGCGAAGGCGAATAACCGACGAACCGTAGGCCGACAGGTCAATGTTACGAATAAGTGAGTGCAGCGTCCGAGAACGACAAACAAAACGGACGCTGCACGCAGCGTCACTACATTGAGATATACACTAAGGAACACGGGGAAGCGTTCTTGTCATTAGGATTCATCCCTCTCAAAAGTAGAAATCATGCTTATCATCATACTATTTCATGATTCATGATTTATGATACCGTTCCTTCAAGCAATTATTTTTGACAATAGAGGAAAGGGGCAAAAATAGTCTTTTGTGCTAAAGTACAATGTACGCTTACTAAAAGTATTAAGACAAGGAAATAAATATGTGAAATACATGTTTATATAATTGTACCCAATACTGAGTACAATTATACTTAACATTTAGTACAATGCTACGCAATGCTTGGTACAATACTCCACAATATTGGATTTATTTTATAGGAAGTGCTGTTTTTGCTTATACGTATCGTTCTTGTAACTTTTGCATAGTGTAGTTCTGATTAAACCCGATTCGGGTTTATCTTTATTACCAATGGAATGTACATCTGAATGGCGAGGCAGATTGGCTTTTCTAATACCCCCCAACTAAACAGGCTGGGTTCAATAATATCATATTAAGCCCTTAAGGAAATTATCGTTTGGTGGGCGGTAAACTTGCGGAATACGTTTGCGTGGCGGTTATTGTTTGCCGATGCTTTTCAGTTGGATGTCAAACCTCAGGCCTCCCTCCTTGCGGTTGCTGGCGGTTATGTTTCCGCCGTGGAAGAGGACGGCATGCTTTACTATGGCCAGGCCCAGGCCTGTCCCTCCCATGTTGCGGGAACGGCCCTTGTCTATGCGGTAGAAGCGCTCGAAGAGGCGCGGCAGATGTTCCTCGCCCACACCCGTGCCGTCGTCCTCAAAGCGTATGGCGCAACTGTCCTCTGTCTTTTCCATGAGCGTGATGTATATGTTCCTGCCTCCCGAGTAGGCTATGGCATTCTCCGTGAGGTTCCGGAAGATGGAACCTATCAGCGAGGGATTGCCGTTTATCGTCACGGGGGTGTCGAGGTTGCTATGCAGTTGCATGCTTTCCTCCTCCGGAAGGATTTCCAGTTCCTCCGCTATCTCGCTTATGATGTCGTTCAGCACCACGGGTTCGGAACCGATGAGTTGGCTTCCGTCCTCCATGCGGGTAATCAGCGCTACGTCTGCCAGCAGGCGGCGCAGACGCTCGTTGTGGGTGTAGCATCTTCCGATAAGTTCCTGACGTTTCTCTTCCGTGAGGCTGATGCCGGAGAGCAGTGTTTCCAGGCACACCTGTATGGAGGCTATGGGGGTTTTCAGTTCGTGGTTGATGTTGTTGGTCAGTTGGCGTTTTATGCGTATCTTCTCCTGCTCCTCGCGCATAGCAGATTCATGTGCCAGATCCCTGTCCCTGATGGTCTGTTGCAAGCGTGTGTAGAGCCTGACGATATGCTTGGAGATGGAACCTAACTCGTCGTTGGGGAAGGCTTCCCCCTCGTCGAAGGCCTCGCCACGCTCAGCCTTGGCGGCAAAGCGGTTCAGGCGTTCTATGGTCTTGCCCAGAGGTCGGGTGGTGAAGTAGGCTATTATGCTCATGATGAGGCTTATGGTTATCATCACGCCAAGGAAGGTCATATCGGCGCTGAGCATTTCCTTCAGTGTGGCGGAATATGGTATGGCCGTGCGCACGATGACACGTTGGCCGCGTGTGGCGGAGTAGAAGTACTCGCGTCCGTCGCTTGCCGACTGGCGCCCGATGTGGTAGGCGCTGCCGTGCTTGTATGCCTCCGCTATCTCGGGACGCCCGATGTGGTTGTCCAGCGAATCCAGGGGAATCATGTTGTCGTACACCACCGCCCCCGACAGGGTTATTATGGATACGCGCAGGTTGTCGAACGGTTTTTCGTGCTGGGCGATGTACTCCTCGTAGGGCAGGCCCTCCTCCACGGTTTCAAGCAGGTGGCGGTTGTACTGCTGGAGTTGAGCGCTGAGGAAGTCGGACTTGTACTGCTTCTCCCTCATGTACTGGAACCCTATGGACAGGAGGATTATCGTCCATGAAAAGGAGAGCAGCATCAGGAAGAGCCGCCTATGGTAGGAAAATCTAATCGCGGAAGCCATAGCCATAACCTGATTTGGTGACGATGTATGCCCCATAGGGACCTATCTTGGAGCGCAATCTGGTGATGTTGACGTCAATGGTGCGGTCGAGCACCACCACCTCGTCGCTCCACACGCGGCTCAGGATCTGCTCCCTACTGCACACACGCCCGCGGTGGGAGATGAGGTAGGCAAGCAACTCGAATTCCTTTCTGGTCAGTTTCACCTCGGTGCCGTCCACCAGGCAACGCTTGAACTCCAGGTCGAGGTGCAGGCCCTCCACCACAAGGGTGTTTGTCTTCGTTTGCACCTGTGGCGTCTTGTGCCCTGACGTACGTCTGAGCACGCTTCTGATGCGTGCAATCACGTTGCGTATGGTATAGGGCTTGACGATATAGTCGTCCGCCCCCAGGTTAAGCCCCATTACCATGTCGTCCTCAGTGTCACGTGCCGTGCAGAAGATTATGGGTATGTCTGCCGTGGAGACATCCGCCTTCATCATCTTGGCCATCCTTATCCCGCTTATCTCGCCCATCATAATATCCAGCAGGACAACCGAATAGGACTTCAGGTTGTAGGTCATGGCCTGTTCGGCACTGAAGGCCGTGTCCACGTCATAGCCCTCGTTCTCCAGGTTCAGTTTCAGCACCTCGCACAACGTCTCCTCGTCGTCCACTATCAGTATGCGCTTTGTTGTCATGCCCGTACCTTATTTATATATACAATGCTATCACGGTGCAAAAATAGTGATAAAAAGCATACCTTGCGCCATCTGCCGGGAGATTTAATAAAAATGTAACATATACCGTGTGCCTGTGTCGCTATAAACCCAAATCGGTCATTAGCGCATAACAGTCTAATGGCCGATTTGGGTTTTAACCAAAGCCTAACTTTTTTGAAACAATATTGAAACATTATACCCCTACTTTTGCGGTGTCCAAACAAAAGGACAGAACAATATGATGAAAAAAATGTTTATTGCCCTGGCATTGGCCGGCATGGGTATCGTGGCACAGGCCCAGGATACCAAAGTGAAAGAGGAGCCGAAAGGCAAAGTGATTCTGCAGGTCTTCACCAATCTGCACACGGGTTTCGGTGCTGACAATGACGACCGCGGTTTCGAGTTGGACAGAAGTTACCTTGGCTACGAGCACAATTTCGGCAAGGGACTTTCCGTGAAGGGTGTGGTGGACATAGGCAAGTCCTCCAAGGTGGACGACTATCATCGCATCGTGTACATCAAGAATGCTATGGTTTCGTGGAAGAAGAACAAGTTGACACTGAACGGCGGTCTCATCTCCACCACTCAGTTCAACTTCCAGGAAAAGTTCTGGGGCTACCGCTATATCATGAAGTCCTTCCAGGACCAGTATAAGTTCGGAAGCAGTGCCGACCTCGGTTTGTCTGCATCCTACAAGTTCGCCGACTGGATTTCTGCCGACGCCATCATAGTGAACGGCGAGGGATACAAGAAGATTCAGGTGAACGACGGTTTCAACTATGGTCTTGGCGTGACACTGACACCGGTGAAAGGTTTCCAGATTCGCCTGTACGGAGGCTTGAACGAAGCCGCCGAGGATGGCAAGAAGAACATCGTGAACATGGCCGCCTTCATGGGTTACAAGACGGAGAAGTTCACCGTGGGTGCTGAGTACAACCACATGTGGAACGCCTCCTACAAGCAGGATGCCGACCAGTACGGCTATTCGGTGTTTGCCTCTGCAAAACTCTCCAAGTACGTGGACCTCTATGCACGTTTCGACGATGTCTATTCCAAGGACAAGTGGAACGTCAGCAAGGACGAGTCGGCCGCCATCCTGGGCGCGCAGTTCAAGATATGGAAGTACATAAAGGTGGCTCCCAACTTCCGCATGAGCATGCTCAAGGCCGACGGTGCGGACAACCGCTATTCGGCATACGTAAGTTGCTACTTCGGTATCTGATGTCTAATACATAAACAAAGATTAAACAGATGAAAAAGAATGTATTTTCAGTTGTAATGATGCTGCTTGCCATGGTGGTGGCATCATGCGGAGGCAATACCTCTGCCGGTGGACGTGAGGCACAGGAACTTTCCGGTGCAGGTGCCACCTTCCCCCTGCCTTTCTACAATGTGGTGTTCGAGCAGTTTGCCCAGGTCAACGGCGATGCCGTGGCATACGGTGGCATAGGTTCGGGTGGCGGAGTGCGCAACCTGCGCGACAAGATCGTGGACTTTGCAGGCAGCGATGCTTTTCTGTCCGACAAGGAGATGGCAGATATGCCCGAGGTGATTCACGTGCCCACATGCATGGGTGCGGTGGTTCTTGCCTACAATCTTGATGGAGTGGGCGAACTCAACCTTTCAGGCGAGGTGATTGCCGATATTTTTGCCGGCAATATAAAGATGTGGAATGATGAGCGTCTGGCGGCGCTGAACCCCGGCATAGCACTGCCCGAGGAGGCAATCATCCCCGTTTTCCGCTCTGACGGTTCCGGCACCACCTTTGTGTTCACCGACTATCTCACGAAGGCAAGCCCCATGTGGAAAGAGAAGTTCGGTACGGGCAAATCCGTCAACTTCCCCTCAGGCCAGGCGGCCAAGGGCAATCCCGGCGTGGCAGGTATCATCAAGCAGACAAAGAACTCCATCGGTTATGTTGGTTCCGAGTATGCCTTTGCACAGAAGATAGCCTATGCCAAGATACAGAACATGCAGGGTGAGTTTGTAGAGCCTTCTGCAGAAAGCATTTCCGCCGCAGCCTCTGGCGAGATACCGGCAGATACCCGTTGCTCCATCACCAATGCCGATGCGGCAGGTGCATACCCCATCTCCACATTCACGTGGATGATTATCTACAAGGAGCAGAACTATTCCGACCGTACCAAGGAGCAGGCGCTTGCCACCATGGACCTGCTGAATTACATACTCTCCGACGAGGCACAGGGCATTGCCCCCGAGGTGCACTATGCACCCCTTCCGGAAAAGGCCAGAGAGCAGAGCATGAAGAACCTGCAGACGGTTACCTATGACGGAATGACAATACTGTAACAATCATGAAACTATGAATGACAAACTATACAGAGGATTCCTTTTTATAGCGGCATTGGTAGTACCTGTAGTGTGCGGGGGCGTGGTTTACGCCCTCGTCACTGACGCTTACGAGGCTTTCGAGTATTTCGGCTTCTTCCGTTTCCTCACTTCCTCCGAGTGGAGTTATACCGATGGAGCCGAACAATACGGTGCCTTGCCCTTCATCACGGGCACGCTGATGACAACCCTGCTGGCACTCGCCTTCTGCATCCCCTTCTCCCTGCCCGTGGCGCTGTTCGTGGGAGAGTATTTCAGGGACACGCGGGTGGCTGCCGTACTGGGCACCGTTACCGACCTGCTGGCAGGCATCCCCTCCATCATCTACGGCCTTTGGGGATTCTACACCCTGCGCCCCGTCATCATGGCGCTGGACATCTCCGAGCAGGGGTCGGGCATCCTTACCGCCTCGCTGGTGCTGGCCATCATGATCATACCATACGCCTCGTCGCTCAGTGCCGAGTTCATAAAGATGGTGCCCAACGACCTGAAGGAGGGTGCATACAGTCTTGGCGCCACGCATGCCGAGGTGGTGCGCAAGGTAGTCTTCCCCGTGGCAGGTTCGGGCATATTCTCATCTTACGTGCTGGCCATAGGACGCGCTTTGGGCGAGACAATGACCGTGACCATGCTCATAGGCAATACCAACAACATCCCCGAATCCATCACCTCCACGGGCAATTCCATGGCATCCGTCATAGCCAACCAGTTCGGAGAGGCCAGCGACCTGCGCCTGTCCTCGCTCATTGCCATAGGACTTGTCCTGTTCCTTATCACCGCCCTTATAAACATGGTGGGCAAGATTATGATCAAACGAGCAAGAATATCTTAGATTATGACTACACTGAACACAAAAAACCGCCTGCTGAAGGACAGGCTTATGACGTGGGCGGTATGCCTGCTGGCCGCACTGACGGCAGTTCCCCTGCTGGCCATCCTGGGGGAGGTGCTGTTGCGCGGATATGACCAGTTTTCGTGGTCGTTCTTTACGGAAGCCACCCCCACCGCCTACAGGGCCATGAAGGCCATAGAGGCAGGAGAACCTATCCCGGGAGGCATTGCCAACGGTATCATAGGAACAATGATAATGCTGGGCATGGCCGTACTGTTTGCCGTTCCCACCGGCATCCTGTGCGGTGCCTTCCTGGCAGAGAACCAGAAAAGCCGCTTTGCGCAGACGGTGAGTTACCTTACCGACCTCCTGCAGGGCACGCCGTCGGTCATCATAGGCATCATCACTTACATCTGGGTGGTGGTTCCCATGAAGGGCTACTCGGCCATAGCCGGCAGCGTGGCACTCTTCATAATGATGCTTCCGCTCATCATACGCTCCACCGAGGAAACGCTGAAGATACTCCCCGCATCGCTCAAGGAGGCAGGCCTGGCCCTGGGAGGAAACAATGCACGCGTAATGCTGAGGGTGCAGTTGCCGGCAGCCTTCGGAGGCATCTTCACCGGCGTGCTGCTTGCCATCTCCCGTGTCATAGGCGAAACGGCACCCCTCATGTTCACTGCCCTCGGATGCTCGCTGATACGCTGGTCGGTGGACAAACCCATCTCGGCCGTACCCCTGCTCATATGGGAGTTCTTCAATGACCCCAACCTGCAGGAACTCATCTGGGGAGCCTCCCTTTTTCTGCTCCTCTTCGTACTAACATTAAATCTCATTGCCAAATACCTTGCAAAGAAATGGAACCAGTAAAACCCATACTTGAATTCAAGAAGACCTGTGTGTCATACACCAGGCAGACAATGGCGGTCAAGTACGTGTCGGCCGCAATAGAGCGAAACACCATCACCGCCATCATGGGACCTTCGGGATGCGGAAAGTCAACCCTGTTGCGTGCGGCAAACCTCATGCACAACCTCTATCCCAACATCCGTGTCGACGGGGAAATCCTACTGAACGGCGAGAATATCCTTGCCATGCAGCCAATCGACGTGCGCCGCAAGGTGGGCATGGTGTTCCAGCGTCCTGCCCCGTTCCCCACCATGAGCATCTACGACAATGTGCTTTCGGGCTTCACTCTGAACGGCATAAGCCTCTCCAAGAGCGAGAGGGATGCCACCATGGAGCGTTGTCTCAGGAGCGTTGCCCTGTGGGACGAGGTGAAGGACGTGCTGAACAAGAAGGGAACGTTCCTTTCCGGTGGACAGCAGCAGCGTTTGTGCATTGCCCGTGCCCTGGCCATGAAACCCGATGTGCTGCTGATGGACGAGCCCACCTCTGCCCTCGACCCCATAGCAACGGCACACATAGAGGAACTGATGCAGGAACTCCAGAAGGAGGTGACAATCCTCATCGTTACCCACAACATGGGACAGGCGATGCGAATATCATCCAAGTCCATGTTCATGTACCTGGGCGAACTGGTGGAGTATGGCGATACCGCCACCATGTTCTCCAACCCCTCGGACGAGCGCACCAAGGCTTACCTGACGGGAAAGATGGGATAAAGTGACCTGATGCTTGAAGCACTCTGCACCCTCCTGTTTGTCTCAAGAAATTTCCTCCAGCGGGCGCATAACGAAGTCCCTCTCCTTCATGCGGGGGTGGGGGAGGGTAAGTTCCGGGGTGTCCATGGTGATGTCGTCGTAGGTGAGGAGGTCTATGTCGATGGTGCGGTCGGAGTGCAGGAGTTGGCCGTCGGTGCAAAGGGTCTTCTGCGTGCGTCCGAGTTCCTGCTCTATCTTCTGCGTTTCGCGCAGGCAGGACATGGGGGACATCATGGTGTGCACGAGGCATACGAGGTTTATGAACTTGTTGGGGCTGGAGAACCCCACGGGGTCGGTTTCCATGGGGGAGGAGACTCTGTAGACAGAGCCCACGCGCTCATCGATGAGTGCGAGGGCTCTGCGTATGTTCTCTTCCCTGTTGCCGAGGTTGGAACCGAGGGCAAGGTAGAGTTTGTGTGTCATCTGTGATGTGTGCGGTTAGTCGTTGAGGATGAGCATGGCATCGCCGAAGGTGCCGAAGCGGTAGCGGCGCTTGGGGTCGCTTTCGTTGTAGCGCATGGCTTCCTTGTAGGCCTTCATCACCAGGTCGTATCCGCCATAGGCGGCGGTGAGCATGAGCATGGTGCTGAGGGGAGTGTAGAAATTGGCCACCATGGCATCGGCAATGCGGAAGTCGTGCGGCGGGAAGATGAACTTGTTGGTCCATCCGTCGTAGGGTTTGAGGTTGTTGTCGGCGCTGACGGCTGTTTCCAGCACTCTCTGTACCGTTGTTCCCACGGCAACGATGCGCCGGCCGTTTTGCTTGGCATTGTTGATGATGTCGCAGGCTTCCTGGGTTACGTGCATCTCCTCGCTGTCGGTCTTGTGCTTGGTGAGGTCCTCCACGTCTATGCTGCGGAAGCATCCGAGTCCGCAATGCAGGGTTACGAAGGCCTGCTCGATGCCCTTTATCTCCATCATCTTCAGCAGTTGGGGGGAGAAGTGCATGCCTGCGGTGGGTGCGGTGACGGCGCCTTCGTTCTTGGCGAAGACTGTCTGGAAGTCCTCCATGTCCTCGGGTTCTGAGGGTCGCTTGATGATTTCCCTAGGCAGGGGGGCCTCGCCGAGGGAGTAGAGGGCGTGCTTGAACTCATCGTGAGGGCCGTCGTAGAGGAAGCGCAGTGTGCGTCCGCGGCTGGTGGTGTTGTCTATTACTTCCGCCACCATGCTGTTGTCCTCGCCGAAGTAGAGTTTGTTACCTATACGTATCTTTCTGGCGGGGTCCACGAGCACGTCCCACAGGCGCATGTCGGCGTTCAGTTCCCTCAGCAGGAACACCTCTATCTTGGCACCGGTCTTCTCCTTGTTGCCGTAGAGGCGTGCGGGGAAAACCTTGGTGTCGTTGAATACGAAGACATCCTTCTCGTCGAAGAAGTTGATGATGTCGCGGAACGACTCGCGGTGCTCGATTACTCCGCTCTTGGCATGTACGACCATCAGACGGCAATCGTCGCGATGGAAATAGGGGCGCTCCTCGTCGGGGCCGAATTCGCACGGATACTGTGCAACGCGCTCGTCCGGGAGACGGTACTTGAACTGGGAAAGTTTCATATATGTTGTATGGTGTTATTTGTCTGTGGGATTGGGTAATGTCTCCAGCCATTGCCGGAAGGTTTCCAAGGTGTGGCATTCCTCCACCTTGTAGTCGCCTATGCGTGTGCGCCGCAGGGCGGTGAGGTGTGCGCCGCTGTCCAGAGCCAGGCCGATGTCGCGTGCCAGGGCGCGGATGTAGGTTCCCTTGCTGCATACCACACGGATGGTTGCCTGCATGGTTTGTGGGTTGAAGTCCTGCAACTCTATCTCGTCGATGACCAGCACCTTGGGCTTCAGTTCCACCTCCTTGCCCTGGCGTGCCAGGTCGTAGGCACGCTTGCCGTCCACCTTGCAGGCGGAGTATGAGGGCGGTATCTGCTCTATGCGGCCGATGAACTTGGCAAGTGCCTCATTCACCCTTTCCTCGGTGATGTGCCCGGTGGGGAAGGTGGCGTCCACCGGGGTCTCCAGGTCGAAACTCGGTGTCGTCGCGCCCAACTGCAGTGTGGCCACGTATTCCTTGGTCTTTGCCTGGAGGGTGTCTATCTGCTTGGTGGCCTTGCCCGTGCAGATGATGAGTACGCCTGTGGCCAGGGGGTCGAGGGTGCCGGCATGCCCCACCTTCAGTTTCTTCTCCCCTATGTGCTGGCACAGGAGATAGCGCACCTTGCTGACTAGGCCGAATGAGGTCCAGGTGAGGGGCTTGTCGAAGGAAAGTATGGTTCCTGTCTTGAAGTCCATTCTGTATGCAGGATTAAGGGGGTGGTGATTACATGATTTCCAGGTCGAAACCGGCCGCCATCATCACGAGGATTATGCCGCCAACAATGATGCGGTACCAGCCGAATGCCTTGAAACCGTATTTCTGTACGTACTTGATGAACCCCTTTATGGCAAGCATGGCCACGATGAAGGCCACGACGTTGCCCACGACAAGGGTGGTCATGTTGTCCATGAGCATCTCCGTGCCACCGGTTTTGAGAATCTTGTACATCTTGTAGAGCGTGGCTCCGAACATGGTGGGCACGGCCAGGAAGAAGGAGAACTCTGCCGCTGCCTTGCGGGTGAGACCCTGCGACATGCCGCCCACGATGGTGGCCATGGAGCGGGATACGCCTGGTATCATGGATATGCACTGGAACAGGCCTACCATGAAGGCACGCTTCTCGGTGAAGGGGGTGTCCTCGCTTCCCTTATTGAAAATCCTGTCGCAGAACAGCATGAAGATGCCTCCGAGTACGAGCATCACGGCCACAACCGCCACACTTTCGAGCATGGCATCGATGGCATCGCTGAACAGGAGGCCCAGCACTGCGGCAGGGATGAAGGCGACGAAGAGTTTCCAATAGAAGTCGAAGGTGTGCAGGAAACGTTTCATGCAACCTGCCCCTTCCGGTGCAGGCGTGTGGTTCAACTGGAAGAAGCGCTTCCAGTACAGGACCACCACGGAAAGGATGGCACCGAACTGGATGATGAAGGTGAAGGCCTTTACAAACTCGGTGCTTTCGACACCCAGAAGGTTCTGCGCAATGATCATGTGGCCGGTGGAGGAGACGGGCAGGAACTCGGTAAGTCCTTCCACTATGGCGATGATGATGGTTTCCAAGATAGTCATAGTTGTGTCTTATTGCTTGTCCTTACTTTTTGCCATTATGCCGAAGATGATGAAGATGAAGCCTGCAAAGCATACGGCAGGAGCCACCTTGATGCGGCGTGCGCTGAATATCTCGGGATTGAAGGCCTCTTCTGTACTGCCGCCGCCGCTCATCAGTATTAAGCCTGCAATGATTATGGCCATGCCTATGGCCAGCAGGATGTAGTTCTTTTTGTTGAATGCAAGATTGTTCATTATGATTTGTGGAATAAGTTTTTATTATTTGTACAGGTCGCTTTCGCGCATCCTCAGGAAGCGCGTTACGCTGATGTAGGTGCAGAAAAGCGTGATGACAAGTGCAAAGCAAAGGACGCTGGCCGCCATGATGATGATGTTACGTTGCGGAACGAATTGTGCCAGTTCGTTGTCAAAGCGTATCATCCAGAGGATGAGGGATACAAGTATGCCGTCTGCGATGATTGTAGATATGAGGCCTATGCCAAGACTCCGCAACAGGAAGGGCCTGCGGATGAAACTCCACCTGGCACCCACCAGTTTCATGGTGTTGATGACGAAGCGCCGGCTGTAGACGCTGAGGTGCACGGTGTTGTTGATGAGGCTGATGCTGATGACGGACAGCATGGCGGTGATGGCCAGCAGGATGACGGTGATGGTGTTGAGGTTGCGGTTCAGACTCTCCACCAGTTCCTTCTGGTAGATGACGTCAATGACGGCTTTTTGTTGCTGGAGTTCGTCCACTATCCATTTCAGGCTGTCGCTGCACACATAGGCGGACTTCAGCCTCAGTTCCATGGATATGCTGAACGGGTTCTTGTCCAGAAATTCGCTGGGGTCAATGCCCATGGCCTCCACCTGCTCCTGCAATGCCTGTTCGCTGCTGATGTAGTTGATGTGGTGTATGTAGGCCTTTTCCGCTATTTGGTGCTCCAGTTCGTGAGCCGCGGTTGGGGTGGTTCCGTCGGCCAGCACAACGGTCACCGTCAGATCCTGATGCACATAGTCGCGTATCTCCTTGGCGGTAAGCACAAAGAGGACAAGCGTGCCCAACAATAGCAGAACCATTGTAGTGCTGATGGTGCTGGTCAGGAACTGCCAGCGTAGTATCGTCTTCTTTCTCATATAGCAATGCCTTTAAGGGTGGCACTGGAACTTTCCGTAATCCTGACTTTGACGGTCTCTCCTATGCGGTGGTTGCCTCGGTCGATGATGACCACCTTGTTCTGCTCCGTGCGTCCGAACAACTGCTCTCGGCTACGCTTGCTGGTGCCCTCGAGCAGGACATCGTATTCCTTGTCCACGCACTGGCGGTTGCACTCGGCAGAAAGTTCGTTCTGGAGGGCAATGAGTTCGTTCAGGCGGCGTATCTTCACCTCCTCGCTGATGTCGTCGGGGAAGTGCTTGCTGGCATAGGTGCCCGGGCGCTCGCTGTACTTGAACATGAAGGCAGAGTCGTACTGGCACAGGCGCATCAGGCTCAGGCTGTCCTGATGGTCTTCTTCCGTCTCACTGCAGTATCCGGCAAAGATGTCCGTTGATATGGCGCAATCGGGAATGATCCTGCGTATGGCCGCCACGCGGTCGAGATACCATTCGCGGGTGTACTTGCGGTTCATCAGTTTCAGTATCCTGTTGCTTCCGCTCTGTACCGGCAGGTGTATGTGCTTGCACACGTTGGGTTCTTCGGCAATGACGCGCAGAGTCTCGTCGCTCATGTCCTTGGGATGTGAGGTGGTAAACCGCACGCGCATGTTGGGAACGGTTTGGGCAACAAGGCGCAGGAGTTTGGGGAAGTCGGTATCCTCGTACTTGTAACTGTTCACGTTCTGCCCGAGCAGGGTAACCTCCTTGAAGTTCCTTGCCTGCAGGTCGTGGCACTCCTTCAGTATGCTTTCCACATCGCGGCTGCGCTCGCGTCCTCGGGTGTAGGGCACGATGCAATAGTGGCAGAAGTTGTTGCATCCGCGCATGATGCTCACAAAACCGCCTATGTGCCCCGTGTGGAGGCGTTGCGGTATGATGTCGCTATAGGTTTCGGTAAGGGAAAGTTCCACGTCTATGGCTTTGTGTCCGCACTCTGCCTGTGCTATGAGGTCGGGCAGGGCCATGTAACTGTCGGGACCTGCCACGAGGTCCACGCCGTATTCCTGGATAAGTCTCTCCTTGACACGCTCTGCCATGCAACCTATCACACCGATGATAAGGGTGTGGTTGCCATCGCGCTTCCTCTGCTGGCTGTGCAGGAATTCCAGGCGCGACAGGATCTTCTGCTCCGCATTGTCACGCACACTGCATGTGTTCAGGAATACGGCATCGGCATCCTCCAGTTGCTCGCACACTTCATAACCGGCCATGCCCATGATGGAGGCCACGACCTCGCTGTCGGCCACGTTCATCTGGCATCCGTATGTTTCTATGAGGAGTTTCTTCATGTCTTTATCAGCATAAAAGGGAGGTGCGCCTTGGGGCGACCTCCCTTGATGGTGGTTGGGCTATCCGGTTTCGAACCAGAACAAAGACGACCAAAATGTCTTGTGCTACCATTACACCATAGCCCAATCCTATACAAATCATAGTCCGTGGACTTACATTTGCGGTTGCAAAGGTACAAAAAAATATTCAGTTACGCGTCTGTTAACAGGATTTATTTTTCTTTTCAACGAGCCAAATAATCTTTATGTACCGTTATTCTCTTATAGGTTGTTCCTCCAAGGGAGCATGAGGAACCTATTTTACAATGAGCAGGAAATACTTCTTCTTGCCTTGCTGGGCAAGGAGGTATTTGCCGTTGAGCAGGTCGGCCTCCGTCACCATCTGGTCAAAGGCAGAGAGTTTTTCCTTGTTGATGGACACGCCGCCTCCCTGGGTAAGTTTGCGCATCTCGCCCTTTGAGGGGAAGCATGCCGTCTCGCCGGCCAGCAGGTCAACTGCCTTGATGCCCTCACCGGCCAGCAGGTCGCGGCTTACCTCGTACTGGGGAACACCGGCGAACACGTCCAGCAGGGTTGCTTCGTCCAACTTCGCAAGGCTCTCCTTGGTGGCCTTGCCGAAGAGGATGTTGCTTGCCTCGACGGCGGCCTCGTAATCCTCGCGTGAGTGAACCATGCACGTCACCTCTTCTGCCAGGCGCTTCTGCAGGACACGCGTGCCGGGGTCCTGGCGGTGCTGCTCTACCAGAGAGTCTATGGTATTCTTGTCCAGGGATGTGAATATCTTTATGTAGCGCTCGGCATCCTCATCGCCTACGTTCAGCCAGAACTGGTAGAAAGCGTAGGGTGTGGTGCGGTTGCGGTCAAGCCAGATGTTGCCCTTCTCGGTCTTGCCGAACTTCTTGCCGTCGGCCTTGGTGATGAGGGGGCATGTCAGGGCGAATGCGCTGTTCTCGCTGCCAAGTTTGCGGCGGATAAGTTCCGTGCCGGTTGTGATATTGCCCCACTGGTCGGAACCGCCCATCTGCAGACGGCAGTTCTTCTCCTGATACAGGTGCAGGAAGTCGTAGCCCTGCAGCAACTGGTATGTGAACTCGGTGAATGACATACCGTCCTGGAACTCGCCGTTCAGGCGGCGCTTTACGCTGTCCTTCGCCATCATGTAGTTCACGGTAATGCACTTGCCTATCTCGCGAGCAAAGTCGAGGAAGGAGTAGTCCTTCATCCAGTCGTAGTTGTTTACCAGTTCTGCCTTGTTGGGTGCATCGCTATCGAAGTCCAGGAAACGTGCCAACTGCTCCTTGATGCATGCCACGTTGTGGCGCAGTGTCTCCTCGTTCAGCAGGTTGCGCTCCTGGCTCTTGCCGCTGGGGTCGCCAATCATGCCTGTTGCACCGCCTACGAGTGCCAGGGGCTTGTGGCCGCAACGCTGGAAGTGGCGGAGCATCATCACACCGCAGAGATGGCCGATGTGAAGAGAGTCGGCGGTGGGGTCTATGCCCAAATATGCTGTTTGCTGTCCTGATGCCAGCATTTCTTCAGTGCCGGGCATCATCTGATGGAGCATACCTCTCCATTTCAGTTCTTCAACAAAATTCATTTAATTGTTCTTTAGGGTCTTTAATGTCCTTAATGTCCTTAGGGTCTTTAAGGTCTTTAGGGGCCTTAGAGTCCTTAGGGCTTTATGGGTTTAGGGGGTTATTTTACTTCCCAGATGTCGTTTGTCTCGAGCAGTTCGGCAAAGGTGTGATACTTCTTCTGTGCCTTCACCTCTTCTATCTGAGCCTCCACGGCATCGTTGTAGGTGGGAGCCTCTACATCGCGGATAACACCAAGCGCTACGGGGAATCCGTCGTCATTGCCCATCAGGGCAAGTTTAAGTTGCAGGGTGTTGTCCTCGCACTTGGCATCGTGAACGAGGATGTCGTCCACGGTGATGCCGTCCTTGCCGATCTCCACCACCTTCAAGCCAAAACCTTCCTGAACGAGACCATACTCGTTGTTCTCGCCGAACACCAGAGGTTGGCCGTGTTTCACGTATATGGTGTTCTTGGCACGTCCGGCCTTGTCATAGATGCTGTCGTGAGTGCCATGGTTGAAGATAACGCAGTCCTGCATGATTTCACAAACAGAAGCACCCTTGTGGTTATAGGCTGCCTTCAGTATCTCTATGGTGCCAGGTGCGTCGGTGGCTACGGCACGGGCAAAGAAATGTCCGCGGGCGCCAAAGCAAAGTTCTGCAGGGCGGAAGGGGTCTTCCACAGTACCATAGGGACTGCTCTTGCTGACAAAACCGCGGGGACTGGTGGGAGAGTACTGGCCCTTGGTAAGACCATAGATACGGTTGTTCAGCAGAATCATGTTCAGGTCAATGTTCCTGCGGTTGGCATGTATGAAGTGGTTGCCACCGATGGCAAGTCCGTCGCCGTCGCCGCTAACCTGCCATACGGCAAGGCGTGGGTTGGCCACCTTGCAACCGGTTGCAATGGCGGCGGCACGACCGTGTATGGTGTTCATGCCATAAGTCGCCATATAGTGGGGCAGACGGCTGGAGCAGCCGATGCCGGAGATTACTGCAATGTTTTCAGGTGCAACGCCTATCTCGGCCATAGCCTTGTGCAGGGAGGCGAGGAAGAAGTGGTCACCACAACCGGGGCACCATCTTGGCTGTCCCTTCTTGAAATCCTGAGCTGTATATGTTGCCATGATAATGTCCTATTGCTTATTTGTTAATAATGGTATTGAAAGCCTCCACGAGTTCTGCAACCTTGAAGGGCTGTCCCTTTACTTCATTGTACTGTGCAGGGCAGAAACCGTCCACCTTCATGCGCAGCCAGCCGGCCAGTTGTCCCATGTTCTGTTCTGCTACAACCACCTTGGGATACTTCTTCATTACTTCTGCAGTATTCTTGGGCAGGGGATTGATGTAACGGAACTGTGTCATGGCAACCTTCTTGCCTGCTGCCCTCATCTCGTCCATGGCAGCACGCAGATGTCCGTATGTACCGCCGAAACCGACGATCAGCAGTTCTGCATCGTCCTTGTCGCCAAGTACCTCAAGGTCGGGTACGGGAATGTTGGCTATCTTCTGTGCACGCTTGCGTGTCATCAGGTCGTGATTCTCAGGATTGGTGCTGATGGCGCCAGTCTTGTCGTCCTTTTCCAGACCTCCAAGGATGTGAGCGAAACCTTCGCGTCCGGGAACTGCCCAGTAGCGTGTGCCGTTCTCCTTGCGCATGTAGGGAGTCCATGTTCCCTTCATTTCCTCGGGCACGTAAGGAGGATTGATGGCAGGGTATGCGTTCAGGTCGGGCAGACGGAATGCGCCTGAACCGTTGGCAACGTATGCATCTGTAAGCAGAATCACGGGAGTCATGTGCTCCAGAGCCACCTTTGAAGCCTCGTAGGCAGCCTCGAAGCAGTCGGTAGGACTTGTTGCTGCCAATACGGGCATGGGACTTTCGCCGTTACGTCCGAAGAGAGCCTGCAACAGGTCGGTCTGCTCGCTCTTTGTGGGAAGACCCGTAGCAGGGCCGCCGCGCTGAACGTCAAGGATAACCAGGGGCAGTTCCATGATGACGGCAAGGTTCATGGCCTCGCTCTTGAGACACATGCCTGGGCCTGATGTGCTTGTAACTGCCAGGGCACCGGCAAAAGATGCACCGATGCTGGAGGCACAACCTGCAATCTCGTCCTCGCACTGTACGGTTGTCACGCCAAGGCTCTTGTGCTTGGAGAGTTCATGCAGAACGTCCGTAGCGGGAGTGATGGGGTATGAACCGAGGTAAAGTTTCAAACCGGCCTTCTCGGCGGCGGCAATGAAACCGTATGCCGTAGCCTTGTTGCCCGTGATGTCCATGTATCGTCCGGGAACCTTGTTCTTGGTTTCTATGCGGTACACGTTGGTAGCGCTGGAGTGCGTATTGTGTCCGTAGTCGTAACCTGCCTGGATAACCTTGATGTTGGCCTCTGCGATGGCAGGTTTCTTTGCGAACTTTTCCTTCAGGTAGTTGAATGCAACGTTCAGGTCGCGGTCAAAGAGCCAGCATACAAGACCCAAAGCAAACATGTTGCGGCACTTGTTGATGCTCTTTATGTCCATGCCTGTATCTGCAAGGCAGTCCTTTACCATTGTGGTCAGGGGGCATGCGATTACACGGTCGGGGTCGATGCCCATCTCGCCGAGGTAATCCTCGCCCTGGAACTGTGCCTTCTCAAGATCCTTGGGGCCGAAACTGTCTGTGTCGATGATTATTGTAGCATCTGACTTGGCATAGCGGTACTGTGTCTTCAGCGCGGCGGCATTCATAGCCACCAGCACGTCGCACAGGTCACCGGGAGTGTAAACCTGAGATGCGCCAATGTGTACTTGGAAACCGCTGACACCTGTCAGTGAACCTTGCGGGGCACGAATGTCGGCCGGATAGTCAGGGAAAGTACTGATACTGTTTCCCACTGTTGCGGATACGGTGGAAAATATATTGCCTGCAAGCTGCATGCCGTCACCGGAGTCGCCAGAAAAGCGAACAACCACTGATTCTCTTTCAGTTATGTTCATAGCCTTAAAAATAATAAAGTTGTACCCCCGCCGGGAATCGAACCCGGATCAAAGGTTTAGGAAACCTTCGTTCTATCCATTTAACTACAGGGGCATCACTATCACCCTAAGGAGCACCCCTTAGGGTGATAGTTTGTATTGGAGTGGCACACCCTATTATATATATATATAAGGTGTACCGATGAGTGTCTTACTTCTTCTTGCTGGTCTTGTTCAGGCACAGGTAGGCTGTGGGAGCGGCAATGAAGATTGAACTCAATGTACCGAATACCACACCGAGTATCATAGCGAAGCTGAAGCTGATAATGCTGCCTGCACCACCACCGATGATGCCGATCAGGAAGATTACGGCCAGTACGATGAATGTGGATACAGAGGTGTTGATGGTACGGTTCAATGTATTGTTAACCGAACGGTTGAACAGGTCAAAGCGGTCCTGTGTGGGATGCAGGCCCAGTTCCTCACGGATACGGTCGAATACCACCACCTTATCGTTGATAGAGTAACCGATAGCGGTCAGGATAGCACCGATGAAGGTCTGGTCAATCTCCATGCTGAAAGGCATGAGACCCCAGAACAGAGCATACGCACCAAGGATGAGGATGACGTCGGAAACCAGTGCAACGATAGAACCTATAGAGAAGGCAACGTTGCGGAAGCGAACCAGAATGTAGATGAATATGGCGATAATGGCCAGAATCACACTCCAGATAGCACCGTATGTAATGTCTTCAGCCACAGAGGGACCAACCTTCTGGCTGCTGATGATAGAACCGCCGGTACGAACGTCACGGTTGATGAAGGTCTCCAGAGTCAGATCCTGAGCAAGCAGGCCGCCACCTTTAAGAACCTCAAACAACTTGGCCTCTATCTCGCTGTCTACCTCAGTACCTTCCTCGTTGATACGGTAGTTGGTGCTGATACGCAGGGTGTTACCGTCTGTACCAAGGGCAATGGCGCTGATGTTGCTACCCTCAAAGGCATTTGCAAGGAGAGCGTTTGCCTGCTCGGCAGTTACCTGCTTCTCGAACATTACCACGAAGTTGCGGCCACCGGTGAAGTCAATGCTCTTGCTGAAACCGCGGAAGAACATACCGCATATTGCAACGAGTGCAGCAATACCGAAGAATGTGAAACTCTTCTTGTAGGCAGCCATGAACTTGTATGCGGGATCCTTGAAACTGATCCAGTTGCCGATGGGGGTCTTGAACTTGAGGTTCTGCCACCAGCCACGCTCCATGGCGGCTGAATACACCAGACGTGTCATGAACACGGCGGTGAAGAAGCTGGCAACGATACCGATAATCAAAGTGGTAGCGAAGCCCTTGATAGGACCTGTACCGAAGTTGTAAAGGATGATACCGGTGATGATACTTGTCAGGTTAGAGTCAAAGATAGCGCTGAAAGCGTTGCTGTAACCTGCGCTCAATGCTTCGCGAAGTTTCTTGCCGCTCTTCAGTTCCTCCTTGGTACGCTCGTAGATAAGCACGTTGGCATCCACGGCCATACCCAGAGTCAGAACCATACCGGCGATACCGCTCATGGTCAGAGAAGCCTGGAAACTGGTCAGGATACCTGCGGTGAAGAACAGGTTCAGCAGCAGGGCGCCGTTGGCAATCATGCCGGGAACAAGACCGTACATTGAAATCATGTACACCATCAGGATGACGAATGCGATAAGGCAGCTCCAAACACCCAGACGGATAGACTCGGCACCAAGTGTGGGACCAACAATCTCCTCGCTCACGATCTTGGCAGGAGCAGGCATCTTACCAGACTTCAGCACGTTTGCAAGGTCGCGTGTGTCCTCGGCTGTAAAGTTACCGCTAATCTCACTGTTACCGCCAGTAATCTCGTCCTTTATTTCGGGAGCGCTATATACATTATTATCAAGAACAATGGCAACGCTACGGTGCAGGTTGGCCTTGGTCAATGCAGCCCAACGGCGAGCACCATCCACGTTCATCTGCATGCTTACGCAGGGACGACCGTTCTTGTCGAATTCGTCCTTGGCATCGGTGATAACATCACCCTCCAAAGGAGCACGGCCATTGCGCTCTGTCACGCGGATGGCATAAAGTTCGTACCAGTCGGAGCCCTCGCCTTCGCCTACGCCCTTGACACCCCACTTGAGCTGAACGTCAGAGGGAAGGATGTCCTTGGCTTCGGGAGTTGCGAGCAGTTCGCTGATAGCCTCCATGTCGCGCTTGTGTGCAAAACCTACTACACAACCATAAGCGCCCTGAGTCAGCTGCAACTTGCTCAGCAGGGGATGCTGCTTCTTCATGCGCTCCAACTCTGCATCGCTTGCGTTGGCATTGCTGGCGCTGTTCTCGGCAATAGCAGATGCCAGGTCGGCCTTCTTTTCGGTAGAATCTGTAGCGGCAACCTCATTGGTCTCTTCGGCAGAAGCGGTTTCCTCGTCAACGTTGAGGACGGAAGCCAACTTGCTGTCTACCTGTACCAGGAAAGGAGTGATTTCCTGAGAGTTGTAGGTCTCCCAGAACTCCAGGTTGGCAGAACCCTGCAACAACTTGCGGACGCGCTCGGGCTCCTTCACACCAGGCATTTCCACCATGATGCGGCCTTCCTGGCCTTCCAGAGCCTGGATGTTGGGCTGTACCACACCGAAGCGGTCGATACGGGTGCGCAAAACGTTGTAGCTATTGTCAATAGCACTCTTCAGTTCGGTACGCAGAACGTTCTCAACTTCCTTGTCTGTGCTCTTGGGCGAAACCTTGTCGCGAAGTTGCTGTGTGGCAAACAGTTCGGCGAGGGTGCGCTCGGGAGCCATCTCCTTGAAGTTTTTAACGAACAGGGTAATAAAGTCACTCTGGCTTTCTGTAGCCTCCTTAGCAGACTTCTCCACTGCATAGCGGAAGGTCTCGTCGGTGTCTTCCTTGTGGTCAGCCAAAGCCTTGATTACATCGGGCACGCTGACTTCGAGGATTACATTCATACCGCCCTTGAGGTCAAGACCCAGGCCGATACCCATTTCGCGGCACTCCTTCAGGTTCCATGACCACAGGTAGATGTCATGTGTGTTGAGGGAGTCCATGTAACGGTCAGCAGCCTCCTTGCCCTCTGTCTGCATCTTCTCCTGGTACTTGCCGTCGTAATGACTTGTTACGAACGAAAAGCTCAGATAAAAGGCACAAACCAAGGTCAGCAGAATGGCAAAAGCCTTTACAAATCCTTTGTTTTGCATTTTTGTTTTAGATGTTAATTATTTGTTGATTAGTTAATATTCCTGTATCGTTTTGGCTCTAAAAGCATGCAAATGTATGACTTTTTTTCTGATGTGCCAAGGTTATGCGCGGAAAAAAGTCCTATAATGACCTATTTTGCTGATTTATACACCCGTGTAACGATGGGACGGTGGTCGGACGAGTTGATTTTGTCGTCAATATGCGTTGAGGACGTTGCAAGGTCCTTGCTAACGAAAATGTGGTCAATTCTGACTGGAAATCCTTTCTGGCTATACGAGACGCCCAATCCGTTCCCACTCTTGGCAAATGCATTGTCTAGCAGCTTGGCTATCTTCTGGTAGGTGTACGAAATGGGGGTGTCGTTCATGTCGCCTGCCACTATGGCGGTGTATTGGCTGTATTTTGTTATGAGGTCGCATACGGTATCGGCTTGCTCGGCCCTTTTGGCGGCAGCCGTGCTGAGGCGCGACAACAGTACCTTGCCGCTTGCTTTCATCTTCTCCTGGTCGTAGTGCTCTATGGCATCTCCGTATGCGCTTTTCTCCTCAGGAGTTATGGCATTGCTCTGCAGGTGGTTGTTTACCAAAATGGCGGTGTCCCCGTCGAGATTTATCATACAGGCAAAAGAACCGTTGCCGTAAGCCAAGGATTTCTTGTACACTGGTTCTCCTACGAACGGCCACTTGGAGTATATGTGCAGTGCACCGTCGGATTGCATCTTGTAGCCGAGGGAGTCCATCTTATGCTTTAGTGTGGCAAATACTGTCCCCGATTGCGGACATTCCTGCAGAAATATTATGTCTGCATCGCTATTGGCGATGTATTCCGTGGATCTCCAACCGTTGAATCCGTTGGCAGAGTCGTTTGAAAGACCTGCCACATTGAAGGACAAAATCCCATAACTCTCTGTGGGTGCATCTTCAAAGGGGTTGACGGGGTAGTATTCGCGTGTATAGTTCCAACATCCCAATATCCCCAAAACGGGGAGGAGTGTCCATTTCCACGAGACAATGACCCATGCAAACAGGAACAGGATGTCCAACCCCAAGAAAACAGGGAAAAGCAGGCCTGCTTGTGATAGCCTGGGATGAACGGCAGGCGGGAGAATTGTGGAAAGGCACGTTGCCCACATCAGGATGATGGTGGCAATATTGGCCCCTGCCATGATGCTTACCAGCATGACGTGAGCACCGCGTTTCACCTTGGAGGTGAATGTTTCTGCGGTCATTTCCGTGTCAGTTCTTTCTGTAAACGTGGAAGTTGTTCTTGGGCTTGCGGCGGAAGATGCTCCGGATCTTGTCCAGCGGACCTCCACGTCCGGCATCTGTCCAGATGAGCAGGATGAGCAGTCCTACAAGCATGCCTCCCAAGTGGGCATAGTGTGCGACACCATCGTTGCTACGTGCCATAAGCAGTTCTATTACGGCATATCCGATGACAAAGAGTTTTGCCTTGATGGGCACTGGTATGGGGAAAATGAACATGCGTTCGTTGGGGAATATCATGCCGAATGCCAGCAGGATACCATACACGGCTCCAGAGGCACCCACTGTGTTCCAATGGTTGATGTCAACGGCCATGCCGTTCTGGATAACATAGGTACCCTTCACCAGGTCGGTTCCCATTCGGGCTATGTCTGCATGCTCCAGACTTATGTAGTTGAGCCATTGTACCAGTTCCTGTATCAAACCAGCTCCGATGCCGCATGCCAGATAATAGAACAGGAAACGCTTGCTGCCCATTACTTGTTCTATGATGCGTCCGAACATCCACACTGCAAACATGTTGAAGAAAATGTGTTCGAGATTACCGTGCATGAACATGTAAGTCAGCAATTGGTATGGCATGAAATTGTCTGCCAGGAAAAAGTGCAGTCCTAACATGCCGTTCAGGTCTACGCCATGCAGTTCAGCAACGTACATGCCCAGGAAGCAGAGAACATTGATGATGAGAAGGTTTTTGGTTACGGGAGGCATCATATTCATGTCTAAAACTTCTAATATTCTTGAATTAGGTCACGAAGGTACGCTTTTTTAGGCACTAATCAAGGTTTTTCGGTAATGTAATGTGCTTTTTTTAGAGAATTATAGTTTTTTTTCATTCTAAAACTTGCTTGCATTGTGCAGAATATCTATATTTGCGTAGGAAAAGCATGTAAGCGAAACTCCTATATATAAACTTAATAACTAATATTATGAACAAGACAGATTTGATTAACGCCATTGCCGCTGAATCCGGTTTGACAAAGGCTGATGCTGCCAAGGCGCTGAATGCAACGACAAATGCTATCGTAAACGCCGTAAAGGCAGGCGATAAGGTTGCTCTCGTAGGTTTTGGTACATTCGCTCCCGCTGAGCGTCCGGCACGTACAGGCAAGAACCCCCGTACAGGCGAGGTTCTCGAGATTCCTGCAAAGACCGTTGTGAAGTTCAAGCCCGGTTCTGACTTGGCTTTGTAATTTCAATCAGAGATATAATGTAATGGAAAAGGGAGACGCTGAGTCTCCCTTTTCTTTTTGGCATACATTTCTGCTATATGTCGGGAGGACACGCCCTTGTCATCGCGAGAGTGTGCCCTTGTCATCGGTGGCGGTAAAATTAACGGCCACTGGCGGTGAGTTTTATCATCGGTGGCGGTGGATTTTACCGCCACCGAGGGCTGTCCTGCGCCTACTTCAAGCCGCTATTGAGCCATTCAAGATATGAAGGCACATCCTCGTTGAAACTATAGCTCGGAGCCAGAGGTTTGCCATCGGGACTGAGCAGGACGTAGAAGGGTTGGGCATTGGCTCCGAACTTGTAGCGCTGCAGGTAACTCCAGCGGTCGCCAATGGTGCGGAGTTTGCGTTCCTGACCGTTTTCGGTGACGATGATGGGTTCTGCCAAGGGAGTCTTGTCGTCCACATGCAGGGTAACGAGGACGTATTTGTTGTTGATGATGTCGGCAACCTCGGGATCTGTCCAAACTGCTGCCTCCATCTTGCGGCAATTCACGCAACCGTAGCCGGTGAAGTCGAGCATGACGGGCATGTTCTTCTCCTTGGCGTATGCCATGGCCATGTCGTAATCGTCGAACTTGGGATTGACCTCCTGGCTGTGAAGGTTGAAGTCCTGTGTGTTCACCGGCGGTGCAAAGGCGCTGACGGCCTTGCAGGGAGCGCCCCAGAGACCGGGGACCATGTAGAGGGCGAAGGCAAGCGATGCCATGCCTATGGCCAGTCGGGTTATGCCGGTGCGCGGGCGGGTAACGACGTTGCCCTCCTCGTCGTATTCATCCTCGTCGTGGGGCAGGCGTATGATATTCAGCATATAGAGGCCCATCATGGCAAAGATGACAATCCACAGGCATAGGAACACCTCTCTGTCCAGAATGCCCCAGCCGTATGCCAGATCGGCTACGGAGAGGAACTTCAGCGAGAAGGCAAGTTCCAGGAAACCGAGCATAACCTTGATGTTGTTCATCCAGTTGCCGCTGCGCGGTGCGCTCTTCAGCATGGTGGGGAAGAGGGCGAACAGGGTGAATGGCAGGGCCAGGGCAACGGCAAATCCAAGCATACCCATGGTGGGAGCGAGTATGGAACCGCTGGTGCCCACCTCAACCAATAGGAATCCGATAATGGGGCCTGTGCATGAGAAACTTACCAGGGTAAGGGTGAATGCCATCAGGAAGATGCTGAGCAGACCGGTGGTCTTTTCCGCCTTGGAATCCACGGCATTGCTCCATGAGGATGGCAGGGTCAGTTCGAAACCGCCCAGGAAACTCAGGCCGAATAGCACGAGCAGGAGGAAGAAGAAGATGTTGAAGATGGCGTTGGTGCTCATGGCGTTCAAGGCGCTGGCTCCGAAGAACATAGTCACGAGCATGCCCAAACCAACGTAGATGACAATTATGGAGATGCCGTAGGTGATGGCGTCCTGTATGCCCTTGCGGCGGTTGTCCTTGCTGCGCTTCAGGAAGAAACTCACGGTCATCGGTATGATGGGCCACACGCAGGGGGTGAGCAGGGCGAGCAGGCCGCCAACTATGCCCATGAAGAATATCCAAATGAGCGAAGTGTCTGCCTGGCTGGCAACGTTGTCATCGGATTGCAGCTGCTCAGTGACAGGAGCCCATAGGTCATTGACCTCAGCCAAAGGTTTGTCGTCGGATGTTGTTGCCTCTTCTGCTTTCTGTGTTTCGTCAATGGGGAGAGGTTCTGTTGTTGCCTGGTTGTCAGCAGCGTTGGAAACAGGTGCACCCTGGGCATTCTTGCCCTTGAAACTGAAGTCCACGCTGGTGGGAGGCAGGCAGTTCTGGTCGTTGCATGCTCCGTAGGTCAGGTATCCGGCAATGTCGTATTCGCCTCCCGTCAGTTCGTACGTCTGTACAAAGGTCACCTTGTCCTCAACGGTTTCCACCTCCATCATGAACATGGGGTCCTGTCCGCGATGGACGTCGCCTATGGTCTTCAGACCTCCTGCCTGCTTCACACCGTTGCTCTTTTCCAGAGTAACCATAGCGCGTTGGGGGCCTCCGTCCTCGAAATTGGAACCATAGACATGCCAACCGCTTTCTATCGTGCCCTGGAAGGAGATTTCCAACTGCCCGTTGGCATTTATCTTCTCGCTGACACTGAACTTAACGGGTTCTGCCATCTGGGCCATACATCCCAAGGCTCCCATTATAATAATAAATAAGGTGTAAATACGCTTTGCCATTTTTCTTTTCTATGTTTTTCTGCGTGCAAAGATACGAATATGTGTGCTTACTTCAAAATAAATGGGTGTATTTCTTTGTGTTGTAAATTGTCTTCCTTGTATATGTTCTGTACGTGCAGGAATGCCTTCATGTGGGTAATTTGCCTTCATTAAGTGCACAGATTGTCCTAAAATGAGCACAAAAGCGAAGTTTTTACTTCAATTTCTTGCTAATATCCTTAAAAAGTCTTTACTTTGCACCCAGAATTAGAGAAAGACAAAAAGAGTACAATTAACTTAAACGTAAAGAATATGTCTGAAATTGAAGCAAAAGTTAAGGAGATTATTGTAGACAAGTTGGGTGTAGACGAGGCAGACGTAGTGCCCGAGGCAAGCTTCACCAACGACCTTGGTGCAGACTCTTTGGATACAGTAGAACTGATCATGGAGTTCGAGAAGACTTTCGATATCACTATTCCCGATGACAAGGCTGAGAAGATCTCAACCGTAGCTGACGCTATCGCTTATATTGAAAGCAATAAGTAATCTGAAGTTTTACACTACTTAATCTATAATAGTTGTCGGGTGGTCTTCCTCAAGAGGTAAGCCACTGGGCAACTATTTCCCTTTTATATGGAATTGAAGAGAGTTGTCGTTACCGGTATGGGTGCCGTTACGCCTATCGGTAATACTGCCGAGGAGACATGGCAGAACATGCTGGCAGGTGTCAGCGGAGCAGCCCCCATCACACGTTTCAATGCAGAGAAGTTCAAGACACAGTTCGCCTGTGAGGTGAAGGACTTCGACGTCACCAAATATATCGATCGCAAGGAAGCCCGCAAGATGGACCCCTATTGCCACTACGCATTGGCTGCGGCCCAGATGGCCGTGGAGGACAGCGCCATGGACATAGAGGCCCTGGACAAGAACCGCGTGGGTGTGGTAATGGGTGTCGGCATCGGCGGCATGAAGACATACGAGGAGGAGGTTACGTCCTATGCGAAAACGGCTGAGACCATCGGTCCAAAGTTCAACCCCTTCTTCGTGCCCAAGATGATTGCCGACATCTGTGCCGGCCACATCAGCATCAAATACGGATTCCACGGTCCCAACTACATTACCTCCAGTGCTTGCGCCAGCAGTACCAATGCCCTGGCTGATGCATTCAACCTGATTCGCCTGGGCAAGGCAAACGTCATCGTGACCGGTGGTGCCGAGGCGGCAATCACATGTGCCGGTGTGGGCGGTTTCGTGGCAATGCACGCCTTGAGCACCCGCAATGATTCTCCCCAGACGGCAAGCCGACCCTTCAGCGCCAGCCGCGACGGTTTCGTGATGGCAGAGGGCAGTGCCTGTCTGATTCTCGAGGAACTGGAGCACGCTAAGGCCCGCGGTGCCAAGATATATGCCGAGATGGTAGGTGCAGGCATGAGTGCCGACGCACACCACATCACCGCTTCCCATCCCGAGGGATTGGGGGCAATACTGGTGATGCAGAACGCCCTGGAAGATGCCGGCATGCAGCCCGAGGACATCGACTACATCAACGTTCACGGCACCAGTACTCCCGTAGGTGACATCAGCGAGGTGAAGGCCATCAAGTCGCTCTTCGGTGAGCACGCCTACAAACTGAACATCAGCAGCACCAAGTCCATGACCGGACACCTTCTCGGTGCAGCCGGTGCTATAGAGGCAATGGCCAGCGTGATGTCCGTCAAGGAGGACATCGTTCCTCCCACCATCAATCACGAGGAGGGCGACGAGGATCCCGAGATAGACTACAACCTGAACTTCACCTTCGGCCAGCCCCAGAAGCGTGAGGTTCGTGCCGCCCTGAGCAACACCTTCGGTTTTGGCGGACACAATGCTTGTGTCATCTTCAAGAAGTACGTAGAATAATGTAATCGTAATCAGGGGATGTTGTTCCCTTGGTTTGACAGAAGTTATATCTGTGAAAGCAGGAAATATAATAGATGCGATAAGGTTGCCTTTCCGACGCGACAGGCAGCTTTATCGTTCTTTTTACGGTATCCTGGGCTTCTACCCGAGGAAGATAGACCTTTACCGCCAGGCCCTGACACACAAGAGCATGTCGGTGAAGGAGGGAAAAGGCCGCCTTTCCAACAACGAGCGTCTGGAGTATCTGGGCGATGCCATCCTGGATGCCGTGGTGGGCGATATCCTTTATAACCACTTCCAAGGCAAAAGAGAAGGTTTCCTTACCAGCGTGCGGAGTAAGGTTGTCCAGCGTGAGACACTCGGTCATCTGGCCGACGAGATGGGCCTGACTGACCTGATACGCAGCGACCTTATGGGACGTACCCACAACAGTTACATGGCGGGTAATGCTTTCGAAGCACTTGTAGGTGCGGTATATCTTGACCGTGGCTATGAATATTGCAAATGGTTCGTCCGTAACCGTATCCTTGGCAAGTACATCAACCTCGACAGAATAGCATACAAGGAGTCGAACTTCAAGAGCCGCCTATTGGAGTGGTGCCAGAAATATCATGTCAATGCCGAATTTGAACTCCTGGAGGAAAGTAAGGAGGAAGTTACAATGTCACCCCGCTTCCTCACACGTGTGCTGATATCTGGAGTGGAGTGCGGTCGTGGCATAGGCTACAGCAAGAAGGAAAGCCACCAGCAGGCCTCTAAGGAAGCCCTTGCAAAACTGAACAAGAACAACGCACTGAGAACCAAGGTGCTGGAAGTTAAAACAATAGAAGACAATGGCAATAACACCGATAGTACGTCCCCTGTTTGCGCTGAGGAGAAATGCGCTGGGCAAGTACCGGACACAAGCGGAGCAGTTGCAGATGCAGGTGCTCAGACGTCTGACCTCCAAGGCTGAACGGACAGAGTGGGGAAGAGAGCACGGCTTTGCATCCCTGCGCACATACGAGGACTTTGCCGCGTCCTCACCCGTGAATACCTATGAGGACCTGAAGCAGGCAATCGACCGTATGCGCCAGGGCGAAAGGGATGTCCTTTGGCCGGGGCAGGTGCGGTGGTATGCCAAATCCAGCGGAACCACCAACGACAAGAGCAAGTTCATCCCTGTCAGTCAGGACGGTCTCAAAGATACCCACTATGCAGGAGGCAGGGATGCCGTGGCATGGTACTTGGGTAACAATCCCCAGAGCCGCATCTTCGACGGCAAGGCCCTGATTCTTGGTGGCAGCCATGCGCCCAACTACAATCTTAAGAACTCATTAGTGGGCGACCTCAGCGCCATCCTGATAGAAAACATCAATCCCCTAGTCAACCTTGTACGTGTTCCCAAGAAGGAGACCGCCTTGTTGTCCGACTTCGAACTGAAGCGCGACCGCATCGCACACGAGGCCATCAAGGAGAACGTCTCCAACCTCAGTGGCGTGCCTTCGTGGATGCTCTCCGTGATGAACCGTGTGCTGGAGATTACTGGCAAGGACAATCTGTCCGAAGTGTGGCCAAACTTGGAAATGTTCTTCCATGGTGGCGTGGCGTTCACACCGTATCGCGAGCAGTACAGGAAACTGATACCGTCCGCCAACATGCACTACATGGAGACCTACAATGCCAGCGAAGGCTTCTTCGGCATTCAGGACGACCCCTCCGACCTCTCCATGAGTCTGATGCTGGATTATGGTGTCTTCTACGAGTTCATCCCCATGGATGAGTTGGAGAACCCCAATCCTCACGTCGTGCCTCTTTGGGGAGTGGAGACGGGCAGGAACTATGCCATGCTCATAAGCACGTCCAGCGGTTTGTGGCGCTATATGATAGGCGACACCGTGCGATTCACCAGCACCAATCCCTACAAGATCGTAATAACAGGGCGCACCAAGTTCTTCATAAATGCCTTCGGCGAAGAGCTGATTGTAGACAATGCCGAAGTGGGCCTGGCCGAAGCCTGCCGCCAGACAGGTGCACAGGTGTTGGAATACACGGCAGCCCCCGTCTTCATGGACGGAGAGGGCAAGTGCCGCCATCAGTGGTTAGTGGAGTTCGCCAAGGAACCGGAAGACTTAGTCCTGTTCGCACGTATCCTGGACGAAACCCTGCAACATGTCAATTCCGACTACGAGGCCAAGAGATACAAGGACATCACCCTCCAGTCTCTGGAACTCATTGCTGCACGCAAGGGACTTTTTCATGATTGGCTTGCTTCCAAGGGCAAGTTGGGAGGACAGCACAAGGTGCCACGCCTGTCCAACAACAGAGTCCACATAGAGGAAATGCTGGTGTTTAACTGAACGATACAAGATGATGCGTAGATTTACCATATTGTTTCTGATACTGCTCACCACGATGCTTACCATCGTGTCTTGTGCCAATATCGGTAGTCCCGACGGTGGCCGATACGACGAAGAACCGCCAGTAGTCATCGGTGCCAGTCCCGCTGACAAGGCTGTCAACGTGAAGTCGCAGAAGATAAGCATATTCTTCAATGAGTTCGTGAAACTGGCCAATGCCAACGAAAAGGTTGTCATATCTCCTCCCCAACTGGAGGTTGCCAATGTGCGTGCGGCAGGAAAGAAGATAAAGGTCACTCTGTTTGACTCCCTGCAGAGCGACATTACCTATACCGTAGACTTCAGCGATGCCATCGAGGACAACAACGAGGGCAATCCCATGGGTTTCTACACTTATAGTTTCAGTACCGGCCCGGTCATTGACACAATGGAGATGTCCGGCCATGTCCTTGCCGCCGAGAATCTGGAACCAGTCAAGGGAATGCTAGTTGGTCTGTATCATGCCGATAGTACATACGATGACAGTCTTTTCCGTACCAAATCCCTTGTGCGCGTTTCACGTACCAACGGTAGCGGACAATTCACCATCAAGGGCATAGCACCGGGCAAATACCGCATTTTCGCCCTCAACGATGGCGATGGCAACTACCGTTTCAGTCAGAAATCCGAGGCGATAGCCTTTGACACGGCTATCTATATCCCAACGAGCAAACCTGACCTCAGGATGGACACCTGCTGGCGAGACTCCATATACTACGACTCCATCAGGGTGGTGCCGTACACGCACTATTTCCCGGACGACATCGTCCTGCGTTCTTTCCTTGAGGGCAAGCCCGACTTGCATCTTTTAAAGGCTGAGCGTCCCGAACCAGACTGGTTCCGCCTGTACTTCACCGCTCCGGTGGACACTCTGCCTGTCATCAGAGGGTTAAATTTCAACGACTCCTGTTTGGTGTTAGAGGCCAGTGAAAAGAACGATACGCTGACCTACTGGATTACCGATACGGCATTTACCCATAGTACCGATAGCCTGGAGATGGAGATGCGTAGCCTGGATACCGATACTTTGGGCAACTTGACGTGGCGCACGGACACATTCATGCTCGTTGCACGCAAGGGATGGGCAAAGATCAGCGAGGAGCGCCAGAAGAACATAGACGATTGGAATAAGAACCGCGAGAAGAGGGCAAAGAAGAGCAAGACTCCGCTTCCACCAGAAGAAAATCCCTATGAGCATGAGTATCTGGACCTGAAGATAAATCCCTCCGGTGCACTGGACCCCAACAAGAACATAGTCATTCAGGTGGATGAGCCTATCAGCACCATAGATACATCACGCATACATTTGTATATGGTGCGTGACTCCAATCTCTACGAAGAGCCCTTCCTCGTGCTCCCCACCCCGCACAACGCCAAGTCCTATACCGTCTATGCGGAGTGGCAGCCCGAATACAAGTACAGCCTTACCGTAGACTCCGCTACCATTATGGGTGTCATGGGCACGACAAACAAAAAAAAGAAGAGCGAAATCCAGGTGCGCAAACTAGAGGAATACGGCACACTGATAGTAAACCTCATCTCTCCCGACACCTGTATGATGGTACAGCTGCTCAACAGTTCCGACAAGGTAGTAACCCAGCAGAAGGCCTCCGCTTCCGGTGTAACCGAGTTCTATTACCTCAGACCCGACACATACTATATGCGCTGCTTTGCCGACAGGAACGGCAATGGTATATGGGACGTGGGAGAGTTCAAAAGCAGCCGTCAGCCTGAGCAGGTCTCTTACTTCCCCAAACCCATGAATGTCCGTGCCGGTTGGGACGTAGAGCAGGAATGGGACGTCTATGGCATACCTGTTATGGAGCAGAAACCTCAGACTCTTATAAAGCAGAAGGGCGACAAGAAGAAGACGCCCCGTGAGCGCAACAAGGAGCGCGAAGAGGAGAAGAAGAAAAAGAAATAGTCGTTAATTTCGCCCTCTGGATGCTAAAATATCGTTAAATATGATACGATAGTGTTTAGGAATATATAAGGGCACGGCTCTATGTGTTGTTATTGTGCTAAATTTGCATTGCAAAAGACGGCATGATAACAACACATTATTTTAAATTATAATGACAGACAAGAGATTTATGACCCGCTCGGAGTTTCAGTGCATGCTGAACCTTTGGGCCCTTCCCACCAAGGGAGGTTTTGTCCGTGACATACAGGAAGGATTCGAGGAACCCAAACCTGCCTATACCACAACCGCCACCTTCATGAAGATACTTGTCCGCAAGGGATTCTGTAAGATGGACCGTGTGGGTTCCATGCAATATTACACTCCCCGGATAACAAAGGAGGAGTATTGCCAGAGGGTTATGGAGAAGGCCTGCGAGGATTATTTCGATGGTGACGTGGTGCGCTTCGTTGAATTCCTTTTGCAGAACAATGAAGTATCGCAGGACCAAAAGGATGCTATTGTTGCAATATTAAGATAGCAAAAAGGAGGTTGAGCGCAATTTATTATTAAAATTTTCTATGTGTTCTCGTTATTATTTGCTATATTTGCAACGGAAAGAAATATCATAAACCAAACTTAATAAACTATCAGACAATGGCAACATTAGATTTGACACAGTATGGCATCACCGGTTCAACCGTGATTGCACACAACCCCTCTTATGAGCAGTTGTTCGCTGAGGAGACCAAGGCTGGCCTCGAGGGTTACGAGAAGGGTCAGAACACCGAGCTGGACGCTGTCAACGTGATGACTGGCGTTTACACCGGCCGTTCTCCTAAGGATAAGTTCATCGTTATGGACGAGAACTCTAAGGATACCGTATGGTGGACTTCTGATGACTACAAGAACGACAATAAGCCCATCACCGAGGAGGCTTGGGCTGCTCTGAAGGATATCGCCAAGAAGGAACTTTCTAACAAGAACCTCTATGTGGTTGACTGCTTCTGCGGTGCTAACGCAGACACCCGCATGGCTGTACGCTTCATCGTTGAGGTAGCATGGCAGGCACACTTCGTTACCAACATGTTCATCCAACCCACTGCTGAGGAACTGGCCAACTTCGAGCCTAACTTCGTTGTTTACAACGCTTCTAAGGCTAAGGTTGAGAACTGGAAGGAACTGGGTATCAACTCTGAGACTTGCGTAGCATTCAACATCACCAGCCGCGAGCAGGTTATCATCAACACCTGGTACGGTGGTGAGATGAAGAAGGGTATGTTCTCTATGATGAACTACTACCTGCCTCTCCAGGGCATCGCTTCTATGCACTGCTCTGCAAACTGCGACATGAACGGCGAGAACACCGCCATCTTCTTCGGTCTGTCTGGTACCGGTAAGACCACTCTGTCTACCGACCCCAAGCGCCGTCTGATTGGTGACGACGAGCACGGTTGGGACGACAACGGTATCTTCAACTTCGAGGGTGGTTGCTATGCTAAGGTTATCGGTCTGTCTAAGGAGCACGAGCCCGACATCTACGGCGCCATCAAGCGTAACGCTCTTCTGGAGAACGTTATCGTTGCCGAGGACGGCACTATCGACTTCAACGACAAGAGCGCTACCGAGAACACCCGCGTTTCTTACCCCATCAACCACATCAACAACATCCAGCCCGGCAGCTCTGCTCCCGCAGCCAAGAACGTTATCTTCCTGTCTGCCGACGCATTCGGTGTACTGCCTCCCGTTTCTATCCTGACTCCCGAGCAGTGCCAGTACTACTTCCTGAGCGGTTTCACCGCCAAGTTGGCTGGTACAGAGCGCGGTATCACCGAGCCCACTCCCACATTCTCTGCTTGCTTCGGCCAGGCATTCCTGGAGCTGCACCCCACAAAGTATGCTGAGGAGCTGGTTAAGAAGATGAACGTATCAGGTGCCAAGGCTTACTTGGTTAACACTGGTTGGAACGGTACCGGCAAGCGTATCTCAATTCCCGATACACGCGGTATCATCGACGCTATCCTGGACGGCAGCATCCTGAAGGCTGAGACCAAGAAGATTCCTCTGTTCGACTTCGAGGTTCCCACCGCTCTGCCCAACGTAAATCCCGCTATCCTCGATCCTCGCGACACTTACGCTACTGCTGCTGAGTGGGAGGAGAAGGCTAAGGACTTGGCTGCTCGCTTCATCAAGAACTTCGCCAAGTACACCACCAACGAGGCTGGTAAGGCTCTCGTTGCCGCTGGTCCCCAGCTGTAATTCCAAAGCAAGGATAATAATCCTCTATATCCGGTTCCCCATCCTCACAGGTGGGGAACCTTTTTGTTTTTGCGAGAATTTTCATCCAACCTCTCGGCAAAAAACGTGAATTGTGTATCTTTGTAGCATAATTAACCCCAAATACCTGTATGAAGACATTTCTGGAAAGTACGTTCCTTCAGAAGATGAGAGAAGTGGCCCCTGTCAGCCAGGAAACGGCCGTTGCGTTGGCGTCATGCCTTGAATCCTGTTGTATTGACAAGCATGTACATGTTCTGGAGGAAGGCAAGAGGCTTCGTTACGTATGGTTTATAGAGCAGGGACTCCTAAGGCACTACTGGCTTGTAAACGGGGTTGAAATCAACACCTCGTTTTCCGTGGAGGGACATGCCGTATTCAGTATGGATGAACTATATTACGGTATGCCAAGCCAGGAATATGCCGAGACCCTGGAACCAGTCCAGGCATTCAGGATTTCAATAAGCGACATGAACCGTTTGTTCGAAACCAACTTGGAACTCTGCAACTGGGGGCGTATCATCCATCAGAACGAATACCGCAGGCTCCACCAGTCGCACAAGGACAGGCTCTCCCTTTCTGCCGCTGAACGCTATCTTAACTTCATAAAGCAGTTCCCCAGCATTTGCCAAAGGTGCAATCTTGGTTACATTGCCTCCTACCTTGGTATCACCTTGCCCACATTAAGCAGGTTGCGCTCCAAGTCCCTGTATCGTAATGGGAGAAATTGACATAGGACAAATTCTTTCTCATGCAAAGTCCTTACCTTTGCCTCATACAATAATTGTTGTAATGGAAAGGAAAGATACCAAGCGAGAGGTCTGGATAGACTGGATGCGCGTCGCAGCATGCTTTTTTGTTATGGTTACACACTGTTGCGAACCGTTCTATTATGGAGGGGAGGGAACGTTACTCCTCTCACAATCCGATGCAGTATGGCTGTCTGTCATAAATTCGCTGGTAAGGGCAAGTGTGGCTCTTTTTGTTGTCGCTTCAAGTTATCTCCTGTTCCCCCTGCACTATTCCTCAGGCAAATTTGTCCGCAAAAGGGCAGTCCGAGTACTCATCCCATTTCTTTTCTGGACTGTTGTCTACGCTTTGGTATGGGGTGAACCGATACGGGATTTCAGGGATTTGCTTCTTAATTTCAATTATGCGGCCGGACACTTGTGGTTTGTCTACATGCTGATAGGTCTTTATGCACTCATGCCCTTGTTGTCTCCATGGGCAGAGAAGGTGCAGAAGACCGAACTGCGGGTTTATCTTGCGATATGGCTCTTCACGACTACGATTCCCCTAATCCGCAATTGGCTGGGTGGCATGCCTCCGTTTATATACGGACCTTCTGGCATCCCCAACCCAGCCAAGTATCCCCTTTGGGGCGAAGCCGGTTGGAACATGTATGGAACATTCTACTATTTCAGCGGTTTCATCGGTTACATGCTTCTCGGCCTGTATTTCCGTCGGTTTGTAGGCGAGTTGTCATGGCGTAGGACTCTCGGCTTTGCTCTCCCCCTGTTTGTGGCAGGATTCGCTATATGTTCTGTCGGATTCTTCTGCAATGTCAGCAACGATGCCGGTGGCAATTTTCCTGTATCAGGTCCCATAGCCATAGCCTCCTTTTGGGAAGGTCCCTGGCTGAACGATAGCATAGGAGTGGTACTGATGGCCACAGGATGGGTACTGCTCTTCAGGAAGTTTAATTGTATGGGGAGTTTCTACACGAGGATACTGCTCCCGATATCCGAAGCCAGTTATGGCATGTATTTGTGCCATTTGCTTCTCCTGGTACCGGTGTCTTCGTGGATAAGAACCTCTCTCGGTACAGGAGCAGACGGCATACTCGGTATATGGACCACTCCATTGGAGATGCTTTTGCCGGCAATCATATCTTTTGTGGCATTATCTGTTCTCTGTGCCCTCGTCCGACGCATACCCCAAATAGGCAAATGGATAGTGGGGTGATCACAAGGCATACAATCATTCTTTAAACCCAAATCGGTCATTAGCGTTATGATGATAATAGCCGTTATTTTTGAACGGGTGTTTTGTCGCATTGAGGGCGCAATGGGGTTCCATTGTAACCGAGAAGCGACGAAACAGATGACAAAAAGACGGTTTCATTAGCGCATAACAGTCTAATGACCGATTTGGGTTAAAGGGGCATTTCCGCCCCTATAGGAGTATTGATGGGCTTCACGCTGGTAATGTTTCGCTCTTATTGCAGTTGATTTTTGCCTCCATGATGACGCATACGAATCATTACCGTTCGTTCGGTGAACGATTACCGATGGTAAAGTTTACCATTACCGATGACAAAAGCGATACATCACACCACCATGCCACTAAACAAATTCAGGAATCATTTTATGCACACTATCGCTACACCTTGCATACACCAATACACTTGCCGGTAACGGTTATGGCAGCAGGAGTTCTGACAGGCCGTGGCCTTATTGCAACTTGACCCTAACTTTCTTGATTAGACGAAGGTGGTATGTGGTGACTTTGGCGCCAGCCTCCTTGATTGGATTATAGCTGTTGCCTGCTTTAAAACTATATGTGCTTTTGGCCTCATCGCACAGATAGCGAATGTTGTTGCCTTTATCGTCGTTGAGAACAATAGGTGAGGCTTTTGCTTCCGTGAGGAGATTGTCAAATAGTGTTGCATCGCTAAGATATGCATTGCGGAGCTTGCGGGCCTCCTCTTCAGTGGGAATGTTCCATGATGAGAGGCCGAATTCCGTGTAGTTAGCAGCTATACCGGTAGCCTGAGTGGGGGTCTCTGCATTGTAGGCAGAGGTGACATTGCCATAGTCTTCCAGAGAAAGGAGCAGAAGAATTGCCGAAGAAGCGGGTGATGCCTCGTCAGGAGTAACGCTGGCAATAATGTGTCCGTCCCATAAGGAAAGGGCCTCGGGGATGGACTCCACCGTATATGTCGGATAAGTATCTGATTCCCCAGAACCATTGGATGAAGATTCCCTGTCAGGGGAGACAACAGTGGAGTTGTCTGGTGAAAAGGTGAAATTCATATTCACAGGTTCACCCCATTGTGATGCAGTTACACTGCCTGATACGACAAGGGATCCCTCTGTCGACAAGGTGCCCTGAAGGATATACGGCGTTCCTGGCTTGAGTGGCGACATGTAACTTACAACGGCAAAGTGTTCGCTTTCGTTGTCGTTGTATGATATCGTGAAATTTGTCTGTGTTCCGGTTGTTGGGAATAGGTAGGCTTCTCCTGAAGTCCATTCTTCCCTGCTGGAATCGTATTCCAGTGGGATACAGGTCTTCTGGTTGTCTGTAAGTTCTCCATTCATGGTGATGGCATAAGCGGGGGAGGATATGCTTACGTATGCAGAGGTACATTCATCAGGGAGTCCGGAGAGCACTATATTCACAGAAGACATCTGATAGTACATTTGCAGGCTGACAGTGGCATTGGCTGCTGTGGGACAGATATCCGCAAACCCCATCTGCAAGGGATTGGATGTGACATATCCGTTGGCCAGTTCCTTGACAGAGGCAGGAGTGTTTTCTGGCAGTTGCGGGTCTTTGGTAGTGAGCAAGGAAGAGGATGTCGGATTTTCAGGGATTGTGTATGTGGTTTCATCTGCAACCATGGCAACGATACGCATGTCAGTACCAGTTGGCAACGTGAGATGTATGGGTTCAGCAGACGAGTGTATGATCTGTGACTCCTGTAAGGCACCATCATCATTAAATGCATATATGCGAAGAGGATAAATGTCTGTCGATGCTGATGCGCCACGGGTAAGTATGCGTACAGAAGACAAGGATTTATTGCCACCCTCTTCCACCGTTTCCGAGAAATCAACTTGGCTGCATGAGGCAACAATCGTAAGGAACAAGGTTAGAATGATTGAATAGATAGAGTGTTTCATGGCGGTATGTCCTTTGAAAGTTTGTTGCAAATATCGACTTACATCAGCAGGAACGCTGCCAGACGGGCAACGGCACGCGCGCGGTGAGAAACGGCATTTTTGCCTTCGGGTCCCATTTCTGCGAAGGTGAGACCGCTTTCCTCCACTTCAAAGACGGGGTCATAGCCGAAACCGTTCTCGCCACGGAGTTCATGTACTATCCTACCCTCCACTATGCCTTCGAAGAGGTATTCTTCAAGTTGGGGTTCTGAGTTGCCTGACTTTGTAGTATGCCTTACCAGTGCTATGACGGTGCGGAAACGGCAGGTACGGTTTTCCTTGCCTTCCATCTTGGCAAGGAGGCAACGGATGTTGGCGGTGGAGTCGTGGCTGTCGCCATATCCGTTCATGGTGCCGAAACGGGCGGTGTATACTCCAGGTGCGCCATCCAGCGCATCGACATGAAGGCCGGTGTCGTCGGCAAAGCAGTCCACTCCGTATTTCTCGGCCACATAGCGGGCTTTCTGCAGGGCGTTGCCCTCCAGTGTGTCGCTGTCTTCTGGAATATCCTCTGTGCAACCTATATCGGCCAAGGATTGTATCTCTATTTGCGAGCCGAGTATCTGGCGTATCTCGCGCAGTTTGTGTTCGTTGTTTGTCGCGAAAACCATGCTAGTTAAACGGAAAACGGAAATGTTAAATGTGAAAACTTAATTGAATGGGAAGGAGAAAACGGAATGATGCTAACCTCTATGGCAAGACATTCTTAGTTTTCCGTTTTCCCCTTTCCATTATTTCTTAATAGGGTCGAAACCTTCGCCGAAGACGCCTTCCACATTGGACATGGAGACAAAGGCTTTGGGGTCTACTCTGTGAATAAGGTCGAAGATATCCTTGCGTTCAAATTTCTTGGCCAGAACTAGCAGGACAGGTTTCTTCTGCTTGCTGTACCATCCATGACCATCCAGGATGGTACATCCTCTTTGCAGGTCGTGGTTTATGCGCGTGGCTATCTCCTCGTACTTATCGGAAACGATGATGAACTGTACGCTCTGGCGTGCACCGTTGACGACATAGTCTACCATGTTGATGGCAATGAACATCATGCAGTAACTCATTACCAGGGTTTCCATATCGCGGATGACGAACCAGTTCATGCCCACGATGAAAATGTCCACCATTAGCAGGGCGCGTCCCAAGCTTATGGGTTTGTACTTGTTTATGATGGAGGCAATGATGTCCGAACCTCCGGTGCTGCCTCCGGACTGGAAGACAAGACCCAGACCAAGACCTTCGGTAAGACCACCCAGCACACAGGCCATGAACTTCTCTTCACCCACCATCTTGTACATGTTACCCATTTCGTCTACAGGTACCAGACGTTGGCCCAAGTCAATGAACAGAGACACCATAGCTGTGGCAATCAGGGTCTTTACCGTGTACTTCAGGCCAAGTATCTTTAGGGCAAAGAGAAGCAGTGCCACGTTGACAATGAAGTAGGTATAGGAGGGAGGGAAACCGCTGACATAGAATATCAGTGCGCCTATACCGGAAACACCTCCGCTGGTCATCTCGTAGGGCAGGATGAAGCATGAGTATCCGATGGCAAATATCAGCAGGCCCGATGCCATGAGAAACAGGTCCTTGCTGGAAGGAATGATATCATGCATAGTAATCTTCTCCATATGGCTTATTTTAAAGGTTAACAGTTAAGGGTGAGCGGATGAGCGGTTAGCGGTTAGCAGATGAGCGGATTAGCGAGCGATAAGGTTAGTTTTCCGTTTTAATCCCGCTTCGCGGTCTTGAATCTGCTCCCGCTCGGCAGAGTAAATACATTTTCTCTGCTCTCGCTTACCCGCAGATTTCAGTTTGTACTTATGCTTTTATAACGTTGAATCCCTTGCCGAAGGCTCCTTCTACGCGGTGGAAGGTGACGAAGGCATCGGGGTCGGTGTCGCGTATCAGGCGCAACATTTCCACCTGTTCGCTCTTGTGTACTATGGTCACCACTACTTTCATCTGGTTGTGAGTGAATCCGCCCTCGGCGAAGAGTAGCGTGGCCGTATGCCCAGTATGGGTGCGTATGCTTTCCACCATGAGGTCGTTGTGCTTTGTGTAGATGGTGAACTGGATGTCCTGCTTGGATGAGTTTATCATGGCATCCACGGCAAAGGTGTAGACCACAAGGGTGACATAGCCGAATACCACCATCTGCCAGCTATGGAACAGGAAGTAGCAACTACCTATGACGAAGAGGTCGAGGTACAGCAGCACGCGGCCTATGCTCACATTCTTGTACTTGTTGATGATGGATGCAGGTATGTCCCAGCCTCCGGTGCTTCCGCCACTCATGAACACCATGCCTATGCCTATGCCGTTGAGTGTGGCGCCCAGGATGCATGCCATGCCCTCCTGGTTCTCGCCGAGCACCTGCCACAGACCGTTTGCCTGGTCGGAAACTATGTCCTGTCCTATTTCCAGATAGAATGTGAGCGACAGCACGGCATAAAGGGTCTTCAGCGTAAACTTAGGCCCCAGTTGCCACCATGCCAGCAGGAGCAACAGCGCATTTACCACGAGCAGGCTGTATTGCATGGGTATACCTGTGGCGTATTGGACGATGGCGCACAGACCGGCACCACCGCCGGTAGTTATCTTGTAGGGCAGGAGGAACAGAGCCCATCCCACGTCGTAGATGGCCATACCGAGGTTTATGAAAATCAAATCCTTTATGAGGTCAAGGATGTGATACTTGCGTAGGCGGCCTTGTAGTTTCTCCCGCTGCTCGGCCAGGGTGATCTTTGTCTTCATAAGACAGGTTTGTGTGTGTTAATCTTACTTTACCACTATGTTTACGATACGCTTGGGCACTGCTATGGTCTTCACTATCTGTTTGCCCTCCAGATGTTTCTGTGCTTCGGGTGCGGAGAGTGCCATCTGCACCATCTCTTCAGGTGTGGCATCGGCAGGGAACTGCATGGCAAAGCGAACCTTGCCGTTGAACTGTACGCCCAACTGAACGCTGCTCTCCACAAGGTACTTTTCGTCAAACTCGGGCCATGCGGCGTCGCATACGCTTCCATCCTTGCCAAGAGCCTCCCAGAGTTCCTCTGCCACGTGGGGTGCGAAAGGTGCAATCAGTGCAACCATCTTCTCCAGCACCTCGCGGCTTCGGCACTTCTGTGCGGTGAGTTCGTTGGTGGCCACCATGAAGGCGGATATGGAGGTGTTGTAGGAGAACTCTTCTATGTCGGCCGTCACCTTCTTGATGAGTTTGTGCAGGGACTTCATATTGTCGGCCGTAGGTTCTGAGGCATCTGCCTGCAGGTTGCCGTTCTTGTCCCAGAACAGTTGCCAGAACTTCTTCAGGAAGCGGTGGCATCCGTCTATGCCGTTGGTGTCCCAGGGCTTGCTCTGCTCCACGGGGCCCAGAAACATTTCATACAGGCGCAGGGTGTCGGCACCGTAGCGCTCCACTATCATGTCGGGGTTCACCACGTTGAACATGCTCTTGGACATCTTCTCCACGGCCCATCCGCAGATGTACTTGTCGTCCTCCAGGATGAATTCGGCGGTCTCGTATTCGGGGCGCCATGCCTTGAAGGCCTCCACATCCAGAACATCGTTCTTCACTATGTTCACGTCCACGTGGATGGGTGTTGTCTCGTACTGGTCCTTAAGGCCCAGGCTTACGAAGGTGTTGGTGTCCTTTATGCGGTAGACGAAGTTGCTTCGTCCCTGAATCATACCCTGGTTGATGAGTTTCTGGAAGGGTTCTTCCTTCTTGCTGATGCCCAGGTCGAAGAGGAACTTGTTCCAGAAGCGGGAGTAGATGAGGTGGCCGGTGGCATGCTCGCTGCCGCCCACGTAGAGGTCCACGTTCTGCCAGTAGTTGGCATTCTCCTCGCTTACCAGAGCCTTGCCGTTGTTGGGGTCCATGTAGCGCAGGTAGTATGCGCTGGAACCGGCAAAGCCGGGCATGGTGAAGAGTTCTATGGGGAATACCGTCTTCTCGTCGATGAGGGCCTTGTCCACAATCTTGCGGTTAGCCTCGTCCCAGGCCCAGAGTTGTGCATTGCCCAGAGGAGGTTCGCCGCTCTCTGTGGGCAGGAAGTTCTCCACCTGGGGAAGTTCCACGGGCAGGCACTCCTCGGGAATCATGCAGGGTATGCCCTGCTTGTAGTACACGGGGAAGGGTTCGCCCCAGTAGCGCTGGCGTGAGAAGATGGCATCGCGCAGACGGAAGTTCACCTTCACGCGTCCGAGACCGTTCTCGCTGACAAACTTCTTCGTTGCCTCTATGGCCTCCTTCACGGTCAGGCCGTTCAGGCTGAAGCCCTTGAAGGAAGTCTTGCCCTCCATGGGAGAGTTCATCACTATGCCCTCCTTGGCATCGTAACTCTCTTCGCTCACGTCGGCACCCTCCACCAATGGGATGATGGGCAGGTTGAAGTGGCGCGCGAAGGCATAGTCGCGTGAGTCGTGGGCAGGCACCGCCATGATGGCACCGGTACCATAGCCCGAAAGCACGTATTCGGCAATGTAGATGGGGCACTTGTCGCCGGTGATGGGATTGATGCCGTATGAACCGGAGAACACACCGGTAACCGTGTGGTCAATCATGCGCTCGCGCTCGGTGCGGCTCTTCACGTAGGTCAGGTACTTGTCCACCTCCTCCTTCTGCTCGGCAGAGGTGAGTTGTGCTACGAGTTCGCTTTCTGGGGCAAGAACGAAGAAGGTAACACCGAACATGGTGTCGGCACGTGTGGTGAATATGGTGAAGTCTATGTCGCTGTCTGCCACCTTTATCTGCACCTCGGCACCCTCGCTTCGGCCTATCCAGTTCTTCTGTGTCTCCTTTATGCTCTCGCTCCACTCTATTGTCTGCAAGCCGTCCAGCAGGCGCTGGGCATATGCGCTGACACGCAGGCACCACTGACGCATCTTCTTCTGCTCCACGGGGTATCCGCCACGCTCGCTCACACCGTCGATAACCTCATCGTTGGCCAGCACCGTGCCCAACTTGGGGCACCAGTTCACCATTGTCTCGCCAAGGAAGGCTATGCGGTAGTTCATCAGCGTCTGGCTCTTCTCCTGCTCGCTCATGGCCTTCCACTCCTCTGCCGTGAACGAGAGCTCGTCGGTGCAGGAGGCTGTGATTCCCTCTGTGCCCTTTGACTCGAAACGGGCAATCAGTAGGTCTATGGGCTGAGCCTTGCCAAGGGAGGTGTCGAAGTATGAGTTGAACATCTTCTGGAATGCCCACTGTGTCCATTGGTAGTAACCGGGGGCACAGGTGCGCACCTCGCGGTCCCAGTCGAAGCAGAAACCTATCTTGTCCAACTGCTCGCGGTAGCGGTCAATATTCTGGAAGGTGGTCTTCTCGGGGTGCTGTCCCGTCTGTATGGCATACTGCTCGGCAGGCAGGCCGTATGAGTCATAGCCCATGGGGTTCAGCACATTGTAGCCCTGCTGGCGCTTGAAGCGTGCATATATGTCGCTGGCTATGTAGCCCAGGGGATGTCCCACGTGCAACCCCGCACCGCTGGGATAGGGGAACATGTTCAGGACGTAGAATTTCTCCTTCTTCCCGTCCTCTTCCACGTGGTATGTCTTGTTGGCAACCCACTGGGCACGCCACTTCTCTTCAATCTTTCTAAAATCGTAGTCTCTCATTATTATTATTCGGATATTTATTTTGGTACAAAGTTACATAAAAAATCCTGATTTATAAGGATGCCAGGATAAAAAACGCCAGAAAAAACATCTGCTGCTCACAAATCAGCCGATAATCTCAATTCGTCCTTGGTGTTACAAGCATAGGGAATTGTACTTTCCTTCATTACTCTAAACGTCTTGATGTTCATTGCTATGCAGAAAAGTGCCTGTTATAGGATACTATGCTTTTGATGGTTCATATATAGGATATGCCATCCTTCATGTCCCTGCTTCTTCCATTGACAGTTATAGGGCAGCTGAGTCTTGGAACAGTTTTGGCCAGATTGTTACCCTTAATGAGTAGAGAATAATAAAGTGAGACTATGTTACAATGTAACATGTTGTAATATTGAACAATAATCCGCAGTACCCCAATGGCGAGGTACTGCGGATTTCCTGTTTGTTGAATAACAACGTCACGGTTCTTGACTCTCCCCCTGAGACAGGGGCGAGCTCTTCGGAGGGGTAGTATGATATAAAATATTACTGCCCGCTAACCTTAACTCCAAATAGGTCCGATTTGAGACAAAAGTGTTTGCTCTTACCTTTTCTTGCCTTGCAGGGAAATCAGGGGGACGAGCATCTCCTCCAGGCTGATGCCTCCGTGCTGGAAGGTGTCGCGGTAGTACTGGACGTAGTAGTTGTAGTTGTTGGGGTAGGCAAGGAAGTCCTGGTTCTGGGCAAAGATGTAGGCCGTGCTGATGTTGGGGGCTGGCAGGCCTGCCTTGCGGGGGTCGCGGATTTCGTAGACCTCCTTGGCATTGTAGGCAAGGTTCTTGCCCAGTTTGTAGCGCAGGTTGGTGTTGGTGTTCTTGTCGCCCACCACTTTCACGGGGTTGTTGGCACGCACGGAACCGTGGTCGGTGGTCAGGACTATGCGGCAATCCATGGATGCCAGCGTGCGGAAGAGTTCGGACACTGCCGAATGGCGGAACCAACTCTGCGTGATGCTGCGGTATGCCGCCTCGCTGTTGGCCAGTTCGCGCACCATGCGGCTTTCCGTTCGGGCATGGCTGAGCATGTCTATGAAGTTGAGCACCACGATGTTGAGGTCGTTGTGGAGGAGGGTGGGCAGTTGCTGCACGAACTTCTCGGCACCGGCAGAGTCGTTTATCTTGTGGTAGGAGAATGTGTTGCGTCGGCGGAAGCGTTCCAACTGTGTCCGCACCATGGGGGATTCGTTGAGGTTCTTGCCCTGCTCGGAGTCCTCGTCGACCCAGAGGTCGGGGAACATGGCCTCTATCTCTATGGGCATTAGCCCGGAGAAGATGGCGTTTCGGGCATATTGTGTGGCCGTGGGCAGTATGCTGCAATACATGTTTTCCTCTACGTTGAAGAGTTCTGCCATTTCGGGCTGAAGCATCTTCCACTGGTCCCATCGGAAGTTGTCTATGACTATGAAGAAGACCTTCTCGCCCTTGTCCAGGGCGGGGAATACCTGAGTCTTGAAGATGTCGGGGCTCATGAGGGGGCGTTTTTCGTCCTGTTCGTGGCGCACCAGAGTCTCCATCCACTTCATGTAGTTCTTGCGCACGAACTTGCAGAACTCGTTGTTTGCCTCGCGTTTCTGCATGGCCAGCATCTCCTTCATCTCGGCGGCAACGTCCTGCAGTTCCAGTTCCCAGCGGACCAGTGTGCGGTACACGTCCATCCAGTCCTGCATGGTGAGTGAGTCGTTTATCTGCATGCTCAGCCGTCCGAAGTTCTGCTGGTAGGCCGTCTGCGTGGCCTCGCTGACTATTTCTCGGCTGTGTATGTTCTTCTTGAGTGAAAGAAGTATCTGTGTGGGATTGACGGGTTTGATGAGGTAGTCGGATATCTTTGCCCCGATGGCCTGGTTCATGATGTCCTCCTCCTCGCTCTTCGTGACCATCACCACGGGTACCGTGGGGTGCAGGTCCTTTATGCGGGAGAGGGTTTCCAATCCGCTCAGGCCAGGCATGTTCTCGTCCAGAAGGATGAGGTCGTAGTTCTCCTTCTGGCACATGTCCAGTGCGTCATAACCGTTGCTGGCGGTGTCCACATCGTAGCCTTTCTTTTCCAGAAAGAGCATGTGCGCCTTGAGCAGGTCTATCTCGTCGTCAACCCATAAGAGTCTGTATGCCATAATGTCTTTGTTTTAGCGGTTAGCGGTTAGCGGGGAGCGGATGAGCGGATGAGCGGTTATATCATACCCCCTCCCCCCTACGGGGGACTACCCCTAGGGGTAGAGAGGAGCGGATGAGGTCTGAATACTCTGAATACTCCGAGGACTCCGAGTTCTCCGAGGACTCCGAAGTTTTCCGTTTTCCGTTTTGACTCCGTCGAATCTGCTTCCGCTCGGCAATTCAAACAAGTTTGATTGCTCTCGCTTACTCGCAGATTTCCGTTCTCAGAATCCGAAGGGGAAGTCGTCTTCGTCTTCTTCCAGTTGTTCCTCTTCCTGGTCGGGGGCTTCTTCCTCCTCCTCGGAATAGTCTACCTCGTCCTCACCACGGATTACCGTGCCGTTGTCTATGCGTAGTTCCTCGGGTATCTGTATGGGGGCGAAGTTCTCGTCATAGAACTTGCTGTAGTCCTCGAAACTGTACTTCGTGCCCAGGAGATTGAGGTTGTCCTCCAGTATAAGCAATGTGCGTATGCCCTCCAGTATGGTGGCCATGTGTTTGTCGGAATACAAATCCTGCACATAGGCATGCACCTCGTCGTAACTGACGAAGCCCTTCACGGCCAGCATGCTGATGTCGCCCAGGTCGCTTATCTCCAGGTCGAAGTTGCGCACCATAAAGGAGGTGAAGTTGTAGCGTGCCACCTCGAAGAGCAGTTGGTCCTCGTCCAACGCTCCCTTGGGGTAGGCCAGTACGAAGGCGAACTTGCCCAGGCGGTCAGCCTTCAGCGTGTCGGCCGTGGCGGTGCTGTCCGATGAGGCGGCACTGCCCCGCCTTGCCCAGATGTCGCTGGCCTCCCAGCGCTCATCGTTCAGCAGGCGTCCCTCGTTTATCCCCTTCATTATCTCGGCTGCCAGTTTGGCTATTTCCTCCGAGGAGTATTTCTCCGTCAGTTCCTTGAGCGAGGCAAGGAAACCGTCCCTGTCTCCGGAATACAGTTGGCTCATGGCATGGACAAACATGAACCGTGCCCTGTGCCTGCCCTCCGGGTAGTTCTCGGTGGAGAAGGCATAACTTTCCTTTACGTGCTCGTAGTCGTTCTTCAGATACGACGTGTAGGCAGCGGCATAGATGGAGTCCTCGAGATGGCGGCCTCCGCGTGCAATGAGTTCGTATCTGGGGTTTGCCAGCAACTGGGCATAGGCATTGTCCGGATATTCGCTCACCACCTTCTGGCGGTAATAGCCGGACTCCTCCGTCAAGCCCATACGTCCGCCTATCAGGAAAAGGTGGTAGCAGGCATCGGCAACCTTTTCGTGCTCGGGATAGTCTCCAATGAATCGGAGCAAGGTCTTGCGTGCCAGGGGGAAGTTGCCAAGTCTCTCCTGCTCCAACACGCCGACCTGGAACAGGGCGTCGCTCAGTATCTGGTGTGATGCGGCCATCTGCTCCTCCGTTACGGGTATCTGCTTCAGGTAGAAGGCCTTGTTTCTGGGGTCGTTCTCCACGCTGTCGTTGAGTTCCTCTTCCTCATAGTCAGTGCCGGTGTCTTCCCCTTCCTCGGCCTCCATCAGTTCAGCCAGTCCCTCGGGCATCTCTCCGTCCACGGCAAAACCGCTCTTGTCGGCCCATCGCCAGTAGTCGGTGTTCCTGCGTTTGCCCCACTTGCGGAAGAAGGCGTTCTTGCCCTGGAGCACGGTATTGGGGTTGCTGAAATACCAGCCCTGCCCGGATTTGTCCTGCTCCATCTGCCTGTTGGCGTTCTGGCTTTGTTGCTGGGCAGTACCTTGGGAAACCATTGCATTGTTGCCAGAAGTGCCGTTTGCGGCATTCCGCTTTGCCTCCTCCTCCTCCTTCTTGATGTATTCCTTTGCCAGGCGTTCGGCAACAGCCACCCGCTCGGCCTCGGGCAACTTGGCCAGAAGTTGCAGGCTGTCCTGCAGTTCTATGTCGGCAAGAGGTTCGGCAAGGCCCTCCAGCGACTTTGCCCTTTGCTCCACCTCCTTGTATTCGTCGTGCTCCTTGTCCAGAGAGGAAAGGCACTCCTTGTAGCAGCGTGCCGCCTCTGCATAGTCCTCCTGTTCCCAGTACAGAGTGGCCAGACGCAAGAGCAATGTAGCCTTGGCACTTCCGCCCTTGCTCTCCTTCAGACCATCCTCCCAGGCATAGGTGCAGCGCAGGGAATCCCCTGCATTCAGGTATATGTTGCCTATGGCCAGGTAAATCTGGTCGGCATACTCCTTGTTCTTGCCGCTCTTGGCCATGCGCTGCAACTTGCGTATCATCTTGCGTGTCTGCGTGGTGCTGGCCATTTCCGACTGGAGTACACGGGCATTGAGGCTCATCTCATAGGGTGGGTTGGCCCGGATAACCTTCTTCAGGGCATCGTATGCCTCCTCGCGCTGTCCCGTTTCGCGGCACAACTGCCCGAGCAGGAAGTTGAGGCGGGCGCGGGCTATGCTGCCCTTTTGCCTGCCGATGGTCTTCTTGAGCAAGGGTATGGCCTCCTCGTACTGCCCTGTCTGTATGAGCCATGCCGCACGGCTGTTGTCGTACTGCTGCTGGGTCCTGAAGTCAAGGCTGTCCCTCTGCATCTTGCGCAGCACATCCTCGGCATCGTAAGGCCAATCCAATGCCACATAGCACCGGGCCAGCCACGCACGGGCCAGGTTGGCCACTTCCGGTTGTGTGGAGTAGAGGCGTATGGTGTAGTTGAATGTCGAAGCCGCCTCTATGAACTCACCCCTGTTGAACTGGCTTTCGCCCATCATCATCCATGCACGCCACAGATATGGGTTAAACTCCTTGCGCGCAAGGTAATCCTTCATTTCCTGGGTGCGCTTCTGACCGGGCTTCAGTTTGGGCTTCTTCTTGATGCTGTGCAGTTTTATGGCCTTCTCGCACTTCTCTATGGCGGTGGCATAGTTGCCCTTGCCCATGCCGGCAGTGCTCTTGTTGGTGCTGATGTACATGGGGAGCAGGCTATTGTAGTCATCCCTGTGGCCGTCGGTCTGTGCATCCTGTCCCTTCTCGAAGGCCACCTCTCCATTATACATTATATTATAATGGGCCGTCATGGAATGGTAGAAACGAGTCATGGGCGTGTTCTTCTTTGTAGAACACGACACGAGGGCAAGTACGGATACTGCCGCCAGTAACCATGACTTCATTGCATTTCCTGTCATCTGTGTCTTAAAGGTTTGTCCATTCGTTCCCCTATGGGTTGGGAGGATTGTTTCTGGTGGTATATTGTAGGGACACGTCCGTTAATCGCTAATCGTCAGCCGCCTTAACTATAACGTACTTCCCTGTCTGTTTATTGCCGGCGCTCGCCGATTATCAGGAAAACTTCGTCCTTCAGCTCGTCGGGCAACTCCACCTGGCGCAGTTGCAGGGAGCGTACCCACCCGGCCACCTCGTCCTCGCGCATGGTGTAGAGGACATAGCGGAATTCTTCTATTTCAGGAGGCAGGAACTCGTCGGAGGCTATGCCGCGAAAGCGGTCTAGTTCTTCGTCGTCGTAATATTCCACATCCTTGCTCACGGCTGCCAGAAGGCTGTCCTTCTCGCATGTCTCGTGCATGCCGCAACATTCGGCATCAGGTATAACCACTCCGTCGCCACCTTCTGTTACTTCCTTGTCGCTCATACTCGTGCCAGTTTGAATCCGGCCTTCTTCATGTCCTCCCAGAATGAGGGGTAGGACTTGCTTACTACCTCCGGATTGTTTATTGTAATGCTATCTCGTTTCAGTGCCACGGGGGCAAAGGCCATGGCCATGCGGTGGTCCTCGTAGGTGTCAATGGCAATGTCTTCCGTACCCGTCGTGTCCGTACCCGTCTCCCCGTTCCAGAACAGGGTGTCGTCTCCCTCCACGCCAATCAGATAACCCAACTTGCCCAATTCCTTCTGCAATGCCGCTATGCGGTCGGTCTCCTTTATCCTGAGTGTCTGCAAACCGGAGATGCGGAAGTGTTTTCCCAGCATGCAGCATGTCACCGCTACGGTTTGTGCCAGGTCCGGCTGGTTGACCATATTGCATACAAACGGCTCGCTATCGCACGCCTTCTTGGCAAGGTAGACGGAATTGCCGTCATGCTTTGTCTCCACGCCAAGGTGTGAGAACAGTTCAGCCACGGCCGAATCGCCCTGGAGGCTGTCTCGGAAAAGGCCCGGAAGCACAACCTCCGCCTCATCGTCACCGGACAGCGCCACCATTTCATACCAGTATGAAGCGGCACTCCAGTCGCTCTCTATATAATAAGGTATGTGGGAATAGGGCACCGCCTCCACGCGGATTTCCCTTTCGCCGTTCCACTGAGCCTTGGCGCCGAACTGGCGCATGATGGCCAGTGTCATGTCTATGTACGGACGGCTTATCACCTCTCCCGTCAGTTCCAGAACAAGTCCTTGCCTTAGTGTGGGGGCAACCATCAGCAGGGAACTTATATACTGGCTGCTGACATTTCCGGGCAATGAAATCCTGCCTCCCGCCAACTCCCTGCCGCGTATTCTGAGCGGTGGGAAACCATCCTTCTCTTCATAGCGGATGTCTGCACCCAAAGACCTTAGCGCATCAACGAGTACCGCAATGGGGCGGTTGCGCATGCGTTCCGTGCCGGTTATAACGTGCTCACCCGAAACCGTTGCCAGAAACGAGGTCATGAAGCGCATGGCGGTACCGGCAGCCTTTATGTCTATTACCGGTGGCATGTGCCGCAATGCATCCTGCACCACACGGCTGTCGTCGCAATCGGACACATTGTCTATTGGCCCGGTGCCACCACTTAAAGCCAGTATTACTAATGCCCTGTTGCTGATACTCTTGCTTGCCGGCAATTTTATTTCCGCATGCAAGATACCCGGAGCAAATATCCGTATTTTCACGTTCACCTGGAGAATTTTCCTTATTTTACGTGCAAAATTACAAAAATTATTTGGAGAATACAAAATAAAGTCATACCTTTGCATCGCAAACGAGAAATCGGGAGCACAAAACATAAAGGAACGGGATGTAGCGCAGTTGGTAGCGCACACGTCTGGGGGGCGCGAGGTCGCAAGTTCGAGTCTTGTCATCCCGACCTAAGAAAAAGCGTTAGTACTGAATCAGTTACTGATGCTTTTTTCTTTTTGTAAATCATTGATGCTTTCCTCCGGTTGACGCTATGGTTGACGCGAAAAGTCAACCAAGAAGTCAACCAAAATTATATGAAAGCATCAGTCTTTATGATTTGTATCAAAATCAATATATTAAGCAACGGCACACATCCATTAAATGAGTGTTTTTAGTGTTTACTATACAATTTGCAGAAATAGAATATATTTATAATAGCAAACGACAAAAGACTATCATAAAGTAATATTTTTCAGTTTCTAAGTCTATATATCACATCTTTTTGCTAAATTTGCACCATCGTTCAGCAACTGCAGCGGTGGTGCAGAATGACTTTAACGAAAAGGTGTTATTGAAATTATCTTCTAATATCAAATTCTCGCAAAGTTTGAATGGAACGAAGATGATAGCAGTAGCACCACATCATTTGATACATACCCGTCACAATAGGTGTGGGTTATTGTCATATTGGTGTGGGCTATTGTCTTATCTGTTCCATTGGCAATGCGAGAAGCCAGATATTAGGATAAGGCAGATATAGTTCCCACACCTTATTTATATATAAACAGCTTTCTTTAGGGGATTGGGATAGCAAAACATTTTTAGTTATGAAAAAGTTTTCTGTTTTAGGAATGATTGCATTAGCGGTGTTAATTCAATCATGCGGTGGTTCTAAGCAAGTGACTTATGTTCCTGTAGCAACAACTGTACCGGTTGATAATAATCAGATTTCGCAGAATATTGCTGTAGCGAGTGAACCATGTGATGACTATGCGTTTGAAGCTCCAGCCAAAAGAGCCTCTGGAGTAGGAACACATTTCAAGGTAGCTACCGCTACAAATTTAGCTCAGTTGAATGCTCGTGCTAATTTAGCAAGAGCGTTACAGCAGTGTGTCGAAACTGCCACAAAGAATTATGCAGATGCAAAGGAACTTTTCTCGGCTGATGAAGCTTCAAGTGCTTATGTAACCGACCAATCTGCAGGAGCAGGAGATCGTGAGGCAGGATGGGCTAAGGAATTGATTAAAGGTGCTCCCATCGTGAAAAAGACTCGTTATAAAACTCCTAATAATCAATGGGAAATTCATGTATGTGTAGAATATCAAGAGAGTGTAGCTGAAATGGCTGCAAAGATCACAAAGGTTTTCAATGAAAAATTGACTCAAGAGGAAAAGGCACGCATAGACTTCAATGAAAAGAAATTCCAGGAAGAGATTAAAGAGGCTATGGGTGATTACAAAGGTGCAACAATGCAATAATAACCATGAAGATTTTTTTGTTGAGAATGAGTGTACTGCTGTTGGTAATGACAGCAGTACCTTTTTCCGCCTTTTCTGTGATAAAGTCGGATAAAGTGCGACCTGCTTGGTTGAAAAAAACTCCCCAAGCATTAAATAACACTTATTCATTCAAGGTTGTATCTGTTGACAATGGTCAGGACTTAAGTTCTTCACAGTTACTTGCTCGTGCTGAATTGACTCGTTATGTTAAAAGAGAATTCAACATTCAGACTTCGGAAGAATTAGAAAGTGTGTCAAATACAACTATGTCAGGAGGGAATATATCTGATTATTCTGAGAATGAAAAGTATGTATTGCGTGTAAAATCGGAAGACGAGACTGTTGGAATTTATTGTGAAAAAGTAGATGAATATTATGAAGTCTATACAGAAAACGGCATCAGAGTGTTTAAATTATACACGTTGTTTGCTGTATCCAATGTAGGTAGTAATGCGTATTTTGATGATTTCCGTCGTACCACTCAGTATGGTGCTCGGGGCTTATGGCGTTCTGCTATTTGTCCCGGTTGGGGTCAAATGTATAAAGGCAGTACTGCAAAAGGTCTTACTATTCTTGCTGCCGAGGTGGCAACTATTGGCGGCATAATTTTCACCGAAAACGAACGCGCAACTTATGAGTCGAAAATGCATAGTCAACCTAACTTTGCTAGACAATACAAGGCAAAAATGGACAACTATGAGACTGCACGAAATTGTTGTATTGGTGTGGCTGCTGCCATCTATGTTTATAACTTGATTGACGCCATTGTGGCGCCTGGCGCCAGGCGTGTAGTGGTGAAGCCCCGAAATCTACAATTTACTCCAGTTGCATATAAAGACTTTAGCGGAGTAACTTTCACTTATAATTTTTAATTCTGAGTTTTTACACCTTAATTATAATTAAAAGAGGAAAGAAATGAAATACAGTCGTAACATAACAATGCTTGCTGTATTGCTTGCTGTTGTTGCTACTGGCCAAGATGTTCGGGCCCAAAGTCGTGAAGAGTTTGATGCTTACGTTAAACAACAACGTCAGGCTTTTGATAAATACAAGACCGACCGTGAAGCTGATTTCAATCGCTACCGCGAGCAATATAATCGCGAATTTGCTGAATATCTGAAAAAAGCATGGAAACAAGTCATGCCAAATAAAAAGGTGCTTCCTCCACCGCAACCTAAACCATTTGTTCCCAAACCAGCAATTGATGATAACAAGCTAGTTCCAAATGTTCCGAAACAAATGCCCGTGTTGGATATTGTAAAACCAAGGATAGTCCCCCCATCGCCCAAACCCATAGTGATTGAGGAGCCCAAAGAAGACCAATCACAAAGACAGATTAGTATGAAGTCGTTTTATGGGAACGATTTCATGCTACGATGTAGCAACAAAGTCAAAGTCACCATTGCAGACAATACCCCATCGTCTATTGCTACAGCTTGGAAAAATATGGCAACTGCTGAATTTGACCCATTGGTATATGATTGTCAGCAAGCAAGAAAACAACATTGCTTTTGTGACTGGATGTACTACCATTTTATTAAAGAGGTAGCTCATATTGTAACACATACTGCCAAAGGCTCTAACGAAGAGGTTCTTCTTACAGGGTATATTCTAGCACAATCTGGAGTTGATTTTCGTTTTGTACGTAATGGCGGACGTCTGTTATTGGCTTTACCTTTTGACACCCAAATCTACAAGTATTGTTACTTCTGCGTTGACGACAAAAAGTATTATGTTGTAGAAGCAGATGTGCAAAACGACTGCTATCTGATGGATCAGAGTTTCGGCAAAGGTGCTGCAACACTAACCTTAAGGATTTCTTCTCCAATGAACCTGGGATATTCTAAGGAAGAGACAAAAGTATTAACATCGAAGAAATATCCAGAAATGCGTTTAGAACTTACCGGAAATAAAGCATTGATAGACTTCTATCACTGCTATCCACGTATGGATTGGATGGAATATTCGTTGGCATCAATGAACAAGGAAACGGAAGATTGCATAGTTGATTCCTTCCGACCTATATTGGAAGGAAAGAACGAAGAGGAAGTCGCAAACATGATTCTTAACTTTGTTCAGACTGCATTTACATATGGCTATGATGACCAGATTTGGGGAAGCGACCGCCCATTCTTTGCGGATGAAACATTATTTTATCCCAAAAGCGATTGTGAAGACCGAGCAATTCTATTCTCACACTTAATCCGAAAATTAACCAATTTGGAGGTGGTTCTACTACACTACCCCAACCATTTGGCAACTGCAGTACGCTTTAGTAATAATTTGTCAGGTGATTATGTGATGGTTGATGGTCAAAAATACCTGGTCTGTGACCCGACTGGCTACAAACCGATTGGAAATGCCTATGACGAGTTTAAAAACGTACAAGCTAAAGTTATAAAAATACAATAAACACTAAAATAACAAAAAATGAAAAGTACTAGTTTTAAATTCCTTTGCACATTATTTTCTATCCTAATATTGGGGGCATGTGCTAAAGACGAGATGGTCTACACAGGAAACATTATGGGTAAAGTGACCGATGCAAACTCGGGCGAAGTATTGCAGGGAGTAACCGTAACGATAACACCGAGCGGAGCATCACGTACCACTGGTAGCGATGGTTATTTCGAATTTCGTGACCTAGATCCCAAACAATACGAAATCCAAGCACGTAAGAATGGTTATACTACCAACAACAAGACTGTGACTGTAGTGACTGGACGCGATGCCTCAGGCGACATACAGTTGACCCCTATTGTACAGGACGGAAAGCTATCTTTGAACGTCAGCTCACTGAATTTTGGAAGTCAAAATTCTTCATTGTCATTCAGCATCCAAAACAATGGAAACAAAGCATTTAGCTGGAACATCAGTGGATTGGACAAGATTGATTGGTTGAGCATAACCCCCACGACAGGAACCTTAGCAGCAGGAAAAAGCAATGCAGTTACTGTGACATTGAACCGCGACCGTATTACCGAATACAAAGAAGCGACCATCATTGTTAATGCAGACAAAGAATCCATGCCATTGAAGATTACTGCAGAAGCAGAAAACAAGACATCTAAAATCTCATTGAGTGACAATGTATTGAACTTCGGAACAGAATACAGTTCACTCACTTTTGATATAAAAAATATCGGAAACGCTGGCAACGTAAATTGGGACATAACAGGCATTGATGCTGATTGGATTAAAGTTACTCCTACAGCAGGAACAACAGCTATGAGCAAAAGCAGTGCAGTTAAAGTAGATGTTGATCGTAGTAAATTAGATGTAGGGCAACATAGCACAACAATCCTAGTAAATGCTGAAGGAGAATCTCTTAAGGTAACCATCAATATAGAAAAGGGAGCAGAGCGTTATCTTGAAGTTACACCAAGCGCTTTAGCGTTGGGTACAAACGACAGCGGCACCCTGTCTATTATGTCACACAACGGAAGTACTGTTTATAAAATCTACGGGAACGGTGATTTCAGTTGGGCATCTGTTAGCAAAAGTGAGGGCGTAATCCCAGAATTCAACCCAAATGACGCTAGTACCATTGAAACTATCACAATTAACGTAAACCGAACTGGTCTCGCTGCTGGAGATTACAGCTTCACTCTTATCATTCGCTCTGATTTGGAAGATTATACTGTGCCTGTCACTATGACAGTAGAGGAAAATCAAACAAGTGGCGGTAGCGATGCAGAGGTTATTAGCTGTAACGATGACCTGGTTTTTACAATTACAAGTTGCAAAATGTCTGGAACCACCGCAACTCTAAGTTACATGGTAGAGAATATAGGCAATAGTGCTATTAGTCTTAGTTTGGATGGCTTAACCAGTGGCAGATCCTACATTTATGATGATCAAGGAAATCAGTATAATTTCGGTTATAATAAAGCTTCATTGACTCTTGGCAATGACGCCAGTTATGATAGAGTTAGTGCAACAATACCTGCTGGTGTTAAAGTAAAAGGTTCTGTAAAGATTACAAATGTTTCAGATTTAGCAGCTGCATTTTCTAATATTACAATTTGGTCATACAGTGAACAGAGCTATTTAATATTTAAGAATGTTGCTATTGAAGGCCGTTCACATAAGAACGAGGAAGAACCTCGAACAACAGGAATTGTTACTTCTTGTAGTGATAATCTAGAGTTTACATTATTAGATTGTAAGCGTAGCTCTAGTAATACGGTAACAATTTCGTATCGTGTAATGAACCTTACAAATAAAGCTGTTTCACTTAGTCTGGATGGTTTAACCAGTGGCAGATCTTACATTTATGATAATCAAGGAAATCAGTATAATTTCGGTTATAATAAAGCTTCATTGACTCTTGGCAATGACGCCAGTTATGATAGAGTTAGTGCAACAATTCCCGGAAATGTATTTACCAAAGGAAGTGTCATCATTAAGGACGTGGATGCTTCTGCTACAGAAATGGCTAATGTGACAATTTGGTCTTATAGTCATCAGGCTTATTTGACATTCCAAAATGTAAAGATTAGGTAAAAGTTTCAACTTAAAGATCGAGTAGGAGGAAAACGAGTAGTTTTCTTCCTACTTTCGTTTTCGGAGCTCACACTCCACCGTACGTGCCATTCGGTATACGGCGGTTCCTATTTTGGATTCCATTCGTCTGTTTCGTAAGCATTCGGTTAAATACATATTGTAGCAGTTTTGGTAGTGTTGTACCTTTGCCATGCAAAATTGCAACCAACCCAAAACTGTTATTTATATGACAAAAGATGAATTTGTATCACTGCAGTTTCAGCACCAGCAGAGCGGTAAGAGTTTGAAACAGTTTCTCAAGGATACTGGCATATGTTATTCCAATTATCATTATCCCAAATAGGTCATTAGGATTTCTCTCTGCCATACGACACAGAGAAATCCTAATGACCTATTTGGGTTTAATGGCAGGTTTAAACAGGGGATTACCTCCCCCCGAAAACAGAGTCACGTCCTTTATGGCATTATCCAGGAGTTTAGTTTCATGCTGGTAATGTTTCGTCCGTATTGAAGTTGTCTTTTGCCTTCACGATGACACACACGAACCATTACCGTTCGTTCGGCGAACGATTACCGATGGTAAAGTTTACCATTACCGATGATAAAAGCGATACATCGTACAGTCATGCCACAAAGCAAATTCAGGAATCACTTTGTGCACACTATCGCTATATCTTTCTTATAACAATACACATTTCCAGAAATGGTTATGACAGCAGGAACACTGTCTGGTTGAGAATTGTACAGACGCGAAGGGAGACGACGTTCTTGCCTTCGCCCCTCCTTGACGATTGGCAATGGCGGGACACAAGGGTCCTAACTTTTTGGGTTAGGCGTGCATATAACTTGCGCTTGCCGATAGAGTTTATATTATAGTCTCTTCGTTCATCGTCTTCGGAAAAATCAAATTATATTTGCTTTTTCTCTCACTTAATTGTACCTTTGTGGCATTATTTACCTAAAAACGAGTATATACCAGTATGGCAAAGGAAGCGCTGACACCGATGATGAAGCAGTTCTACGACCTGAAGGCAAAGCACCCGGAGTGCGTGCTGCTGTTCAGATGCGGTGACTTCTACGAGACATACGGCGAGGATGCCGTGGTGGCTTCGGGCATACTGGGCATAACGCTGACACGCAGAAACAATGGTGCAGGCGGAAGCGGACAACTGGAGATGGCAGGATTCCCCTTTCATGCCCTGGACACATATCTGCCCCGACTGGTGAGGGCTGGGCAGAGGGTGGCAATCTGCGACCAGTTGGAGGACCCGAAACTGGCCAAGAAACTGGTGAAGCGTGGCATAACGGAACTTGTCACACCCGGTGTGGCCATGCAGGACAACGTGCTTTCGTGCAAGGAGAACAACTTTCTGGCCGCCGTACACTTCGGCAAGGGTATGTGCGGTGTATCCTTCCTGGACATCTCCACCGGAGAGTTCATGACCAGCGAGGGAAGCATACAGCACGTGGGAAGCCTCTTGTCCAACTTCTCGCCCAAGGAAGTGCTCTACGAGCGGGGAAAGGGAGAACTGTTCCGCTCGTCATTCCAGGAAAAGTACGTTACCTTCGAGATGGAGGACTGGGTGTTCAACGAGCAGACGGCCAGAGGCAAGTTGCTGAAGCACTTCGGGGTGAAGAACCTGAAGGGCTACGGCATAGAGCACCTCAAGGCAGGAACCATAGCCTGCGGTGCCGTAATGCAGTATCTGGAGAACACCCAGCACACTCAACTGGGACACATACGCAGTGTGGCACGCATAGAGGAGGACCGCTATGTGCACATGGACAACTTTACCATGCGCTCGCTGGAACTCCTGCGCCCCATGAACCACGACGGAAAGTCGCTTCTGGACGTGATGAGCCGTACCGTCACACCCATGGGAGCACGACTGCTGAGCCGTTGGATGGTGTTCCCCCTGAAGGACACGAAGGCCATAAACAACCGTCTGGATGTGGTGGACTACTTCTTCCGCGACCTGGAGACGCGCGATGTGGTGTGCGAGCAACTCCAGTACATAGGCGACATGGAGCGTATCATCTCGCGCATCAGCACGGGACGTGTGTCGCCGCGCGACCTGCTGACCCTCACCACCGCCCTGCAGGCCCTGAAACCCATACACGAAGCCCTGATAGGCACAGACTCTCCCGTGCTACAGGAGATAGGCATGAAGATGGACCTGTGCGAGGAGATGCGCAACCGCCTGCACCGCACCATTTCGCCCAACGCTCCGCTACTGGTGGCCAAGGGTGGCGTCATCAGCAACGGTGTGAACGAGGAACTGGACGAACTGCGCTCTCTGGCCACAGGTGGCAAGGACTACCTGCTGAAACTACAGCAGCGCGAGGCAGAGAAGACAGGCATACAGAGCCTGAAGATAGGTTACAACAACGTCTTCGGCTACTACCTGGAGGTGCGCAACACCTACAAGGACCAGGTGCCCGAGGAGTGGATAAGGAAGCAGACGCTGGTCAATGCCGAGCGATACATAACACAGGAACTGAAGGAATACGAGGAGAAGATTGTCAATGCCGAGGAGCGTATCCTGGCACTGGAGACAAGGCTCTTTTCCGAACTGGTGGTGTGGTGCGCTCGCTTCATCCCGGCCATCCAGGCAGATGCCATGCTCATAGCCCGTCTGGACTGCCTGATGAGTTTTGCCATCCTGGCCAGGGAGAACAGATACATACGTCCCGTGGTGGACGAATCCACGGAACTGGACATACGTCAGGGCCGGCATCCCGTCATAGAGACGCAGATGCAGGCTGGCGAACACTATGTGCCCAACGATGTGCGCCTGGACACCGAGGAGCAGCAGATAGTAATCATCACTGGTCCCAATATGGCAGGTAAGAGCGCCCTGCTCCGCCAGACGGCCCTCATCACTCTGATGGCACAGATGGGAAGTTTCGTGCCTGCCGAGAGCGCACGCATAGGTTTCGTGGACAAGATATTCACCCGTGTGGGAGCCAGCGACAACATATCCCTGGGCGAATCCACATTCATGGTGGAGATGAACGAGGCGGCATCCATACTGAACAACCTTTCGGCACGCTCCCTTGTCCTGTTCGATGAACTGGGACGCGGTACAAGCACCTACGACGGCATAAGCATAGCATGGAGCATAGTGGAGTACATACACGAAAGTCAGCGTGGCCGTGCACGCACTCTGTTTGCCACACACTACCACGAACTGAACGAGATGGAGAAGTCCTTCCCGCGCATACACAACTACAACGTCAGCGTGCTGGAGAAGGACGGAGGCATCATATTCCTGCGCAAACTGGAACCCGGCGGTTCGGCACACTCCTTCGGCATACATGTGGCGCGTCTGGCAGGCATGCCGCAGAGCATAGTGGCACGCGCCGAGGTGATACTGGCCCAACTGGAGGCCGAGAAGAACCACGACGATGTGGGCACCGGCATGGCGGCAGGAAGCAGGAAGGACAGCGACACGGGTACGCAACTGAACTTCTTCCAACTGGACGACCCCATCCTGGAGGATATACGCCAGCAACTCCTGAACCTCGACATAAACAGCCTCACACCCCTCGAGGCCCTGAACAAACTGAACGACATAAAGAGGCTGGTAAAGCCTTGAGAACGGAAAACGGAAAGGTGAAAACGGAAAGGTGAAAACGGAAAACTGGGAATAGACATACCCCCTCCGAAGCATTGCTCCTCTGTTCAACGTCGCACTGGGTAATGCTCCCCTCAGAGGGTACAGAATGACATTCAGTCATTCTTCTGGAGACCCTCTTTGTCTCCCTGAGACAGGGGGACGAGCGAAGCGGAGGGGGTATGATAAAAGGTGGAACACGGAAAATAACATACCCCCTCCGGAACTTCGTTCCTCGTCCCCCTATCTTAGGGGGACAAAGAAAGCGGAAAGCGGAAAGCGGAAAGGGGAAAACGGGAAAAAAGGAGAAATTGACATACCCCCTCCGCGCTTCGCGCTTACCCATCGTTAAACGGAAAACGGAAAACGGAAAACTGTTCGATTACTCCGACCCCATTCTATCAGGGAAAACAAACAATATAACCAAATATATATTATGAAGAAAAATCTGTTCAGAGTGTTATCGCTTGCCATGGCATTCTTGTGTCTGTCCACCGTGCATGCACAGGAAACTAAGGCTGTAAGCATTATCCCCCAACCGCAGAAGTTGGAGGCAAAAGGCGGAGAGTACCTCTTGCCCGAGAAGGTGGTAATCGGTTATGACGCTTCGTTCAAGGCCCAGGCCGAGTACCTGCAGGAGATGCTGGCACGTTCCACAGGCCGTGTGGCTCTCCTTAAGGAAGGCAAGTCCAAGGGCAGTATCGTCCTGCAGAAGGACACGGTGGCCGTGCCCGTGACCGAGGCCTACACGCTTTCCGTTACTCCCAAGTGTGCAAGAATCGTTGCCTCCGATGCCAACGGTGCTTTCTATGGCATCCAGAGCCTGTTGCAACTCTTCCCTGCCGAAATATACAGTGCCAGTTGGCAGCGCAACACCGAGTGGAAGGCTCCCTGCGTGGAGATTTACGATGCCCCCGAGCGCCCCTGGCGAGGCCTGATGATGGACGTGGCACGCTACTTCTACGACAAGGAGTTCATAAAGAAGACCATCGACATGATGGGCATGTACAAGTTGAACAAGTTGCAGTTCCATCTGATTGACGACTCCGGCTGGCGCCTGGAGATAAAGAAATATCCCAGGCTCACCGAGGTGGGTGCATGGTCAGGTCCAGACACAAGACGTCTGGGCGGATACTACACCCAGGAAGACATCCGCGAGATGATAGCCTATGCCAAGGTACGTGGCGTGGAGTTGATTCCCGAGATAGAGTTCCCTGCCCACATCCTTTCTGCCGTGGTGGCATATCCTTGGCTCAGTTGCACCGGTGTCCAGCACGAGGTGCCCACCCAGCACTTCATCAGCCGCGACCTGCTCTGTGCCGGCAAGGAGACCAGCATCGAGTTCCTGCGCAACGTGTTGGAGGAGACCTGCGACCTCTTCCCCTCTGCCTATATCAACATAGGTGGTGACGAGGCCGTGTACACCCGTTGGGAGAAGTGCCCCGACTGTCAGGCACTGATGAAGCGCCTGGGTCTGAAGAAGACGTCCGATCTGCAGGGCTACCTGACCAACGTGGTTGCAGAAATGATGAAGAAGAAGGGCCGTACCCTCATCGGTTGGGACGAAATCATTCAGCGTGGCAAGGTTAACGAGCAGGTGGTTGCCCTCTCATGGCACAACCCCAAAGATACCCTCAGGGCTACCAATACCGGTCATAAGGCTATCCTCACACCGGCATCCCACATGTACCTCGACTTCCCCGAGATGAGTATCCCCGGCGAAATTCAGGCCGCCACATGGTGTCCTCCCATCTCCCTGGAGAAGTGCTATTCAATGCCCGTCAACGACTATTCCGAGACCTCAACCACCATCGGTGTGCAGGCTTGCTACTGGAGCGACCAGTTCATCCACGGCAATGCCCTGCAGGAGTTCGTTCCCCTCAATGAGAACCGTTCGGAGAACTATGCCGAATATCTGCTCTTCCCCCGTCTGATGGCAGTCAGCGAGGTGGGATGGATTAAGCAGAGCAAGCGCAACTGGGAGGACTTCCGCACCCGTGTGGGTTCTCATTTCGCACGTCTGGACAACAAGGGTTGCCATTATCGTCTGCCTCAGCCACGCATAGTCAAGGAGGAGAAGAATGCCGATGGCAGCGTTACATTTACCCTGGCATGCGATGTGCCCGGAGCCGACATCCGCTATACTACCAACGGCAGATACCCCAACGTTCATTCCACAAAGTACACCGGCCCCGTCACATTGGCTAACCGTGAGGACCTGCGTGCCATAACTGTAGTTTCCGGCACACGCTATTCACTGCCCCTCTACTTCGCCCCCGACTATTCTGCCTACAAGGCCTACGGACAGCACGTATTCGGTTGGGAACCCTTGCGTGTACAGCCCAAGCCTGCCAATTGGCGCTTTGAGGTAACGGGCAAGGTTTCCGGCAACGGTACCTACGAACTCACTGTTATCCCCACCCGTGGCGATAACCCCGTCCGCCTGGGTACTATGAAACTCTGGAAGCGTAAGGAACTGATGGCCGAAACCAAAGCCGACAAGACCGTAAAGGCCGGCCAGCAGCCCGTCACCTACCGTTTCACCCTTGACCAGTTCGAAGCCGGTACCCCCTTCCACATCGAACTTGAAGGTTACGCCCCCCAAGGCAACAACACCACAGGTATGATCTTCCTTCGCAAGGTGGAATAATCTCCGGATATACCTTATTTAACCCCAAATCGGTCATTGTATATTCCAATATCCTTTATACTTTTGCATTTGTTAACGACATCAAGAAGTGGAATAAGGCCGTTCGGTCATTCGTCGTAAAGACTGTGTCTAATGTTTAGCCCCCACTCCTTAACATCCGAATC
>JAFVTT010000026.1 GCA_017503065.1 Bacteroidaceae bacterium | reverse complement strand
TCCTCGTATCGTCAAGACTCGGTCCTCGCATGGAATCAGCCGTGAACATGAATGAGCAGGCGCATGACAATATGTCAGCATCTCACAGGCGATGTGAGAACGGAAAGTGAACGAAAAACGCAGGGGGCAAGGAATGGCTTATCAAAAATAACCCCTTGAATATCAACTTGATGTATTCACCTTGTTTTTGCACATTCGTTCAGCAAACAGTACGGTTGTCGTTAAAACCCCCATCGTTTGGTGAGATTGAAATATCTTTACATTACCATAAAGAGGACTATATGCAGTTATGCAGTTATACAGTTATGCAGTTTTTTTTTGAGGGGTATGAAAAGGGATGAAAAGAAATTTTATTATATAATATTATAATATTATATAATAACTATATATTTAGTAAGAAAGCAACCAAGATAGTCAACCGGGCAAAAAATAACTGCATAACTGCATAACTGTATATACTCTGTCCTAAAACCATGATAATAAGAAAGATAGTTCATTAGAACTATAAGCGCACCTAAAGGAAACTCCCCCTCTTACAACACTTTCCATACAGAAAGAGTGACATTTAGCCCAGGTTTCGCTGGCTTTTTTACCGGAAAAGCCGGAAAGGTTGACTGCCTAAAGTCATCTTTATCTCTCACCGCATATCTCCCCGTACCTCGGTATCTCGCGCAGGAACTCCATGCCCTCCTCCCTTACGTGCAGGCAGAAGTGCTGCATGCCGTTGCTCACGATGAGGTAGGGCACCTGCAGAACCATGTTGTAGCGGCTTATCTGGTCGAAGGTCTTCTGGCTGATGCTGATGTGCGGAGCCTTGAACTCCACGATGATGAGCGGGCGCCCGTCATGGTCGTAGAATACGGCATCGGCACGGCGCTGCATGCCGTTCTGCTCCAGGCTTATCTCGTGCCCTAGGCGGGCCAGGGGGTAGCCCAGATGCTCCGTCATCCAGTGCGAGAAATGCTGCCGCACCCATTCCTCGGGCGTGAGCACCACCCAGCGGCGGCGCACAAAGTCCCAGATGTGGAGGCGGTCCTGGCGCCTTTCCAATCGTATGTCGGCAGGGGGGAGGTTCAGTTCCAGCATAGAGCATTCTTCTTAAACCCCTCGAATTCGGTGGGGTTGAAATTCGGATTGTACAGACTTTCCCACACTCCCAGATATTCGATGGTGTTTCTATTGCGCATCCAATTGCCGATAACGGTGTTTGGTTCGTCGCTTTTGTATTTTGCAATATCTGTTAATGAGATATAGTCTTTCTCATTGGAGGAAATTATGCTTACACTGGTGTCTTGAACGGTGATTTTTGCCATATCTTTTTTGACTATAGGATTGTAATATCGGATTTTTGTCTAACTTTGCACATACAAAGGTATGTAAAAACCATGAAAACCAAGCAGGAAATAGTTGAAAACTGGTTGCCCAGGTACACCAACCACCCGTTGGAGGACTTTGGCGAGTACATCTTGCTGACCAACTTCAACAACTACGTGGACATCTTCTGCGAGCACTTCGCACTGGAGAAACCCGACTACAAGTCCAACATGCGCATGGCCACGGCGGGCAACCTGACCATAATAAACTTCGGTATGGGCAGTCCCAATGCAGCCATCGTCATGGACCTGCTCTCTGCCATACACCCCAAGGCATGCCTGTTTCTGGGCAAGTGCGGAGGGCTGAGCCGCAAGAGCCAGCGCGGAGACCTGATTCTGCCGCTTGCCGGCATAAGGGGCGAGGGAACGAGCAACGACTACTTCCCGCCCGAGGTGCCCGCCCTGCCTGCCTTCATGCTCCAGCGTGCCGTGTCGTCCACCATACGCGACATGGGCCTCGACTACTGGACGGGAACCGTGTTCACCACCAACCGCAGGGTGTGGGAGCACGACGACGACTTCAAGAATTATCTGCGCACCACCCGCGCCATGGCCGTGGACATGGAGACGGCAACGCTCTTCACCTGCGGCTTTGCCAACCGCATACCCACGGGGGCACTGCTGCTCGTCTCTGACAACCCCATGACTCCCGAGGGCGTGAAGACATCGGAGAGCGACAACGAGGTTACACGCAACTTCGTGCGCACGCACGTACTTATAGGCATAGAGGCCCTGGAGATGATTCGCGACGAGAAGAAGACCGTGCGCCACCTGAAATTCGATTATTAGGAAGGACTATGAAATCCTAGGAAGACCTAGGAAGACCTAGGACACCCTAGGAGAACCTAGGACCTCCTATAACCTATAGAACCTCCCAGAACCTCTATAAGCCCCTATACCCCGCCAAACAATTATGACCTACGAAGAAATAACTAAATCCATAAAGGCCGGCACCATTGCCCCGGTGTATTGCCTGATGGGCGAGGAACCTTACTATATAGACCGCCTGGAGGCGGCTATAACCCAGAAGGTGATGCCCGAGGCCAACCGCGACTTTGATATGGAACTCCTCTACGGAAGCGATGTGGATGCAGTGCGAGTGGCCGACACATGCCAGCAGTTCCCCATGCTGGGCGAGAAGCGCCTGGTGGTGGTGAGGGAGTTCCAGCAGATGCGCACCTCGCAGGATGCACTGGCCGCCTATTGCAAGAACCCTGCACCCACCTCGGTGCTGGTGCTATGCCACAAGAACGGAAATCTGGACAAGCGCAAGGCTCTCTACAAGGCCATAGGGCAGTGTGGGGGAGTGGTGTTCGAAAGCAAGCGCGTCTACGAAAGTTCATTACCTTCCTTCATCCAGCGCTACCTGAAGTCTGCCGGCAAGGACATAGAGCCGAAGGCCACGCAGATGCTGGTGGAGCATGTGGGTACCGACCTGATGCGCATGTCCAGCGAACTGGACAAACTGCTGGTGGCCATGCCCGAGGGCGAGAGTAGGGTGTCGGCGGCCCTTGTGGAGGACCAAACCGGCATGAGCAAGGACTTCAATAATTTCGAACTCCTGGCCGCGTTGGCCGTAAAAAACAAATCTCAGGCGGCAAAAATAGTAAAATATTTTGGCAGCAATCCGCGCTCCTTTGCTATGCCCGTAACCCTGAGCATGATGTTTTCTTTTTTCGCAGACCTTATGCAGGCCTACTACAGTCCCGACAAAACGGACAAGGGATTGGCGCAGTGGTTGGGCAAACCTGACTGGAAGGTGCGTAATGAAATCATGCCTGCCATGCGATGCTACACCGGTCGCCAGGTAATGGAGATACTTTCTCTCATCCGGCAAGCCGATGCGGCAAGCAAAGGAGTAGGAGGATGTAAAACCCCGCCAGGTGAATTGCTCCTGGAACTGGTTTACCGCATTCTGGGATAGGTTTATTTGTCGTTTTCATGGAAAAGTGCCCCGTTTTAGGGGCATTTTTTTTCTATTTGCCCCAAAGGGCCAGATGCCCGTTTTTGCCATCATTTTACTAAACATTAGCAACTTAGCACTGATTTCCACTCGCTGAGAATCGCGTAAATCCCTTCTTCCTGCCGTCTGTGGGGGAGAACTGGATTCTGGCAAAAATAGGCTTCAGACACACCTCTGAAATATACATTTAACAAATTTACACATTCATATTCCCATACTGATTTCAGGAATTTGCACTTGCAAATACCGAATACCGAATTTACAAAACGCAAAACAGCCCCGGTTTGCAACGACAAATAATCAAATATAAAGCGTGCAGAAATGTGAATATGTACGTTTGCATACCACAAACGCATATTTTTCGGTCGTAATTTATGCGGTTGTAAATGGCAGTAAACCAGCTTGTAATACATTGCGGTTACACAAAAATATGCATTATGCGGTGCGTATACCCTTTGGGCAGGGCTGAGGGGCAGAGTTATCAACAACTCACAAGGATGTAGGCACACAACACCCTAAAAATCAACCATAAAGAAATACGGAGTAAAACCAAAATCCTTTAACTTCTTCAAGATGCCGTCCTTTCGCCCATTCGGATACGAGAATGTGTATTTACAAATCCGTTCTTTGGTTTGTAAATTCAAATACGCAAATGCAATCGCGATACGCAAATTTAGATTTACGTTTAGAAACTTTGCATTTCCGATTATTTTTGCGTATCTTTGTACTCGGATTTATATATGAGAATCGGGTGGCACATGCCCCTACTTGTGCCCCGAAACCCTAAAAACACCCCTATCAGATGAAAGACCGTATCCGTCAGTTGATGTTGGACAAGGCCATGTCCCAAAAATCGTTCGCCTCGGAGTTGTGTATCGCCGAAGCAACTTTGTCAGGAATTTTCAATGGGCGTACCCGACCCACCAACCAAACCGTCAGTGCCATCCACGAGTGCTTCCCCGAGGTGAACATCATGTGGCTGATGTTTGGCGAGGGTGATATGTACGCCTCCCAGCCATCCGCAAATGACACTTCCGGCGCTGCCCAGGAGGATGATTGCGCCGGTGAGGAAATGCCCGATCTGTTCTCCTCCGTCAGCACTCCGCAAGGCCATCCCGATGCCCCAGCCATGCACCAGGAACGCCCCGCCTTTGCCGAGCAACCATTGCCCGGTTCCCACCCCTCGGCACACATGTCTTCTGCCCAGGTGATGCAGCCGCAGGTGCAGTATATAGAGAAATATATTGACAAACCGCAGAGAAAAATAACTGAAATCCGTATATTTTTCGACGACGGAACCTACGAAACCTTCACTCCTTAGGAGGCAATACAGGGTGTTTTTGATGCGAAAACCATGCAAAAATGTGCGGAATCCATTGCATAGAAGCCCCATTGTGGCCAGTAAATGGCCGGTAAATGGGTAATAAATGGCCGGTAAATGGGTAAAATGGGAAGTAAATGGGTATTAGATGGACAATGAATGGACAATGAACAGGCAGAAAATCCCCCCTATTTCCAACATTCTTCTGCAAAACTCTGCCCTAAGTTCATATAATTTCCGCATCTTTGAAACAACGTTTCTAAGATACTCTCGTTCGGAAATTCTCAAATAAATTTTGGATTTCGCTCACTTATTCGTATCTCTGAAACTACGTTTCTAAAATACTCACGCTCGAAAAAACTCAAACAAGTTTGGTTTTTTACTCACTTATTCGTATCTTTACCATGAAATAATTCACTTATATATATAAATAAGGTATATCTATGGCACTCAAAAAGCATATTATAGACCTTCAGGTCGTGTCTGTGGAGGCACTGGGCGAGCGCTTCGTGCTGCTGAAATGCACCGACCCCAATGCGCCTCTGCCCCCCATGATGCCCGGTCAGTTTGCCCAGTTGCGTGTGGACGGAAGCAAGGAAACCTTCCTCCGCCGCCCCATCAGCATCAATTTCGTGGACGCGAAACTAAACCAGATATGGTTCCTAGTACAACTCGTGGGAGCCGGCAGCCGTGCCCTCGGACGCCTGAAGGAGGGCGACACGCTGAATGCCCTTCTGCCTCTGGGCAACGGCTTCTCCATGCCCGTCAGCGCCGAGAAGAAGCACCTGCTGGTGGGCGGTGGCGTGGGTACCGCACCGCTCCTTTATCTGGGCGCGCAGATGAACCTGATGGGCATGCGCCCCACCTTCCTGCTGGGAGCACGCACCAAGGACATGCTCCTGCAGATAGAGGACTTCCAGCGAGTGGGCGACGTCTACGTTACCACCGAGGACGGCAGCGCCGGAGAGAAGGGTTTCGTTACCCAGCACTCCATCCTCTTCAAGCAGCACTTCGACCGCATCTCCGTGTGCGGACCCTCGCCCATGATGAAGGCCGTGGCAAAGTTTGCACGCGCCAATTCCGTGCCCTGCGAAGTGTCCCTGGAAAACATGATGGCATGTGGCCTCGGAGCCTGCCTCTGTTGTGTGGAGAAGACCGTGAAGGGCAATGTGTGCGTCTGCACCGAAGGCCCAGTATTTGACATTAACGAACTTACTTGGGAATAATAATAGGTATGGCAAATCTCAGTACAAGCATAGGGGCCCTTCAGATGAAGAACCCCGTAATGACGGCCAGTGGCACCTTCGGCTACGGCATAGAATTCGAGGACGTGGTGGACCTCACCGCCATAGGTGGTATCATAGTGAAGGGAACCACCTTCCTGCCCCGCCAGGGCAACGACTACCCCCGTATGGCCGAGACCCCAAGCGGCATGCTCAACTGCGTGGGCCTGCAGAACAAGGGCGTACAGTACTTCTGCGAAACCATCTATCCCAAGATACGCAAGATAGACACGCAGATGATAGTCAACGTGTCCGGTTCCTCGCCCGAGGACTATGCCCGTTGTGCCGAGTGCATAGACGCCCTGGAGGACATACACGCCATAGAACTGAACATCTCCTGCCCCAACGTGCACGACGGCGGCATGGCCTTCGGCGTTACCACCGAGGGAGCCTCCAGCGTGGTGCGTGCCGTGCGCAAGGCCTATGGCAAGACCCTCATAGTGAAACTCTCGCCCAACGTAACCGACATCGTGAGCATAGCCAAGGCCGTGGAGGCAGAGGGAGCCGACTCCGTGAGCCTTATCAACACCCTCATGGGCACCGCCATCGACATAGAGAAGCGCAAGCGTATGCTCAGCATTGGCACGGGAGGCCTCTCCGGTCCTTGCGTCAAGCCCGTAGCCCTGCGCATGGTGTATCAGGTGGCCAAGGCCGTTAATATCCCCGTCATAGGCCTTGGAGGCATAGCCAGCGCCACGGACGCCATAGAGTTCATCATGGCAGGTGCCAGCGCCATAGAGATAGGTACGGCCAACTTCCTTGACCCCGCCATCTCTGCCAAGGTGGCGCAAGGCATCAACGACTGGCTCGACGCCCACAACATCGCCTCCGTCCGCGACATTATCGGCGTGGCAGAGTAGGGCGGTGGCAATGGCATAAGCAGACACCCCACAATCATTATAACTTTTTGCACGACAATAACGATGCCCACATGAGTGCAATGCTCAGGTGGGCATTTTCCGTCCTTGGTCGTAAATGGGGTAGGGCAATCTATTTGCCAGGATGCCTCTTTGCCAACTGGTAGGAATTGTACACGTTGTGCCAGATGCTGTAGAAACCTCCGGCAATACTGCTCAGCGGATCCATGAAGGAGTATCCGCACCAGATGGAGAAGATGGTGTTCTTTTGGCCGAGACCCTGTGTGGCACTGATAACCTCGTCTTCGGCATGACGGCCAAGATGCTTTCCCATCCATCTGCCTGAGGAGAACTGTATCAGGCATGCCAGCAGGCTTCCTGTCGCTATGGCCACCTGAGGCAACAGGCCATGACCGGCATTGAGGCTATGGTGCATGTTCTTCACGCTTACGGCAATGGCCATGGACAGGGCTATCATCCACAGGTAGAAGGCGGCATTGGGTATGCCGGTCAGCACCCTTGCAAGTCCCGGTGTCAGACGGCGCATTATTATGGCACAGACAAAGGGGAGGAACAGCAGGGGGAAAATCTTCAGCACTATCTGCGAGAATGTTGCCCAGAAGGTGATGTCGCTGTTCTGGTATATCAGCGGTATCATGGCAGGGATGAGCAGCGATGCCATCAGGTTGGCCAGGATGATGTACATGGTCAGCGACCCCTGGTTGCCACCCAGTTTGCCTGTAATCACCGCCGCCGCCGTGGCCGTGGGGCATATCATGCACAGAAGGAATCCCTCCATGCCAAGCCTCCATGTGTACGACATGGGGATATACATCAGCGCCAAGGCTCCCAGCACCCAGAAACTGCCCTGCAATGCCAGGCCTCCCATCTGCCATCGGCGAAGGTGCAGGTCGGAGGGCTTCACTTTCAGGAACGTAAGCAAAAGCATGAGGAAAAGCAGGGTCGGTTGTGCCACCTGCACCACATTGTTGGCCAATGCGCGTGTCCCCTCCAGAGCATCAATGTTGATGTAGAGGAAATACGCACTTGCACCGGTAAGCATGCTTACCACCAGTCCCCATCGCTTCAGAAAAAGGAATACTTCGTTCATCCCTGCATTTCCTTTATCTCATCAAGTATCCTGCGGTTGAAATGGCGGCGTTCGCTATCGTAGAACCAACCGAATTTGCAGAAATAGCGCATCATGCTTATGGTGTGGGCAAAGAAGAGGCGCAGGCTTCGGTGCGAACCACGGCTGAACTTGTGGTATATGGAAACCTGCGGGAAGAAGAGCGTGCGGTAATTGCGGTGTATGCGTCGGGTAAGGTCGAAATCCTCGGCATACATGAAATAGCGCTCGTCAAAAAGTCCCGTTTCCTTCAGTGTGCTCATGCGCAGGAACATGAAGCAACCGGAAAGGCAAGGCACGTCCATCGTGTGCTTGTAGCCAGAGTGTGCCAATTCGTAGCGCTTGTTGCGTCTTGCAAACATCCATTCCGGCAGGAACATACGGCAGAACATGTCCATTGGAGTGGGCAGGAGTTTTGCCAAAGGCTGGATAGTGCCGTCCAAGAACAACACTTTAGGCATAATCTGTCCCACCTCGGGATGCTCCTCCATGTATTTCCATATTGTCGGGATGACGTCGGAAGAGAACCACACATCCGGGTTCACCACCAGATGGTAAAGGCTGCCTTCCTCCATGGCCAGACGTATGGCGCGGTTGTTGCCACGTCCATACCCTACATTGTCCTCAAAAAGATACTCTATCTGGAAACCACGTTGTATGTGAGCGCGTATCTCCTTGTCCCTTTGCATGTATTGCTGAAGTTCTTCTCGCAGAGAGTAAACCTCGTCGCTATGGTCTATTATCCATACCTTACGTATGGGAGACGCAATGATAGAGCGCAGGATGGCCTCTATGTCCAGAAGGTGGTCGTTGTATGTGACTATGCTTGCCGTTATCATGATATCAGGCGTTTAGCCTTGTATGGTCAAATCTCGTGAATATTCTTAAATAAGAATAACGCCCGCCCTTTCACAAGGGTGGGCGCCATTGATTTGGATTTGTTCTTGTTAATCCTTTACTTTACCTTTGCTACGATAGCCTTGAAAGCCTCGGGGTTGTTTACGGCCAGGTCGGCGAGAACCTTACGGTTGATCTCGATACCAGCCTTGTGCAACAGACCCATCAGCTGGCTGTAGCTGAGACCCTCCAGACGTGCGGCAGCGTTGATACGCTGGATCCACAGAGCGCGGAAAGTGCGCTTCTTGTTGCGACGGTCGCGGAAAGCATAGGTAAGACCCTTCTCCCAAGTGTTCTTGGCAACGGTCCAAACATTCTTGCGGGCGCCAAAGTAACCTCTGGTCAGACCCAATATCTTCTTTCTCTTAGCACGTGATGCTACATGATTGACTGATCTTGGCATTTTCTTTTGTCTTTTTAGGGGTTAATGTTTAGCGCATGCACAACAGGTCGCGAACCTGCTTCATGTCTGATGTTACTACGAGACCGCTGTGTACCAAGTTGCGCTTCTGCTTCTTGGTCTTCTTGGTCAGGATGTGGCTGTGGTAAGCATGATGGCGCTTTACCTTGCCGGTTCCGGTGAGTACGAAACGCTTCTTTGCACCGGAATTGGTCTTTACTTTTGGCATTTTGTTAAATAATTAAGTTGTTATTAATAATCGTGGCCGCGCATCCAAAAGACACGGCGCACAGACTTTTCTTTTCCTTGGCGTTCCTATACCTTATTTATAATATTATAGGGAAGCGCCCTTGCCGTTTAATCGTCGAAGTCCTCGCCTTCCACCTTGGGACCGGTGTATTCCTTGCGTGCCTTCTGTTGTGGCTGCTTCTTTACCGGTGCCTCTACGATTTTCTCGTTCTCCAGTTCCTCGGCGGTCTTCATGGGCTTGGCAATAACCTTCTTGGGGGCGATGAACATTGTCATGCGCTTTCCTTCCAATGTGGGCATTGACTCCACCTTGCCGTATTCTTCCAGATCCTGAGCGAAACGCAGGAGGAGAACTTCGCCCTGTTCCTTGAACAGGATTGAACGGCCTTTGAAGAATACATAAGCCTTCACCTTGTCGCCGTCGGAGAGGAATCCCTTGGCATGCTTCAACTTGAAGTCATAGTCGTGGTCGTCTGTCTGAGGTCCGAAACGTATTTCCTTTACCTCTATCTTGACCTGCTTTGCCTTCACCTCCTTGGCGTGCTTCTTCTGCAGGTAGATGAACTTGGAGAACTCAATGAGTCGGCATACGGGAGGTTCTGCATTGGGGCTTATCTCCACGAGGTCAACACCCATCTCCTCTGCCATCTGTCGTGCACGGCCTATGGACAGTACCTGGCTTTCGATGTTGTCACCAACTATGCGCACTTCGGGAACTCTGATTTGCCCGTTCACGCGGTAGGTTACCTTAAGCTTGTTGTCTTTCTTCATTAACTATGTGTTTCGGGGTGCAAAGTTAGTAATTTTCTGTCATATTACGTACTTCTTCGTTGATTTTCTTTGCAAAATCCTCGAATTTCATACATCCTTGCTCACCGCCACCCTGTCTGCGGAAACTTACGGTGCCTTCGGCCTGCTCCTTCTCTCCCACGACGAGCAGGTAGGGAGTGTGCTTCAACTCGTTATCGCGAATCTTGCGGCCGATCTTTTCCGAACGGTCGTCGATGTAGCAGCGGACGTCCTGAGTGTCAAAGTAGTCGCGCAACTTTTCTGCGTACTCCTGATACTTCTCGCTGACGGGCAGGATGGCCACCTGGTCGGGTACGAGCCAGAGGGGGAATCGGCCTGCGGTGTGCTCGATGAGCACGGCGGTAAAGCGCTCCATGGAACCGAAGGGAGCGCGGTGAATCATCACGGGACGGTGCTTCTTGCCGTCCTCGCCGGTGTACTCAAGGTTGAAGCGCTCGGGCAGGTTGTAGTCCACCTGGATGGTACCCAACTGCCAGCGGCGTCCCAGGGCGTCCTTCACCATGAAGTCCAGTTTGGGACCGTAGAAGGCGGCTTCGCCCAACTCGGTGGTAGTCTTCATGCCCTTCTCGGCACAAGCCTCGATGATGGCGCTCTCGGCGGCATTCCACACCTCGTCCGAACCGATGTACTTCTCGGTGTTGGAGGGGTCGCGCAATGAAATCTGAGCCTCGAAGTTGTCGAAATCCAGAGCCTTGAAGATAATCTGGATGATTTCCATCACACGGATGAATTCCTGCTTCACCTGGTCGGGACGGCAGAAGATGTGCGCATCGTCCTGAGTGAATGAACGCACGCGTGTGAGGCCGTGCAACTCGCCGCTCTGCTCGTAACGGTAAACGGTACCGAACTCTGCGCAGCGGAAGGGCAGTTCCTTATATGAACGGGGCTTGCATGCGAATATCTGGCAATGGTGGGGGCAGTTCATGGGCTTCAGCAGGTATTCCTCGCCCTCCTCGGGTGTCTGTATGGGCTGGAAACTGTCCTTGCCATAGTGGTCCCAGTGGCCGGAGGTGACGTACAGGCCCTTGCCGCCGATGTGGGGGCACATAACCTGCTCGTAGCCGTAGCGGCGCTGTATCTTCTTCAGGAAGTCCTCCAGGCGCAGGCGCAGGGCGGTACCCTTGGGCAGCCAGATGGGCAGACCCTTGCCCACGAGGTCGGAGAACATGAACAGTTCCATCTCCTTGCCTATGCGGCGGTGGTCACGCTTCTTGGCCTCTTCCAGCAGTTGCAGGTGCTCGGTGAGCATCTTCTGCTTGGGGAATGAAATGGCATAGATACGTGTCATCTGGGGGCGCTTCTCGTCGCCACGCCAGTATGCTGAACTGGTGCTCAGCACCTTGAATGCCTTGATGGGAGCGGTGGAGAGCAGATGGGGTCCACGGCACAGGTCGGTAAAGGCACCTTGTGTGTAGGTGGTGATGTGTCCGTCCTCCAGGTCTTCTATAAGTTCGTTCTTGTAGGTCTGTCCGCGGTCGCCGAAGAACTTCAGGGCATCAGCCTTGCTTATGTCCTGGCGGAGCAGTTGCTCCTTGCGCTGGGCCAGTTCCATGAACTTCTTCTCTATGTCGGCAAACACGGCCTCGCGGATAACCACGCCCTCGGCAGGCATGATGTCGTAGTAGAATCCGTTTTCTATGGCAGGACCTATGCCGAACTGTGTGCCGGGGTACAATTCCTGCAGGGCCTCAGCCATAAGGTGGGCACTGGTGTGCCAGAAGGCATGCTTGCCCTCCTTGTCATCCCACTTGTAGAGTTGGATGCTTGCGTCCTCGTTTATGGGACGGTTCAGTTCAACGGTTTCTCCGTTCACACCGCATGCAAGCACATCCTGAGCCAGGCGGCTGCTTATGCTCTCTGCGATTTGCAAACCGGTGACTCCTGCCTC
>JAFVTT010000025.1 GCA_017503065.1 Bacteroidaceae bacterium | reverse complement strand
TGTTAGATGAGTACATTATGCGACATTATTAAACGCAGAATCCCTTGGCAGGGCGCGCCCTGCCAAGGGATTCTATCCTACTTTTTGTCCAATAAGAGATTTTTAGAGTAAAATCATCCTACTTTTTGTCCACCCTACCTACTATGAGGACTCATCAAGCCACAGAGTCACCTTTTTGGCATCACCTTGGAATGCAATCTGCTTCTTCTCTGACAAAATAAAATGTGTGTCATTCTATTATACACGATTGTACACTACATCATTTCTTTCGCTTCGTAAACGATGACATTATATACCACAACGGCAGAGCCAACAATAGCCAGAAAGCCTTATTACCCCACAAGAACACAGCAATAAGAAAAGCAAATAAAGAACAGCCAAGAAGAGCATTGAAATTCCTCATTCGTTTTACTGTTGTTTTAACATCCTCGGGACGGGTCTTGATGAGTGTGGTCGGGAGTTCGAGGATATATTCCACATCCTCGGATTCGTTTAAGTATTTAAAGAGGAAACTGTCGCCTTTGCGGATAGCGATGAGGTCGCCATGGCAGGCTTGCCCATGAAAAACATCTGTGGCAGTATCACGGCTGACAGGTTGGCCGTTGATGTATATTTCCAGATCCTTGACTGTGCCTGAAAAAAGACCCGTAACAGGGTGTACATGCAAAGAGAACTTGGCCGCATCAACTTCTTGTACGATAGCGCAGGATAGCGTCTGATGAAGAACACGGAACAGGTCCTTCTTCAGGAAATATTCTATGCAGAGAAGATGACTCTTATCATCTGCCATCTTGATATTAAGGACATCTACATTCCTATTATAAATGGCGGAGCTTATTTCCGTAACATTCTTCAGTGGGATAGCATGCTTCTTCTTGAAGGATATCCAATTTGGCGAATTTGCTTTATAGTATAAGGTATGATTGGTGATGCTGGCCTTGGCCGTGAGTGTGGAATAAATAACCGGAATTGCAAATACAGAATAGAATATTATCAGAAACCAGTACAGGACATCAGAATTCCCGTTTTGCAACTCTAATGTACCTGTGCAGATTAGCAGTGCGAATATGCCATAGCCAGCAATCCATAGTATCAGATTCTTACTTCTCTTTTTGAGTACTATGGTATCGGCTGCGGTATTCATATAGTAGTATATTTATGGATTGCTATTCTGTAATCAAACGGCGAATCGTGCCTCGTACGCTATGAGGTGACTGCGGATAAGTTCCGGGGAAAGACAAGAACCTGTCGTACATCGGCTTTGCTTCTTCCAATGTGGGAACGGGCCTATCCATTGCCTCAAAATAAATCCGAATCCTACGCATAAATTCCTCTTCAAAGTCTATGCTTACGATACCTGGAATGCCTATTGTCAGCACCAACTCATAGATTGGTTTGTAATAGATTATGCCATCGGCAATATCTTCCCATTTCAAATCACCATATCGAGCATTAAAATATGGTTCTCTGCCAAAAGGAGTTTCCTTTATATCCATACCAAAAGGCTGACACTCCATGACCTCAAACGCAGCATCCCACAATCCACTTGCAACCAGTGGCATCTGCTCCTTTTGGGTGTATTCTGTCCAGTTGAGCATCACTATCTTCACATTATCCTCACCATAGAGTTCCTTGAGCCATTTGCCCTGGCGATGATAGTCTTTACCAGCAAAAGTGGCATTCAAAGCATGGGGATGATTGGTTATTATCAGAGCCTTTCGCTTGCCATTCTTAGGTTTCTGCTTGGCATACATTTCTGCAAAATGCAAAGACATCGTGGAGTCGCGGTAAGCGCAAGCTGGCGAATCGTCGAAATCTCTGTACTCTTGGGCGGTCTTGATTTTATTCCACGAGAATTTACAATCCGTCAATCCCAATGTAATCTTATGTCTGTTGGAACGATTTATTTCATAGAGTCCCCGAAGGAACTGTACACGATTGTACTTATCCCAAAGCGGATTGAAATCCTCGTTACGAAGGTATGCATAGAGGGCGTCGCTGAATGCCTGAGCAGTCTTGTATTTCCCCTGAAGTAATCTGTTTACATCTTTTGTTCTGTTTACACATCCTACTTCGGTATACACATAACCTATATCCTCGGCAAAACGAGCATCACGCAATATGTCCAATATCAATTCATACTGTGTGGTATCTCTGTGGTCACGTTCTCCAATCACTACGATATCGGAGTGTTCAAACAGTTTGAATATATAGTCTACAGGGGCGCATGATTTCGCCCTTACACTTGCCACATAGTCTTGCAACGACGAGGATTGGGCATAACCGGACAAGGTTGCGCAGAGAACACAAAACCAAAAAGCAATTCTCTTCTTCATAAAGCAAACTGTTTCTTCTCTGACAAGTCGTTAAACGTTAACACATTATTCGCCTACGCTCATCAAGCCAAGGCAGTCAACGTTAAACGTTAAAAATTAAACGTTATTCGCCTTCGCCTTTGCCTCATTCCAAAGCCTGTCCATCTCCTCCAAGGTCATGTCACCCAGTTCCCTGCCTTGCTCCTTGGCACGCTGCTCCACATAGGAGAAGCGGCTGATGAACTTGCGGTTGGTGCGCTCCAGTGCATTGTCGGGGTTGATGCCGTAGAGACGAGAAGCGTTGATGAGGGAGAAGAGCAGGTCACCGAACTCGTTGGTGGAGTTTTCCTTGTCGTCCTTCTCCAGTTCGATGCGTAGTTCGTCCACCTCTTCGTGAACCTTGTCCCAAACCTCTTCGCGCTTGCTCCAGTCGAAACCCACGTTGCGTGCCTTGTCCTGGATGCGGTATGCCTTGATGAGCGAGGGCAGCGATTCGGGCACGCCTGAGAGCACGGTCTTGTTGCCGTCCTTTTCCTTCTGCTTTACCTGTTCCCAAAGTTGGCTCACCTCGCCAGTCGACTGTGCCTGTGCCTCGCCATAGACATGGGGGTGGCGGAAGATGAGTTTGTCGCACAACTTATTGCACACATCGGCAATGTCGAACTGTCCCTCCTCGCTTCCTATCTTGGCATAGAACACCACGTGCAGGAGCACATCGCCCAGTTCCTTGCATATCTCATGGGTGTCGTGCTTGATGAGGGCATCACACAGTTCAAAGGTCTCTTCTATGGTATTGGGGCGCAGACTTTCAAACGTCTGCTTGCGGTCCCATGGGCACTTCTCGCGCAGAGTGTCCATCACATCCAGCAACCTGCCGAAGGCGGCCAGTTTTTCTTCTCTTGTTGACATAAGTTGTAAAATATTTACAGATTGGGACTTCTACAATAGTATTATAGAAGCCTCAGACTTATAGCAAAAATATCGGTAGCGCTACACTACTTTACCTAATTTAAGTTCCTTATCCAGAAAGTCATAGACATAGCGTGGACTTTGGTAATAAAGGTGCGTAGCATCGTTCAGTAATCGCTGGTAGGTCTCGGAATTCATAACGACGGATATAGCCTGCTCCATTGTCATTTCAAGATTGTTTTCCATCAACAATAGAGCAAGATTCTTTGTCATATCCAGTTTCATCTGTTCCTGTATATTCATTTGCGATGCAGTAATCTTATGGCCTCCTGTGTTCCGAAGAAATATTGGAAGGTCATGCCTTTTATATATTTAAGATTGTTGACCAGGGTTTGCAGATCGATGCTCTGATTCTCGTATTTCCATAGTTGAACACCAACCCTGTCATCGGCTATCGGCCCATATACGATATCATAGTTGTGTGCCGGTCCTGAAGCAGTATTTCTACGGTTGAGCAAGATAAACTTTGCCCAATCCTCGGAATACTCATTGAAATGCAGGGTCTTCAGCGATTTCATAAGTTCCTCGTCCACTTCGTAAGTCAGAACCAGAGGTTCGCCAAATTCCAACTGCTCCATCTTGATTCTTGCCATAGCCAAGGCCTGTTCATAATCAGCAGTGAGGTAAAATCCTTGCCCGAAGTCCTTGTTGGGTTTGGATTTAGCCAAATCTATGGTATCAAATTCCACATTGGTTCCATGATACAGAATCATATCAGACCTCCTCCCTTTCTGTGACAGTATTCGCTGATGTCCGCCACCATTGACTGGAACGACTGGGTATGAACATAGTCGTAGTGACGGTCTATGAAATCTATGCCTTGATAGCGGGACAAGTAATTGAAGGCCTGCTTGGCAGTAAGCCCGTATTTCTTTCCGAATTCATATACGAAAATCAGAGTCCACTCTATTTTATCAGCATTACTATACATAGTACTTATACACTAATGTTAACCAAAGGTACTAAAAAAATGGATACAAAGCACATCTTTAATACATAATTTACTATAAATGCCGAGACATACCCCCATTTGTTATATCAGCCTTAATATATATTGGAGAAAAAATACTACCTTTGTGCGCGAAAATAAATAAAACGACATAACAGAAATGACAGAATTAGCATCCAAGTACAGCCCTGCCGAAGTGGAGGGCAAATGGTACCAATACTGGTTGGACAACAAACTGTTCAGTAGCAAACCCGACGGCCGCGAGCCATATACCGTGGTTATCCCTCCGCCAAACGTGACCGGTGTGCTCCACATGGGACACATGCTCAACAATACCATTCAGGACATCCTGGTGCGCCGTGCACGCCTGCAGGGCAAGAACGCATGCTGGGTTCCCGGCACCGACCACGCCTCCATTGCCACCGAGGCAAAGGTGGTGAACCGTCTGGCAGAGCAGGGCATCAAGAAACTTGACCTCACACGCGAGGAGTTCCTGAAGCATGCATGGGAATGGACCAACGAGCACGGTGGCATCATCCTGAAGCAGTTGCGCCGCCTGGGTGCCTCATGCGACTGGGACCGCACCTCCTTCACCATGGACGAGACACGCAGCGAGAGCGTGCTGAAGGTGTTCTGCGACCTGTACGAGAAGGGACTCATCTACCGCGGTCTGCGCATGGTAAACTGGGATCCCAAGGCACAGACAGCCCTTTCCAACATAGAGGTTATCTACCGCGAGGAGCAGAGCCACCTCTACAACCTGCGCTACTATGTGGCAGATGCCGACACCAACCCCGTAGTCCCCACAGGATGCGAGGGCGAGGTACTGCATCAGGACGAGCAGGGCAGATACTATGCTGTGGTGGCCACCACACGTCCCGAGACCATCATGGGCGATACCGCCATGTGCATCAACCCCAAGGACCCCAAGAACCAGTGGCTCAAAGGCCACAAGGTGACGGTACCCCTGGTGGGCCGCGTTATTCCCGTTATCGAGGACCGCTATGTTGAGATAGAGTTCGGTACAGGCTGTCTGAAGGTTACTCCCGCCCACGACGTGAACGACTACAACCTGGGCAAGACCCACAACCTGGAGACCATAGACATCTTCAACCCCGACGGCACACTCAGCGAGGCAGCAGGCCTCTACGTGGGCATGGACCGCATGGATGTGCGCAAGCAGATTGCCAAGGACCTGCAGGAAGCAGGACTCATGGAGAAGGTGGAGGACTACACCAACAAGGTGGGATATTCCGAGCGCAACCCCGACACGGCCGTAGAACCCCGCCTGTGCATGCAGTGGTATCTGTCCATGCAGCACTTTGCCGACATTGCACTGCCTCCCGTGCTGAACGGTGACATCAAGTTCTATCCCCAGAAGTACGTCACCACCTACCGCAACTGGCTGGAGAACATCGACGACTGGTGCATCAGCCGCCAACTCTGGTGGGGACACCGCATACCAGCCTACTACCTGCCCACCGAGGAGGGCAAGGAAGAGCAGTTCGTAGTGGCCATGAACCGCGAGGAGGCTCTGGAAAAGGCGCACAAGATTGCCGGTTTCGAGAACATCACTGCCGAACAACTCCGTCACGACGAGGACGCCCTGGACACATGGTTCAGTTCATGGCTCTGGCCCGTGAGCCTGTTCAACGGCATACTGAACCCCGGCAACGAGGAAATCAACTACTACTACCCCACCGCCGACCTGGTGACCGGTCCGGACATCATCTTCTTCTGGGTGGCACGCATGATTATGGCAGGCGAGGAATACCTGAAGGACGTTCCCTTCCGCAACGTTTACTTCACCGGTATCGTGCGCGACAACCTTGGCCGCAAGATGTCCAAGCAGTTGGGCAACAGTCCCGACCCTCTGGCGCTCATAGACAAGTACGGTGCCGACGGTGTGCGCATGGGCATGCTCCTGGCTGCTCCTGCCGGTAACGACATTCTCTTTGACGAAAGCCTCTGCGGACAAGGTGCCGCCTTCTGCAACAAGATATGGAACGCCTTCCGCCTGGTGAAGGGTTGGGAGATAAGCGACGAGATAGCACAGCCCGAACCCAACGTGAAGGCCATAGAGTGGATGCAGGCACAGTTGCGCACCTACGTGGCAGAAATCAACGACCTCTATGGCAAGTACCGCCTGAACGAGGCCCTGATGGCCATGTTCAAACTCTTCACCGACGAGTTCTCCGGCTGGTATCTGGAGATGATAAAACCCGCCTACCAGGCTCCCATCGACCGCAAGACCCTGGAGGCTACCATGCAGATATTCGAACAACTCCTGCAGGTCATCCACCCCTTCATGCCCTTCATCACCGAGGAACTATACCAGCACATTGCAGAGCGCAAGGAGGGCGAGAGCATCATGGTGAGCACCCTCACCCTGGACGCCCCCAGCGCCGAGGATGCCGCTCTGATTGCAGAGTTCGAGCAGCTGAAGCAGATTATCTCAGGTGTGCGTGCCGTACGCCAGAGCAAGAACATTGCCCAGCGCGAACCCCTCACACTGGAGGTTGTTATGGCAGAGGGCGAGAGCCGTGTCACCCAGTGCCCCTCTTTGGGTAGCATCGTCAGCAAGATGGCTACACTCGGCGAAATCCTCTACGTGGCACAGAAGGGCGAAGGCAGCCAGGCCTTCCTCGTGGGTACCAACGAATATGCTGTACCTCTGGGCAACCTCATCGATGCCGAGGCTGAGATAAAGAAGGCCGAAGCCGAGATAGCACGTCTGCAGGGCTTCATGGGCGGAATACAGAAGAAACTCTCCAACGAGCGCTTCGTGCAGAACGCCCCCGCACAGGTGGTGGAACTGGAGCGCAAGAAACTGGCCGATGCAGAGAGCAAGATTGCTGCCCTGCAGGAGACAGTGAAGGCGTTGAGAACGGAAAAGTGAAAACGGAAAACGGATGAGCGGTGAGCGGTGAGCGGTGAGCGAAAAGGACATACCCCCTCCGCTTTCCTCCCCTGAGACAGAAGAGGTGCCCGCAGGGCAGAGGGGTATGACAAACGGAAAAGTAAAAACGTAAAACGGAAAACAGCACACTCACCTTTAACCTTTCAGATTTCAGATTTCCGTTTTCCGTTCGCAAAGATGAGTACCGCACCGAGAAACATAGCAGAACTGTGCCGACACGAATACCTTCGTGAACGGCGCAGTATGCATTTCTCACGCGACATCATCGTCTGGAGCCTGAAAATAGTTCTTTGGACAAGCATGGCACTGGCTCTGCCACGCACATTGGAAGCATCGGGGATAAGCATCGTGGAAAATCTGCCCCTTCTGCTCGTGGCCGACCAGGTAATGAGGTGGTTCAGCCAGAGCACACCGGCATACAATGCACACCAATACAGGATTCTGCCCGTCAGACACCGGCATGTGCTTGCTGCCTACCTTCTGCGGATGCTCTTCACACCCCTCAACTTCATCTGGTTGCCGGCGCTATGGCCACAATGGTGGCTTCTCGGCCTCTTCATACTGAGCGGATACGTGTATCTGGCATGCTGGCATGTCTACCTGCACTTCACCCAAGGCAAGGAAACACAACACCACCTGCCCCATATACTGGACAAAGGTGCTTTCCTGTCATGCGAAATGAAGATGCGTCTGCGCCATCCCGCGCTGAGAAAGAAGATAAGGAACGGACTCATATCCTCGCTCATGCTCACAGGCATAAGCATAGCGATGGACGTGGAGGCATACACCGACTTTACCGTCCTGCACACACTCACCTTCCCCACCCTGCCTCTGCTCACCGCAAGGCTTGGATACGAGCAACCATACATGTCCCTGCTCCATATACGCCTGCACAACCTCCGTGCCGTGTACAGGGCCAAGTACATAGCCGCCCTGCTCATGCTTCTGCCAGGCATAGCCATTATGTCCCTACCCGTGGCCATGGGCACACTGGCGTGGCAAAGACTCATGGGATGGACACTGGCCGTTGCACTGCTCATATACCCCACACTGCTCATGCTTGCGCCTAAGGGAAAGGTTGGCTCGCCGATGGCACAGTTGCTGACACTCGTCACGCTGACACTGCCCATACTGATAATACAACTATTCAAACTATAATAAAAACGATTATGAAAAAAACACTCATCATTCTTGCGGCCATGCTTGCATTCAATGCGGCACAGAGTCATGCACAGAGTCTTCTGGACCTGTTCAAGAAGACAACCAATACGGAACAGGCATCACAAAAGGCTACCGACCAAAAGACACAAAGCGGTCTCAGCAGTCTGAGCGGAATAGGCGATTTCGTTGCCGGCCTGCTCGGCAAAGACAAGGTAAGCAAAACCAGCCTTGTAGGCACGTGGAGTTACAAGCAGCCTGCCGTTATCTTCGAGAGCGAGAACATGCTCACCAACGTAGGTGGCATGGCAGCCGGCAAGGCAGCAGAAGAAAAACTCCAGGGGTATCTGGACAAGATAGGTTTCACTTCAGGCAAAGTAAAAATGGACTTCAAGGAAGACGGCACAGGTATTGTGACATACGGTAGCAAGAACATCCCCTTCCAGTGGAGCGTGGCAGAAAGCGACCTTACCATCAATCTGGCAAGCAGCACCCTCAGCAAGTACAGTACCTCCGGCAAACTTGGCAAGTACACCAGTTTCAAGATGAACTGCAAAGTGGGCATAGGCAGTCTGCAACTTTCCTTCAAGGCCGACAAACTCCTGCAATTCATCTCCAAGGTTGTATCTGCTGCCGGTAGCGCCACCAACAACTCCACAATATCTACCATAGCAGGTTTGGCAAACAAGGTAGACGGCATGTACCTCGGACTGACACTGGAAAAGTAAAGGTCAATAATCCGAACAATGATGCCTTAAAACCCATACATAAAGACATGGAGAAAGACTATGGAGCATACCCTCCTATAAATGTCGCAAAATTGACATCGGTAATCGTTAAAAGAACCGTCGGTAATCGTTAAACGCACGATTACCGACGGTTCGCTTTTGTCATCACGATGATGAAATTACATCCTCACGAGATTCTATCCTCAACTCAAATGGTCATTATATTTTTACGCGCTAATGACCCGCATTGCACCATCAAAGCACCAAAACATCCGTTCGAAAATAAGCGTCATTACCATCATAACGCCAATGAACGTTTAGGTTAAACCTAAGCAAGACACCTCTATTTCGTTTTTTTTCCCGGCACTATGATTCTCAATCTGACAAGATTGCCCGCTTAATCCTCCATAAGTTGCTTGAAGAAGGAATCCAGATCCTCGTCCACACCTTCCAGGAGGTTGCCGGATATGATTACCGTTTCCTGATCGTCAACGATGTAGAGGTCAGTAATGGTCTCGCCGTCCTCGTCCTGCATGACGAAAGTGTAAGGGCGGAGAAGTGACATCTTGTCTACCACCTCGGTGCGAACCTCGCTGATGGCCTGACGCAAAATAGGTGTTACCTTCTGGTAGAAATTCTCATCGCGCGAACCGTGTATCCACTCCGGTATGACGATGCGCATGAGTTCCCTTTCCTCGTCGTCATAGAACTTCACCTCACCGCTATGCGGAAAGACACGCACGATGATGTCCGTCAGTACGGGTTCCTTCTCCTGGGGGAAACGCTCTGCCACATGGCGCAGGGCTCTCTGAATCTGTTTCTCTGGTGTAATCATGGGTATGTGTGGTTATAGGTTAAACGGAAATGGGAAAACGGAAAACGGAAAACCAAATCGCTCACCGCTCACTGTTAAGTACCAGTTTTCCGTTTTCACCTTTCCGTTTTCACTTTACTTAAAGGTTACGTCCGTGGCAATGCTTGAACTTCTTGCCCGAACCGCAGGGACAAAGGTCGTTGCGTCCGGGCAGGTTCTCGCGGCGGATGGGTTGTACAGGCTGCTGCTCGCGTGTGTCGCGGCCAGCTGCCTGACGCATGCCCTCGTCTACGTCGCCATGGCTTTCCTGGAGACGCTGCTGGGGACGGGGAGGCAGGGGAGCCTCGGCCTGACGAATCTGCAATTCAGGCACCTGGGCACGCATCAGCACGCTGACGATGCGGTCGTTGATCTTGTTGACCATCTGGTCGAAGTACTTGACAGACTCCAGCTTGTAGATGAGCAGGGGATCCTTCTGCTCGTAGGAAGCATTGTGTACGGAGTGCTTCAGTTCGTCCAGCAGGCGCAGGTTCTCCTTCCAGGCATCATCGATGGTGTGCAGGATGAGGCTCTTGTGGAAGGCGGTGACAACAGCCTGGGACTGGCTTTCGTAGGCCTCCTGTATGTTGCAGCTGATCTGGTAGACACGACGGCCGTCCACCACGGGCACCATGATGTTCTCGTAGCGGGGCATCTGGTCGGGGTTCTCCACGATCATGCTCACTGCCTTGTGGGCATTGGTGGAGATGATGGTGCACTTCTGCTTGAAGCGCTCCATGGCCTTCTGGTAAACCTCCTCAGCCAGTTCGTCCATGTTGCCGCTCTCGTAGCGGTCCTGAGTCAGGGGGAAGTCCATGGCCAGTATCTCAAGGAACTGCTCGCGGCAATTCTTGTAGTCGTGGCTCTCCATGATGTGGCACACGCGGTCCCAGATCATGTCGGCAATGTCCATGCCAAGGCGCTCGCCCATGAGGGCATGACGGCGCTTCTCGTAGATGACGGTACGCTGCTTGTTCATGACGTCGTCGTACTCCAGCAGGCGCTTGCGCACACCGAAGTTGTTCTCCTCCACCTTCTTCTGTGCGTTCTCGATGGAACGGGTAATCATGGAGTGCTCTATCATCTCGCCATCCTCGAAGCCCAGTTTGTCCATCACACGGGCAATACGCTCGGAAGCGAACAGACGCATGAGCTTGTCCTCGAGGGAAACGTAGAACACGGAACTGCCGGGGTCGCCCTGACGGCCGGAACGTCCGCGCAACTGACGGTCCACACGGCGGCTCTCGTGGCGCTCCGTGCCGATGATGGCCAGACCGCCGGCAGCCTTCACTTCGGGAGACAGCTTGATATCGGTACCACGGCCTGCCATGTTGGTGGCAATGGTAACGGTTCCCAGTCCGTCAATGCTGCGGCCTGCCTGTGCCACGATGTCGGCCTCCTTCTGGTGCAACTTGGCGTTCAATACCTGGTGTGGTATCTTGCGCATAGAGAGCATCTTGGAGAGCAGTTCGCTGATTTCCACGCTGGTGGTACCAACGAGGGTGGGACGGCCGCTATTGCGCATGCGCTCTACCTCTTCTATTACAGCGTTGTACTTCTCGCGCTGGGTCTTGTAGATGCGGTCGTTGCCGTCGGTACGGATAACGTCGCGGTTGGTGGGAACCTCCACAACGTCCAACTTGTAGATGTCCCAAAACTCGCCGGCCTCGGTGACGGCAGTACCTGTCATACCGGACAACTTGTGGTACATGCGGAAATAGTTCTGCAGGGTGATGGTGGCATAGGTCTGTGTGGCGGCCTGCACCTTCACGTGCTCCTTGGCCTCGACAGCCTGATGGAGACCGTCGCTCCAGCGGCGTCCCTCCATGATACGGCCTGTCTGCTCGTCCACAATCTTGATTTCGCCGTCCTGGATTACGTACTCGTCGTTGAGGTTGAACATGGTGTATGCCTTCAGCAACTGCTGGAGGGTGTGCACACGCTCGCTCTTGATGGCATAGTCGCCATACACCTCGTCCTTCTTCTGGATACGTGCCTCGTCGTCCAAGGTGGTGTCTGCCTCTATCTGCGACATCATGCCGGCAATGTCGGGCAGTACGAAGAGTGCGGGGTCGTTGACCTGGGAGGCAAGCCATTCGTTGCCCTTGTCGGTAAGGTCCACGCTGTTCTGCTTCTCCTCGACCACGAAATAAAGAGGCTCTATTGCCTCGGGCATGCGGCGGTTGTTGTTCTCCATGTAGATTTCCTCGGTGGAGAGCATGCCGGCCTTGATGCCGGGTTCGGAAAGGAATTTGATGAGCGCCTTGTTCTTGGGCAGGGCCTTGTAGCTGCGGAAGAGCGACAGGAAGCCGTCGGCAGTCTTCTGCTTGTCCTTGGTTTCGGTACCCTCGGCAATGAGTTTCTTCGCCTCGGCCAGATACTGGGTGGCCAGTGTGCGCTGGACACCAACGAGGCGCTCCACCAGAGGCTGGTACTGCTCGTACATCTGGTCGTCGCCCTTGGGCACGGGACCAGAGATGATAAGAGGTGTACGGGCATCGTCGATGAGCACGGAGTCCACCTCGTCCACGATGGCGAAGTTGTGCTTGCGCTGAACCAGGTCGGCAGGGTCCTGGGCCATGTTGTCGCGCAGGTAGTCGAAACCGAACTCGTTGTTGGTGCCGAAGGTAATGTCGGCCAGATATGCACGGCGGCGGCTCTCGCTGTTGGGCTGGTGCTTGTCAATACAATCCACGCTCAGTCCGTGGAACATGTAGATGGGCCCCATCCACTCGGAGTCACGCTTTGCCAGATAGTCGTTCACGGTTACCACATGCACGCCGTTGCCTGTGAGGGCATTGAGGAAGACGGGCAGGGTGGCGGTAAGGGTCTTACCCTCACCGGTAAACATCTCGGCAATCTTACCCTGGTGCAGGACGGTACCGCCGAACAACTGCACGTCGAAGTGCACCATGGCCCACTGCATGTCGTTGCCTCCGGCAATCCAATGGTTGTGGTAGACGGCAGTGTCGCCCTCTATGTCCACGAAATCATGCTTGGTGGCCAGTTCGCGGTCAAAGTCCGTTGCCTTAACCTTGATGTCGGTATTGTTGGTGAAACGGTAGGCGGTGCTCTTAACGATGGCAAACACCTCTGCACGAACTTCGTCCAAAGCCTTTTCCAGAACTTCCAGAACCTCCTTCTCCAACTTGTCTATCTGCTGGAAAAGAGGGGCACGGTCCTGAATCTCCGTCTGCGGTATGCGCTCCTTGATTTCCGCTATCTGCTGGCGCAGGGGAACGGCCTTTTCTGCAATCTCCTTGCGGATTTCCTGGACACGGGCACGCAGGTCATCATCGCTAAGAGCCTGAATCTTTGGATATACGTCCAATACGGCCTGCACCAAGGGACGGTAGGCCTTGAGATCGCGCGACTTCTTGTCGCCGAATAGTTTAACTAAGAAATTTGTTATATTCATTGTTTGATGTTTTATTTCGGTACTGATAATTGATGCGTTCACTGGCGGCAAAAATACCCGCCACTATTGTGTAACCCTTGTCAAAGGCGACTGACCGCATCCGTTAGGCGAGCGTATACGCAACACCTTGGCCACTGTTGGTGCCACATGGTCAATGGTAACCGGTGTTTCCACCTTGCAGGCATCGAAACCAGTGCCCATGAAGAAAAGGGGAAAAGCGATATAACTCTCTCGGGAAATGTTCTCCTTGCCGGCCCCCGGAGTGCTGTTCACTCCGGCAACGGACCATCCGGGAGCAATCTGGATCATTATATCGCCGGAGCGATGCGGATTGTATGCATTGCGCAACTTGGAGATACCGGGTGTCCAGGCTCCGAGAGAAAGGCGCTGGCTGGTGTACACGTCCTTGACACCGGCCAGTTGGATGATGAACGCAGAACTCATGTCCAGCAGTTCCGTCATGTTCACGTTGCGCTGTTCTATGAGTTTGCGATTAAGGTATATTTCGTTGCCAAGACTGCTCTCCACCCACTGTCCCTGGCCGTACACGGCGATAAGGTACATGTTCAGGAGCATCTCGGCACGATGCATATCGAAGGTTCCCGATGGGATGCGGTATTTGGAAAGGTTGTCCGAAACGGGTTCATCGCAATAACCGGTTCCTGTCACCACGAAGAGCGCCCTACCCTTGCCCACGCGCTTCTCCACATCGTCCATGAGTTGACCAAGGGCGCGGTCGAGACGGACGTATGTATCCTGCAGTTCCATCGGACACTCCGAAACAGAACGGTGGTCATAGGTGCCGGCATAATAGGTAACCGACAGCATGTCCGTGACGGCATCCAGTCCCATGCCCGAAGACGTTATGCAATGAGAAGCGAAACGGTTTACCTCCTCATTTACCATGCCACTTGTCTTGAACTCGCGATAGGCACGTTGTCCCTTGAAGTTGTGGGAGAACGGACTCTTCATGCCTCCGGACACGAAGTAACTGAAATTGCCAACCACCTCGTTGGACGGCGTCCACGTAATGTCTCCAATACGGCTCTGCAGGGAATTGTATCTGCTATATGTCAATGCCCATGAAGGGAACTCGCCATAATATGAAGTGGAGCACCATTGCCCGGTCAGGTCGTTAATCCAGAAACATGCATCGGCAGCATGGCCGGCAGAGAGTATTGCCGCATCGCGGAAAGGGGAAACGCTCAGCACTATGCCCTTGCCCTCTGTGGCAACCTTCAGTTCATCACCGATTGTAGAAACGCTCAGGTATAATGGAGAGGAGTTCTCGGCCGTAAGATGTCCCTGATAGTTCTTGTCGTCCACACAATATATCGGACGCAGACTCTGGCGGTCAAGCCAGCGCTCGGCAGGAATGCCATTGTCGTAAGGAGCGGTTCCGCTATGCAGGCAAGCGGTTGCACTGGCACGGTCGGGGCGCGCAAAAGGGTACTCGGCATTAGTGTACATGCACCCTTCCTGCATAAGGCGTCGGAAACCACGCTCGCCATAAAGTGGCGAGAAAGCCTCCAGATAGTCCGCCCTAAGCTGGTCTATCATTACATTGACAACCAACTTAGGCAGCACCGGTGCAGTCTGTGCCTCTGCTCCATAAATGGAGAAGAGCACAGCCAAAGCGGAGAACACTCTGCTATATGTTGAAAACGGTTTCATTTCTTTTTCTTTGACGTGTACTTACGGGACTTGCCTTTGGAATACATCATGTCACGAGGATGTCCGTAGTGAAATATGTAAGAGACCTGCCGGCTGAGCAAGGTTGCCAACAAGGGTACGGTTAGCACGCACATCTGCTGGGGCATCCATGGCAGGAACAACAGGAACAATGCCAGCCAAACTGCCATGAAGTGATGCCATAGAGTACGTTGGTCGTTCCATGCGGCTTTTACGACAAAAGGCAAGGCAACCAAAGGTAAAGGATTAAGCACTCCCACAAGCCAGTTACTGTCCAATGTCGGATGTGAAGAGAAGAGAAAAACGAACAGAATAAGGCATCCCGCCAACCCATGGGCAAACATCAGCACAACGTCCAAAAGCCAGAACATCCTGCGTGTCAACATTTCTACCACCATTATGGCTATGCTTGCGGCAAATGCCAACCATCCAAACTTTGTGGGAGTAAGGGGAAATCCCTGTTGCTTCTTGACTGCTGCAGGATTGGCCTTCACTATGGTCTTTGTCTCCGCAACCAGTTTACGGGTGTCCAGGAACTCATTGCGTACCACTGCGCCTTCCAATGCATCCATATAGTATTCCGGAATGAAACACGTTGCACGATGCGACAACACGGTATCCACATCGGCACCCAACAGAATGTCGTTGCCCTCCTGAGTCCATGGGAAACTGCCGGTATACCCGTGAAGTATCTGGCGATAAGTGAGAGGAACCTCCTTCCACGAGTATACGATATTACCTTCCACGCAGGATTCCACACAATCCATCACACGGGTTGTGCAGTTATTCGTAAGGAAATTATAGCGATATACACAATTCTCCTTACGGATATTCGTGTAGAGATAATCCCTGATCTTCTGTGCCTCGCTATCCGTAAGGTTCAGAACCTGAGAAACCACGCTACTGCCACGCGACTCATATTCACGGACAAAATATTCCCATGGGGCAGCCATGCAGATATAGTCCGTCTCGCCAAGCACGAATTTCCATACGAAATGCTCTGTATTGAAGTCGAACACGCCGTAATTGAAGACATGGTCAGTTCCCAGGTCCATATCCTGTACACGAATGGCAGTATGCCCGTAAAGGGAATACACTTCCTGCCCCGGAGAGCATGTGAGCACACTGACCCTGATGCTTCCAGGCCTGTCCGCAGCATACGCAGGAATAAGACCAAGAACTAACGCTATGGTTAGCAATACACGTTTCATTCGGGCGCAAAGTTAGTAAAATTAAACGGTATTTGGACAAAACCAATATATATATATTATAAAAATAGGTATACACTGACCAAATATGGACAGGCATCCTTGGTCATTTGGAAGTTTTATCATACCTTTGCACACGCACAAAAAGTATATACACTCTTGAATCACATCAGAATCAACAAAACCATCCGCGTCATCATTGCACTAGCCATGGTTATGTACGGTGCTTACACACATGCACAGAATGGAGGCGGTTACTCTTCATATTCTCGTTTCGGACTTGGTCTGCTCAACGACCAGTCCCAAGGTTGGAACCGAGCCATGGGAGGTGTTGGAGTGGCACTGCCGTCTGGCAACAAACTCAACACCATGAACCCCGCATCATATGCACACATTGATTCTCTCAGTTTCATTTTGGATGTAGGCATGTCAGGCAACTTCGGACGCATGTCCGTGTCAGGCAACAGCATCAACGTAAACAATGCAAGCTTTGACTATCTGGCCGCCGGTTTGAGATTACGCAAGAATTTAGGTGTCTCCTTCGGTTTTAAACCATACACTACCATAGGTTACAATTATACCACCAGCAGTAACGAGGTTTTCAGAGACGAAATTACAGGAGCGATTGTGCGCAACACCACCAATTACCAGGGCAAGGGTGGTCTGAATCAGGTCTTTGTCGGTTTAGGTTGGAAGCCTTTTTCCAACTTCTCCATAGGTACGAACTTCAGTCTTCTGTGGGGCGGTTATGACCACATAATGATGCAAGGCTTTACCGAGGACGGTTCCAGCAGCAACAACTTCGACGGATTCAACTTTATCCAACATGCTGATGTCCTGACATACAAATTAGATTTCGGAGCACAGTATGCGTTCCGTGTAAGTCCCCAGGACTGGCTCACCTTAGGTGCGACGGTAGGATTAGGGCACAAGTTCGATGGCGATGCATTTCTGTATAGATTCATGACCACAGGCGACACCCTGCGTGTTGAGGGAGAAAAGGATGGTTTTGACATTCCCATGAGTTATGCCGGCGGTATAGCTTGGCAACACAAGAACAATCTGATTGTTTCCGCCGATGCGCACTATCAGGTATGGGATGGTTGCCGCACACCCGCCATGGTTGTAACCGGCAGTAACGTCACCTACCCTAGCACCGACAATATGTATAAAAACAGCTATATGGTAAAGGCTGGCGTGGAATACACGCCCAACCCATTGGCAACAAAAGGATACTACAACAGGATAAAGTACCGAATGGGCGTTTCATATAGCAGTCCATACATGAATATTCCACAGGGAGAAGGAAAGGTCGCCACCACATATGAAGGACCAAGTGAGTTGGGGGTTAGCCTAGGTTTGGGACTTCCCATAACCAATCGAATAAACAACCGTTCTATGGTAAACGTAGGATTACAATGGTTGCGCCGTTCACCCAGTTCACAAAATCTGGTAACAGAAAACTATTTTATACTGAATATAGGCGTCACATTCAACGAACGTTGGTTCATGAAGTTTAAGATTCAGTAATTCCACACATGGACACGGATAGTTCCCGACCATATTCAATCCATTTGCGCATCTCACCGCTTTTGTGGTTGGGATGCTTCTTCATACTACCATGTATCTTCGCATGTACATCTGGAGAGATAAGACATACCCAAAAGGTAAAAACCACAGACTCTCTTCCATTTATGCATAGTGTTGGGGTAAGCACGCTTATATCGGATTCCGGCGTGATACGCTATCACCTGGTTGCAGAGGAATGGGACATATATACTCCCAACAACCAAGCTGCGACATGGAAATTCATAAAGGGACTTCTTATGTTACGTCTAGACGAGGAACTGGACGTTGACCTTTATGTCCAAGCAGACACGGCCTACCTACACCAACAACGTACATGGGAACTGCGTGGCAGAGTGCGCATACGTAACGTACAGGGGACGAAATTCAATACGGAAGAACTTTTCTGGGACCTGAACAAGCACGAAATGTGGAATCATGCATACATGACCATCATTACCCCAGAGCGTACCTTGGAAGGAACCGAATTCAGGAGTAACGAACAGATGACACGATATTCTGTAGCAAACTCCAAAGGAGAATTCCCGATGTCTGATGCAGACGGAGGGACCGCTGCAGCAGCAGACACCCCTATAAATGCCGACTCCATGGTTCAAGGTACAGAAAAGGTCACCGTACCAGTTCCTGCCACACAACAACACATTCCCATTAAACCACGCAACCCAAACGCAGCACCAGTAAAATCACTCCCCCCTGCACCGACAAAATATGACTTCAAGAAAGAGAAATAGACATGCTTGACACTTACAATACGCTCTTTATAGAGATATTCATAGTACTGATGTTCTCCGCCTTCTTTTCTGGCACAGAGATAGCCTTTGTGTCCAGCAACAAGATGCGCTTTGAAATGGAACGTGAAGACGGAGGGATTACGTCACGTATTATAGACATATTCTATAAGCACCCCAGCAATTTCATCTCCACAATTCTTGTAGGCAACAACATTGCTCTGGTCATCTATGGCATCCTCATGGCAAAATTGATAGACGGCCTGATAATTCAAACCATAGTCAGTACCATCATAGTATTGTTTACCGGTGAATTTCTTCCAAAGATGCTTTTCCGTATCAATCCCAACAGGATGATACGAATATGTGCCTTCCCTGCAATGCTGTTTTACATCCTACTTTGGCCCATCAGCAAAATTACCAGCGGACTTTCCCAAATGATATTATTCTTATTAGGCATGCGTGCACCCAAGGAAGAAGAGGAACAAGGGTTTCGCAAGGCCGATTTGGATCACCTGATACAGAGTAACATAGACAACATTGATGATGAAGACATGATTGAAGACGAGGTGAAAATATTTCAAAATGCCTTGGACTTCCGAAACGTAAAAGTGCGCGACTGCATTGTTCCCCGTACCGAAATAGTTGCTGTAGACATTGATGCCACATTAACAGAGATACGCAATCGTTTCACAGATAGCGGAATATCAAAACTTATCATCTATAAGGAAAATTTAGACGACATTGTCGGTTTCCTACATTCCAGTGAATTATTTCATTTGTCCTCGCACGATGATTGGACCCGTTGTATACGTGAAACTCCAATCGTACCGGAAACCATGTCTGCTCAAAAATTGCTTTCAACCCTCATGGGACAAAAGAAATCTATTGCCGTGGTGGTGGATGAATTCGGCGGAACCGCAGGCATTGTTACTGTAGAGGATTTGGTTGAGGAAATCTTTGGCGATATAGAAGATGAACACGATAACAACAACTACATCGCAAAACAGCTTCCTACTGGCGAATACCATATTTCAGCCCGCATGGAAATCGAAAAAGTAAATGACATCCTGGACATAGAACTGCCCGATAGCGATGACTATCTTACGGTAGGAGGATGGATACTGAATGAATACCAAAGTTTCCCAAAACTCAATGAAACCATACAATGTAGCGGATGGAACGTGAAAGTTATAAAGAAGACGGCCAATAAACTTGAAGAAGTCCTAATTTCGCGATAATAACAATAAATAGTCCAGCACCGAAGATAGTTTTTCTGCAATAAAATATATTTATGACAAATAATTACATAATTAAATAAGGTATATCCGAGAAAAATCACTAACTTTGTGCCCTAAATGCGCGTAAAAATGCACATGCATCGAAATAAATAATAACAAAATATAAATAACAAAACAAAATGGCAGCTTTACAAAAAGTAAGAAACGCCGGCCCACTGGTGGTTGGCGCCCTCTTCCTCGGTCTGATTGGTTTTATCGCCACAGACTGGACAAAAGTTGTGGAGATTTTCTCTATGTCCAGCCATAACACCGTAGGTAGCATCAACGGCAAGGACATTGATCTCCAAGACTTCAACAACAAGGTTGATGAGTACACCAACGTTATCAAGGCCAGCAACGGAATCACAAACCTTACGGACGAACAGATGCAGGGTATCCGAGATCAGGTTTGGCAGAGTCTTGTTGAGACCGAACTTATCGGTAGCGAAGCAGAGAAACTTGGTCTTACCGTAACCGACAACGAACTGTTGCAGATTCTTGTCAAGGGCGAACACCCCATGCTCCAGCAGACTCCTTTCCGCAACCAGCAGGGCAAGTTCGACTACACCCTGCTCAAGCAGACATTGGACCAGTGCAAGGAAATTATGACCACTCCCGACGCTTCTGCTGATTTGGTAGAAGAAGCCCGCAGTCTGACACAGTGGTGGAAGTTCATTGAAGACAATCTGCGCAACACCATTTTGGCCCAGAAGTACCAGAGCCTGCTTGTTGCAAGCATCCTCAGCAATCCCGTAGAAGCACAACAGAACTTTGACGCACGCACCAACGAGAAGACTCTCCTTGTGGCAGCTCTTCCCTATAGCAGTGTCATGGATAGCGAAATAACAGTTGAAGACAAGGAACTGAAGGCTAAGTACAATGAACTGAAGGATTTGTTTGAAGCTCCCGTTGAAACACGCAGCATCAAGTACATCGACATTGCAGTAAAGGCAAGCAAGGAAGACGAAGCTGAGTTGAACGCACAGATGAACGAATATGCCCAGCAGCTGAACGACGGCGTTGCACCTGCAAAGGTAATTCGCGAGGCACGCTCTCTCGTTGCATACTCTGCCCTGCCCATCAGCAAGAACGCTCTGCCCACAGACATTGCAAATCAGTTGGACAGCATGAGCGCAGGCCAGCAGGTTGGCCCCTACTACAACAACATGGACAACACCATGAACATAGTACGTCTTATCTCTGCACAGACCATGCCCGACAGCATCCAATACCGCATCATCGGCATACCCGGCATAGACATGACTATGGCCGAGCAGTCTGCTGACAGCATCATGAATGCTCTCAAGGCGGGTGCTCCCTTCGATACAATTGCCAAGAAATACAATCAGGGTGGTGAAAAACTTTGGATGACATCTGCCCAGTACGAGGGTATGAACATTGACGACACCAACAAGAAGATCATTGAGACCATCACATCTGCCTCTGCAGGCAGTCTTCAGAAACTGGTTCTGGATGGCCAGAGTGTTCTTGTGATAAACGTACTGGAAACCCGCAACCCTATCAAGAAGTACGATGTTGCAGTAGTGAAGAGTGCCGTAGAGTTCTCCAAGCAGACCTATGACAAGGCATTCTCCAACTTCTCTTCCTTCCTGGCCGGTAAGGATGCCGAGGAAATTGATTCTCTGGCAGAAAAGGCTGGTTACAGAATCCTTCAGCGCGACAACCTCTCCAGTGCAGAACACAATATAGGTGGTGTAAGCGGCACACGTGATGCTCTCCGTTGGATTTTCAACGAGGATACCAAAGTAGGTGATGTAAGTCCCCTCTACGAGTGTGGTAACAACGACCATCTCATGTGCATCGTCCTTACAGGCATCACACCTAAAGGTTACCTTTCTTGGGATCAGGAGGACGTGAAGGACTTCCTGAGAACAGAAGTCATCAAGGACAAGAAGGCTGCACTCTTGGAAGAAAAACTTGCCGGTGTAAATAGCATAGCAGAAGTTGCCAAACTCCCCGGTGCCGTTACAGACACTCTTCGTCGCGTAACATTTGCCCAGTCTGTATTTGTCAGCAAGACCGGCAATATCGAGCCTGCCCTGAGCGGTAACTCAAGCAATGCCGCCAAGGATGCTTTCAAGAATGCCGTTCGTGGCAATGGTGCTGTCTATGCATATCAGGTTCTCGCCACAGACAAGCAAGAGGCTACCCTTGACCAGAAGCAGGAGCAGGGAATACTCACACAGGGTGCTCTGCGCTCCATCAACACTTTCCAGGGCGAACTATATAAGAAGGCAAACGTAGAGGACAAGCGTTACCTGTTCTACTAAACCAAAATAGCGGATACCTTAGTCCGCACAATAATACCAAGCGGGGCTGTGAATTCAATCACAGCCCCGCTTGGTATTATTGTGGATGTACTATATATAATCAATAGGTCATTACCACTTCGAGTTCGCCTGCCTCCGCAATCATCTTGGTTACCTCTGCCAAGGAAGGAACACGATTCACCAGGTTCTTCTCGGCATTGACCTCCTCAAGCTTAGCCACCAGGTTCTCGGCCTTGCGGTGACGCAACTCCTTAACGGTATCAACACCGGCAGCCTCCAACAACTCGGCAAACTGAGGACCTACACCATGAATACGGATCAAGTCGGCATGGTTTGCCCACTTAAGTATCAACTTGCCAGAGATACCTGTCTCTTCTGCCAATGCCTTGCGACCTGCAGGTGCAGCACACTTTGCAAGCAAGTCGTCTACAGAATTGATTCCTGCTGCCACCAGTTTATCAGCGTACACTTCACCTACGCCCTCGATTTCTACTACTTTGTAAGCCATAATTAGTATATTAATTATATTATTAAATAAGGTGTGATTAGGTTAATTCCCTTCACGTGAATTCACTCTTCTGCCAACAAATATAATGAAATATCTCGTACCATGCAAGAATATGCCAGCATTTTATATGCGGGCAAAGCCGGTCATAACACCTCTTGGCACATCCCGACTACCCTCTGGACAAGCGTATAACCATAGTTTTAACAACGTTTTACCTATTCTTGATGACTTATTGGCATTAACCTTCCCAACATTTGCATTCATAATAAAAATAACGTATATTTGTATGCATAATCCTATCACAATTCATAGAACTACACAACTATATTATAACATGAAACAACGTTTTACTTCATTATTGCTGATGGTGCTGTCTTGCACCATTGCATTTGCAGGTCCTGTCGGCCTTGAACTGGCAAGAGCCAAGGCTGCCAAGTTCATGAAAGAACAAAGTAGTGGTACCGTGGTATTACAGGATACACCCGAGTATGCTCCTGCACGCCAAATCAAAGGAGTCCCCAGCGATGTAAAGGCTCCTGCCTACTATGTATTCAATACCGAAGCGGACAAGGGTTATGTAATCGTGTCCGGTGACGATAGGACAGACGAAATCCTTGGTTATGCAACACAAGGCTCGTTTGACATAGACAACATGCCAGAGAATGTCAAGGCATGGCTACAGGGCTATGCAGAGCAGATAGCCATGTTGGAGACATATGTACGCCAACCACAAAACGTTGCCCAGTACAATACAGAATGGACTGCCATTGCCCCGCTGACAAAGACAAAGTGGAACCAAGGTGCGCCATACAACAACCAATGCCCTCTTCACGATGGAGAGAGAAGCGTAACCGGATGTACAGCTACAGCCATGGCACAGGTGATGAAATACCACGAATGGCCCGAGGCCCCCACTCCAGTCATACCGGCATATCAGACTACCACGTTTAAGTTCACAGTTCCACAACTGAACGCCACCACATTCCGTTGGAATGAGATGCAAAACACCTATTCTTCAGACGAGAATGGTGATGCTGTGGCTGAATTGATGCGCTACTGCGGGCAGTCCATACTAAGCGACTATACCAAACTGTCAACAGGTGCATATACCACTGACGTTGCCATTGCCCTAACGAAGTACTTTGATTATGACAAAAATCTGGAATTAAAGTATCTGGAATACCACGACATCAGCGAATGGGAAAACATCATATACGATGAGATAAAGGCCGGCAGACCTGTTTTCCACTCCGGCTATTCCCTTGGAGGTGGCCATTCCTTTGTATGCGACGGTTATGACGGCAACGGCATGTTCCATTTCAATTGGGGATGGGGTGGTTCTCACGACGGTTACTATAAACTAAGCCTCATGAATCCAGGAACTGGCGGCATAGGCAGCGGTTCTTCCGATGGCTATAGTTACGGACAGCAGATAATCATAGGCATCCAACCTCCCACTGGGGAGAAAGCCAAGACCAAGCCCTTCTTGCCAAATTCAGAGCAGTTCATCAACCACACTCTCTATAGTTACTTCCTTAATCCCAATGTCAATTCGCAGCAGGCAAATGTCGGCTTCGCACTCATTGATGAGGACAACAATATTATCAGGGTCTTGAAGGATGCAGGCCTGATGACATTGAAAGGCGGCATGTCAGAATATAAATATATCGCACTCAACCTGGATACAGAAACGACAACCCTAACAGAAGGCACTTACCGCATAGGTACCGTATGCCGTCTGAAAGGTTCTGTCAGATGGACACGTGTTGGCAACAAACAAAGATTCTTCTTGGTCACCAAGGGAGCAAACAATCAAGTGACTGACATACAGCTGTATCCCAAGAACGACTTTGAGGTTACTGACTTGAAATGCACAGGCAACTTAGTTGCTGGTGTGAAGCAAAATGTAACAGCCAGCCTGATAAATGGCAATGAAGAAACCAATGCCGCCGCTTATCTCTTCGCCAGTCCCACTACTTCAAAAGGCGAAGCCCAAAGCCGTGCCACCATACTTCTCAAGAAAAATGAAACCACAGACCTGTTCATGGCATTCACGCCAGAAACCTATGGCCAATACAATCTGTGGCTGAGCACGGATGGCGAAGGCAAAAACGTCCTAACCACCAAACAGGTAAACATCATCCCTGCCCCCACCAAGCCTGCCAGCCTTACCATGCTCAGTTGTGTTCCCAATACCACGGAAGTAAGCGCTACCGTCAGGATCAAGAACAACAGCACCGAGGGATACTACAGAGAAATAGTTGCCATCCTCTTCGAGAACCTTTACAATGACGACAAGCTATATGGTACAGAGGTATTGACTCTACCCGGCGACATCGCCTCAGGTTCAACCAAGACCTTCAAATTCCAGTTCCACGGTGCAGACAGCTATAGCCAGTGCGCTATACTCATCGGATACTATGCCAATCACCAGGATGCGAACTATAAACAATTAGGAGACTATGTGTGGTTCACTACCGAAGAGACACCCGTAGAGAGCATAAATGGCACTCCTGTCCAAGATGCGCCTATATATAGAATAGACGGAACAAAAGTAAGCAAACCCATACATGAAGGCATATACATAAGCAATGGCAAAGCGCTGATTGCCAAATAAGGCTGTTTGTTCTACCAACAAAAAACACCACAATCCCCCTCATCGGTCCAAGACCTTTGAGGGGGATTTCTTTGCCAAAGGTACCAATGTTATTGTGAGATTGTCGGCCAATGGTACCAATGTTATTGTGAGATTGCTGCCCAAAGGTACCAATGTTATTGTGAGATTGTCGCCCAAAGGTACCAATGTTATTGTGAGATTGCTGGCCAAAGGTACCAATGTTATTATGCGATTGACGGCCAAAGGTACCAATGTTATTGTGAGATTGCCGCCCAATGGTACCAATGTTATTGTGAGATTGCCGCCCAATGGTACCAATGTTATTGTGAGATTGCCGCCCAATGGTACCAATGTTATTGTGCGATTGTCGGCCAATGGTACCAATGTTATTGTGAGATTACCGGCCAAAGGTACCAATGTTATTATGCGATTGACGGCCAATGGTACCAATGTTCATGTGAGATTGACGCCCAATGGCACCAATGTTTATGCGAGATTGACGCCCAAAGGTACCAATGTTTTTGTGAGACTGACGCCCAAAGGTACCAATGTTATTTTGGGGTGTCCGGCAAACGATTTTGTTGTGTTGAATTACAAAGATCTTCATTGTACCATCTCCGAATTATGCCTGGAAAAGAAGAACAGACCCCTCCGTCGCTTTGCGACACCTCCCCTAACTTTGGGGAGGAAAGTTATTAACATATTGCTATGTAGGGGTTGGGAGGAACACTTCTCTTTCCTCCCCGAAGTTAGGGGAGGTGCCCGAAGGGCGGAGGGGGCTGTTTCTTAGGGATAGTAGTTGTTTATGTATAAGTATACCGGACATCAATAAATGTTATTGTGAGATTGTCGGCCAATGGTACCAATGTTTATGTGAGATTGCCGCCCAATGGTACCAATGTTCATGTGAGATTATCGGCCAAAGGTACCAATGTTATTGTGAGATTCCGCCCAAAGGTACCAATGTTATTATGCGATTATCGGCCAAAGGTACCAATGTTATTGTGAGATTGACGCCCAAAGGTACCAATATTATTATGCGATTGACGCCCAAAGGTACCAATGTTTTTGTGAGATTATCGGCCAATGGTACCAATGTTATTATGCGATTGACGGCCAATGGTACCAATGTTTTTGTGAGATTACCGGCCAAAGGTACCAATGTTATTATGCGATTGTCGGCCAATGGTACCAATGTTTATGTGAGATTGTCGCCCAATGGTACCAATGTTATTGTGAGATTGTCGCCCAAATGGTAGCAATGTTCTTGTGAGATTGCCGCCCAATGGTACCAATGTTCATGTGAAATTATCGCCCAAAGGTACCAATGTTATTGTGAGATTGTCGCCCAAAGGTACCAATGTTTATGTGAGATTGCCGCCCAATGGTACCAATGTTTATGCGAGATTGACGCCCAATGGTACCAATGTTTTTGTGAGATTGACGCCCAATGGTACCGATGTTCTTGTAGCATTCTATAGACGGTATTGTTATTTGTACTGTCTAATCCTTCAAGTTACCCGCTTGCATAAAAAGAGGGTATCAGCATCGGGAGTACCAATGCCAATACCCGTGCCCCCTATGCAACCAGAAAAAGATTACTTCATGCTTTGTCGTATGAGAACGTTGCAGGAGGACTTTTCATTATAAACTGAACCTATATATTGCGTGGAGCATCACGTAACTGAGGAAGGTGTCAGTGCGGCTATATGTGCGTGAGGTGGGTGACAGGTGACTGGATTCTGCCGTGCGCGACTTCAAGAGGTCGGTGCCTTCCAACTGGATGGTCAGTGCCTTGCTCTTGAGGAAGGATTGCGAGATGGAGGCGTTCAGTATCCATTGGGGATGGTTCATCAGAGGGTCGGCATATCCGCTTCGGGCATAATAGATGAATTGCGTGTTTATCTTCATGCCGAAGGGCAGGTCCACCTGCGGTGAGAGGTTCACCTCGTAGGTGTGTCCGTTCTGGTTGTATTGCGGAGTCTCGCCATAACGGGTGAAGTCGCCCTGATACATGGCGCTGAGCGACACACTCCAGATGTCCTTTCTGTATCTCAACCCGATATTGGCACTGGCTCCGTACGAATCAACGGAGGAAAGTCCAAGGCTATTGCCCATGGCACCCACGTAGCCGATGTTGTGAGAGTAGTTTGCATATACTCTTGCGTTCAGGTTCCAGTGGCGTGCGGTGTCCAGAGGCTGGTCGGTATAGGCGGAAAGCCACATGTTGTAGTTGCCGTTCACATTGGTCTTGCCATATCGGGTGTATCCAGTTGTGGGGTCAGTCTCCTGAGTCGTCACCACCGAGTTGGTTCGATTACTGAAACCAGCATTCACGGTATAACTATCACCACGCTTGGGTTTGAAGAAGCGGGAGTATAGGGATACGGAGTTGCTCCAACCCGCCTTCAAGTCAGGATTGTTCACCGTTTCCGCCATGGGATTGCTTGTATCCCTGATGGGCAGAAGTTCCAAGAGCGACGGACGAGCACTGCTGCCATTGTAGCTTAGCTGAATGTAGTTCTGCTGGGTGAATTTATATTTCACGAAACCATACATGCCCAAGCCAAAGTGGGTGCGGGATGGATTGTACTGCTCACCATTGCGGTCGTAATGGAGGTAATCCGTAAAGAGGTTGAGCGAAGGATAAATGGCACTCTCCACCTTGTCCCAAGTGCCTTGAAGCCATACAAGCAAACGGTGCTGATTGGTATAGCTGTCCGAGTAATATGTATTCTGCAAGTCGCTTACATACTGGAGCGAGTCGCCAGGAGTGGGACGCAGGTTCTCGGGGATGGTGTAGACATCGTAAAGGCCATAGTCCTCGTTGGCCTTTTTATGCGAGAAACCATAATTGGCACTGAAGCGAAGATACTTGTTGATAGGTTCGGCATACGACATTCCTGCAGAGAGGTTATAGCTCGTCGCGTTTCTCTCATTAGCCTGGCGATTATCCAGTTCTGGTGCCGGTGCATTGGGAGAGAAATAGCGGTAAAACTGCCTTGCGTTGCCACTTCCATGAAGGTCGTTGATACTTCCCCAGGCATTCACGCTCAGTGTTCTGCCCTGCTTTTTGAACAGATGGGTGTATTCGGCAGAAAAGTTGGCATTATGCCTATTGCTCTTGGAATTGCCGTTGGCGTCCAGCGAATTTATGCCCTGCCCCATGAGAGCAAGCAACACATCATCACCCACAAGGCTGCCTGCCATGTCCTCCAGTTCCTCTGGCTGGGTGTGGAAGGTGGAAGATGTGCCTTCCTTGTCGCTCCTGCCGTTCTGATAGCCATATCTGGCTTTGAAGGAGAGGCGGTTGATGCTATCTATATTATAGGTAATGTTTGCCCTGGCATCCACACCTGCATCGCGGTTGTCGGTAATGTTCTTGGCATAGGTGTATTGCGTATTGCCACCGCCCAGGAAGTTTTCGCTATTGTTTAGCGTGTTGTAGAACATGTTGTTATGATACACGTCTATGTTGGCATTGCCTCGCAAGTTACCAGCCTCCTTGTTGGCCTTGTCGTTGTCCCATTGCATTATCATGCCGGCCTTGCGATAGTCAAACAAGCCAAATCTGCCATCGCTCCAATAAGACCAGTTGCCGTTGGCATCCACCCGCTGGTTCTGGCAGATGTTGTTCATCTGTGCATACACGGCGGTGCGGCGACGGTCGGTGAAGTTCGTGGCGAATATCTTGCCCACATAGCGCTTGTCAGTACCACCGCCCAGGTCCACGTTTGCCATCCACTTCGACTTGTACTCCTTCTTGATGGTCAGGTCCACCACCGTGGCCTTGTCCGTGTCCAGTTCCTTGCGGTATTCCTTTTCCTCGTCCGTCTTCTCGTATATCTTCACGTTCTGCACGGCATCCGTGGGCATATTGGCCAGAGCCGTGTTCACGTCGCCAAAGAAAGGCTTGCCGTCCACCAGTATCTGGTTCACCACCTTGCCCTGATATGTCATGTTGCCGTCCTTGTCTATGCCTATGCCTGGCAACTGGTTCATCAGTGCCGCCAACGAAGCGTTAGGTGGCAGGCGCAGGGCGGCACTGCTGAAAATCAGCGTATCCTTCTTCATCGTCATCATGCGCGAGAGAGCCGTTACGCTCACCTCGTCCAGTTCCTTGGCGGACGGTTTCATGCCAAAGTTCATTGTTGCCGACGGACGCTCTGCCGTCAGGTTCACATTGCGCACGAAGGGTGCGAAGCCTATCATCCTGGCCATCACGATATACTGCCCTGCCCCTTTGGCCTTGAGCGTGAAGTTTCCTTTCTCGTCCGTGGCGGCAATAGCCACACGCACAGAGTCGGTGCCAAGCAGTTGCACACTCACCTGAGGCAAGGGCTCCCGGGTGTCGCTCGCCGTAATCCGTCCGTTCACCTGATACGTCTGCGCCCAGGCACTGATACTGCATATCAGTAACAAGAGCATGACAAGTCTTCTACAATTCATGGGTATTAGATTTATTTGATGTTTAGTATAGGCAACAGGTTTCCCGTCCCGTTTCCAACGGCAACCGTCCATGCAAAGATATGCATTCCTTACCGTTGACACAATGCTCCAATAGACGTATTTTTTTTATAATGAACATTTTAACGTTTATTCGTAGTAATAGGACCTTTCCGTGGTGCAAAGGTAAGGATAATGCCTCGTACATCGGCACAACATGGCGTGACAAACGTGTGACAATAGCGTGACAGGGGCGTAGTCCTCCTATGGAAGGACTGCAGTCCTCCCACGAGAGTACTCCAGTACCGACACGGCGGTACTGGCATGCCGACGCGAGGCTTAGTAGCCCTTGATCGTTATATTACCGTTGGAATTCTGGATATCTATCACCGATGACGGTGCAAAAGAGGTGGTGTTGAGCAGCGTGTGCATAGTGGTTTGGGAATAGTCTTTCTTGTTCTCTACCACATGTTGCTTCACAGAGGCAGGGACGTCAAATTCTATTTTCCCGTATTTGTTCCGTAGCAGGCAACTGACCTGCAACGTCTTGGGGATGGACACGGTGACGTCGCTGAAGCGGGCATCGGGGACCAAGACCCTGGGTTCACGGTTGGACTTTCCGACCGTGACGTTGATTTTGGAGTATGAAATATCGGAAAAATCACACCGTCCGCGAAGGTTCGTCATGGAGATTCCCGAATATCTGACATTCTTCATAAGAGCGGTTCCAAGTACGTCTATTGCAAATATCTCACAATACGACGCAGAGACCTTTGCATTATTCAACCGGCCTATCCGCATCTTGGAATGCTGACTGTTATTGACATTCAGGTCCTGGACCTCATCTATCATTATCGCTTCTGCATGGTCGCAACTCAGGTTCAGCACGTTGGCAAACCCTATTGTCCCATTGGCATACTTGGTGTTCAAGTTCAGATACCCGACATTACCCATGGAGAAATTGCCATGGTCCACTATTACCATGCACATAGCCTTGGTTTTGGGTACACTGACATCGCCATGTTTCACATTTATCCTAATCTGCTTGTCATATCCCGTGCCGACACTGACATTGCCGTACTCATTCCATACCGACACCGACTTCTGCCTGACAGGCACATATATCGTCCACTTGCTATCGTAACTGAGATTGCGGTCTCCATAGGATGTTTTCTGTATCTCCAGAAAATACTTCTCACCGGTATTACGCTGAACAACATTCCTCCTTTGCAGAGCATCCTCGGCATGTTTCTTTGTCGGTGCCTTTAGCGTTTCGACGTACTTGAGCATGATTTCATTCTTGTTCCAGAATACCAGTTCCACTTCGCCGTACATGTAGGAGATATGAAGTTCTTTGGCGGTTGATACGTTATCTATGGTGATTTCACCAGACATCTGGGCGCTATTCACTTCCCTGCCTGCCATCAGCATAGTGGGCACAAGTGCAAGGAGCATTGCAAGGAGGATGTTTCTGATATTGGTTCTCATAGCAGAAGGTATTATATTGTTGTTCATCTGATAACCATTGTCTTTAGCATTCACTGTTTGTCCGATGCCATCTTGTTCTCGGCAAGCATCTGATGTATGTACTGGAGGCTACGCAGGTGTGCCATGTACACCGAGGTGATGTAGTATATCTTTCTGTCATCGTCAATGTCCTCGCTCAAGATGGTAAGTGCCACGGAATCGGGATTCTCAGTCAGTTGCGTCACCTCGGCCATGAGTTTGGCACGCATCTCCGGTTTCATGTCCTTGGAGAGTTCCAGGATGTATTCCGTCTCGCTCCACATCTGGGCCTTGTAGTAACCCTTTAGTTCTGCGATACTCGCACTTATGTTCTGTGAGATAACGTTTTCCTTGGTCTCTGCACCGCTTTGGGGACGTATTATCAGCAAAGCCATTACAAGCGATGCCGCTATGCCGATAGCAGAAGCCCATGCAAAGAACCTGTGCTTGCGCTTGGCGTGCTGTGTTTGCGCCAACCTCTGCGCAAACCGTTCCCTGCTTCCGGCAGGCTGTGGCGGTATGGGCCATGCCTGCTCCATCATTTGCTTCAGTACTGTATTGTCGTTGTTATTCATATCTGTATAGTTTTATCAGTCTCTGCCTGGCCCTGGACAGTTGCGAACGGACGCTGGACGGGCGTATGCCAAGGATTTGTGAAATCTCCTCTGTGGTGAGTTCTTCTGCTATGGAGAGCAACAGGATGCTTCTGTCCTTCTCGGACATCATGGCAATGGCGGTGTGCAGTTGTTCTACATCCTCCTGACGGATGATTACCTGCTCTATGCTCTCCTGCGACTGGTCCATCAGTCTGTCGTCCCATTCCTCCCATATCACCTTGCGTTGCCGCAGATGGTCTATGGACAGGTTGATGGCCATGCGTTTCAGCATCCTCAACATCTCGTCCTGCGTGTCGTTCAACAGAGAATTTTCGGTAAACACCTTCAGCAGAACTTCCTGTGCCACCTCCTCTGCCTCCCACTCATTGTTGAGCAAGCGGAAGGCGGAAGCATACAAGGCTGGAGAAAACAGGTCGTAGAAGGCAAGTTGCGCCCCATGCCTGCCATTCCTGCATCCGAGTATGATTTCTCTGTAGTCCAATTCCTTCTATAATGTTGTCTTCTGCTATTATAACGAAGATTTTGCCCGAAGTGTTGCAGTTTGGGACAAGTTTTTTATGTCTTATCTCCATTAACGGCAATCCCTCCTACCCTATATCAGCAGATAAAGGCAGGAGGGATGTGTGCCCGAATTAGGAAATACTATAAATCTATTCCGAAGTATTTGCTTGCCAGCCCAAGAGCGATTCCCGCAATAACGGCAAGAATCAGGAGGACAAGAATGGCAATAAGGCAATACTTGAAAAAGACAAAAGCGGCGGGCGTAACCTCATTATAGAGAGTTCGCTCACCGCTCTTGTGTCTTTGCCCGTAGGGACGCTGCGTGCAGCGTCCGCATTGATTATGGTTGTTGTCCGGACACGGCATGCCGTGTCCCTACTGTTGTTGGATTACGTTCAACGCTCTCCTCCCCCTGCAGGGGGATTGAGGGGGTCTTGTTCACTTAGTTGTTCTCGGGACGCAACTGGCGTACGGTCTCGGCGGTGCGCCACATCTCGCTTTCGCGCAGGGCAGCGAGTTCCTTCTCCAGACCTACACGGTAGTCGGGCTTGGAGTTGGCATCGATAGAGATCTGTGCCTCGTTACCGCACTTTACAGAAGCGTACAACTTCTCAACCACGGGCTTGCAAGCATCGTGGAAGGGGCCCATCCAGTCGAGAGCACCACGCTGAGCGGTGGTAGAGCAGTTGGCATACATCCAGTCCATACCCTTCTGTGCGAAGAGAGGCATGAGTGACTGGGTCAACTCCTCGACGGTCTCGTTGAAAGCCTCAGAGGGAGAGTGGCCGTTCTCGCGCAATACCTCGTACTGGGCCAGCAGAAGACCCTGGATAGCACCCATCAAAGAACCGCGCTCGCCGGTGAGGTCGGAAGTTGCCTCGCGCTGGAAGGTGGTCTCGAACATGTAACCGGAACCGATACCGATACCCAGAGCCAGAGTGCGCTCGAGAGCACGGCCTGTAGCGTCCTGATATACGGCATAAGAACTGTTCAGACCACGGCCTTCAAGGAACATGGTGCGGAGAGAGGTACCAGAACCCTTGGGGGCAACCATGATAACGTCGATGTCCTCCTGGGGAACACAGCCGGTGCGGTCGCTCCATGTGATGGCGAAACCGTGAGAGAAGTACAGGGCCTTGCCTGCGCTCAGGTACTGCTTCAGGGTGGGCCATACGCTCATTACGGCCGCATCGGAGAGCAGGCACATAACGATGCTTGCCTTGTCGGCAGCCTCCTCGATGGAGAACAGGGTTTCACCGGGAACCCAACCGTCGGCGATAGCCTTCTCATAGGTCTTGCCCTGACGCTGGCCAACGATAACGTTGAAACCGTTGTCGCGGAGGTTGCAAGCCTGACCAGGACCCTGAACGCCATAGCCGATAACGGCGATGGTCTCGTCCTTCAGGATTTCACGTGCTTTCTCAAGAGGAAATTCCTCGCGGGTTACCACTTCTTCGATAACGCCGCCAAAATTCATTTTTGCCATTGTTTGTGTATATTTAAAATTGTTATTGTATGTTTCTTTAGGGGTATTTTATAGGATTTCTAGGAAGACCTAGGAAGGCCTAGGAAGGCCTAGGATAACCTAGGATAACCTAGGAAAGCCTAGGAGGGCCAATTAGAACTAAGTTTTCTGCTCATCCGCTCACCGCTCACCGTTAACCGCTCACCGCTCACCCTCTCCTCCCCTACAGGGGGACTGAGGGGGTCCGTCCGTCCTTAATTGAACCTCACCTTTGCCTGGCACACCACCTCGCCGGGGGTGTCGGGGGTGGAGTTCTTGCGCACTTCCACATCCACTTCCGTGTCGCTGACGGGCTGGAGGTAGAAACTGAGCGTGTCGCCCATGTAGGACTCTGCCTTGTAGGCTATCTCGAAGCGACGGATGCCACGTTCCATCTGCTCGCGTGTGAAGAGGTCCAGGATGTGCTCTATGTACTTGATGCTGTTGATATGTCCGTTGATGTCCACATCGCTATAGTATGTGCCGATGGTGCGAACCAGTTGTGCATCGCGGAAGCGGAAGCGTCCGTGTCCCTCGATGGGGCAGACGTTCTCCTCCTCGGACACCACATAGTTGAGGATGTCTCCGTCGTAGAGGGTGAGCAGGTCGCAGGGGCGGCGTGTCTCCATGTCTATCATGGCCCACACGCTTCGTGCATAGCCAAGGGGACGTCCGTCGGCGTCCTCGACGGCGAAGTTACGGTTGGTAAAGAGTTTCATGACACTCTCCACCCATGTGCGTATCTGGCAATGCTGATAGTTGCGCGGCATCTCCATCATCTCTATGGACAGGCGGGAGAGCACCCAGGTGTGGCGCGTCTCGTTCAGCGCACCTATGCCCCACCCTCGCTTCTGCGAATGGTTGCCGGCAGCATTGAGAAGATGGTTGCCCAGCACACCGAGAAAGACCCTGCCGGTGAAGTCCACGTGGAAGGGTTCTATGTATATGGGATGTGTGTCTATCTTGTTCATCTTTCCATCTCGCGTTGTGTCAGATACTGGTCAAGTCGCTCCACGCGGCTCTTGGTTACGGCAATGCGGCCGGAGCGTACGAACTGAAGCACGCAACCCATACCATCCAGTTGCATGAAGAGGTCCATGACATCCTCCGTGATACCGGTCTTCTCAACGATGGAGTATGTGGAGTTTACCTCCACGAAACGGGCATCGTGGCGACGCACAATGCGGGAAATCTCCTTGTTGGCCAGCACCTTGGGAGTGGAGAGTTTCAGGAGTGAGGTCTCCATCATGAATATCTCGTCGTCCACGAAGCAGTTGGCCTGGAGCACGTCTATGCGCTTCTCTATCTGCCTGACGAGCATCTCCGCCATCTCCTTCTTGCAATAGCATGTGATGGTGTACTTGTGCACACCGGGGGTGCTGGAGGCACACACGTTGAGCGTCTCGATGTTTACCTGACGGCGTGTGAACACTGCGGTTATCTGGTTCAGTATGCCGGCATAGTTCTCGGAGAAGATGATAAGCGTGTAGAGGGTAAGGCCATGGTGGCTGCTGAGCAGTGCGCCCTCGTGTCCGGGCACGGTAGGACGTACCACGGCATTGCGGCTGAAGGTCTCCACCTGCTGGCCCTGTGCATTGTCCTGCTCGAAGGTGGCCTTGCGCAGGCGTGCCAGGTTCTTTTCATAAGAATTGCGGTCTATGGCCGCGGCAGCCGCCACGGCATCGTCAAAGCCCTTCAGTTCGGGCACGCTCTCTTCATAGAGTGCATCGCACTTGCCGCATGTATTGCAATCGCCGCACTCGGCGGCACCATATTTCTTTTCCATATATTAAGACCCTCCCCCGTACCCCTCCCTATATGGAGGGGAGTATGATGTACTGGGGAATGAGGATTTTATTAAAGGATTAATATTCATTGTCTGTTGTAACCACTCCCCTCCCTTGTGGAGGGGTAAGGGGGTGGGTCCGCCCTTTTTACTTTACTTCCAGCAACATATCGTCCACACTGCCTCCGGGAGGTGTCATGGGCAGGACGTTGTCCTCCTCCTTGACGGCAACCTGCAGGAGATAGGGACCGTCCGTGTCCAGCATCTCGCGGATAGCCTCGTCCAGGTCGGCACGCTCCACCACGGTGCGGCATGGTATGCCATAGCCGTCGGCTATCTTCTCGTAATCGGGATTGAGCATGGGGGTGAAGGAGTAGCGCTTGTTGAAGAACATGTACTGCCACTGGCGCACGTTGCCCAGATAGTTGTTGTTCAGCAGAATCATCTTCACGGGGCACTGCTGTTCCATGATGGTACCCAGTTCCTGGATAGTCATCTGGAAACCGCCGTCGCCGCAGAACATGCATACGGTCCTCTCGGGTGCACCGAAGGTGGCGCCTATGGCCGCCGGTATGCCGAAGCCCATTGTGCCGCATCCGCCACTGGTGACGATACTGCGGGGATGGGTGTACTTGAAGTAGCGGCATCCGAAGAGTTGGTTCTGACCCACGTCGGTAACCATGATGGCCTCGTTGTTGGCAGCCTCGCTGACACGGCGCACCACCTCGCCCATGAGCAGGGGACCGTCCTTGGGGTTCAGCGCGGCATCTATCACCTTATTGTACTCCTTCTCGGCGTAAGGCTTGAAACCGTCTATCCATGCCTGATGTCTGGCAGGTTCCACAAGTTCGGTAACCTGTGCCAGAGTCTGCTTGCAGTTGCCCAATACCGCCACGGTAGGTTTCACTATCTTGCCCACCTCTGAGGGGTCTATCTCAAAGTGTATCACCTTGGCCTGCTTGGCATAGGTGTGCAGGTCGCCCGTAACACGGTCGTCGAAGCGCATGCCCACGGCAATGAGCAGGTCGCACTGGTTGGTCATCACGTTGGGAGCCAGATTGCCATGCATGCCCAGCATACCCATGTTCAGGGGATGGCCGGTGGGAGCGGCGGAAAGGCCGAGCATGGTCTGTCCGAAGGGTATCTGTGCCTTCTCGCAAAGGGCAAGGAGTTCCTGGCGTGCACCGGCAAGTTCCACACCCTGGCCAACGAGCATCAGGGGCTTCACGCTCTGGTTGATGAGTTCGGCCGCCATTTCTATGCTTCCCGGCTGTGTCTCGGGTACGGGATTGTAACTGCGGATGAAGTCCACCGTCTGCGGAGCATACTCTATCATTGCCGTCTGTGCGTTCTTGGCAAAGTCCAACACCACAGGACCGGGACGGCCGCTGCGTGCTATGTAGAAGGCACGTGCCACCGCCCAAGGGATGTCCTCGGCACGGCGTATCTGATAGTTCCACTTGCTGATAGGCTGGGTAACGCCCACTACGTCCACCTCCTGAAAGGCATCCGTGCCAAGCATGGCGGCCCCAACCTGTCCGCAGATTACCACCATGGGGGTGGAGTCTATCATGGCATCTGCCACACCGGTGATGGTGTTCATGGCACCGGGACCAGAGGTAACGATGGCGCATCCCACCTTACCGCTCACACGGGCATAGCCCTGGGCTGCATGTACGGCCGCCTGTTCGTGGCGTACGAGTATGTGGTGCAGGGTGTCCTTGTGGTCGTAAAGGGCATCATAGGTGGGCATGATGGCACCACCGGGATATCCGAACAGCACATCCACTCCCTCGTGTTCAAGGGAACGCATAAGGGCTTCGGCACCTGTTATCTTTGTTGTTTCCATAATATTAAGACCCTCCCCCGTACCTGTCCGCGCGTCGCAATGGGGATTGCTCCCCTCACAAGGTACTGATTGACATTCAGTCAATCCTCTAAAGACCTTGTTCGCCCTATATGGAGGGGAGTATGATGTATTGGAGGGTATTTATTCTATTATTGATATTAGTCTGTTGTATGCACTCTGCTTTATGGGTAATGAGGCAATAGGAGAACGGACAAGTTTTCCGTTTCTTTTGTCCCACTAAGATTGGGCTGGCGAGGAACGAAGTTCCGGAGGGGTATGGTGTGGCTCCGCTTCCCGTTCACACGTTAATCGTTAATCGCTCACCGCTCACCATTAAGCGCTCACCCTCTCCTCCCCCTGCAGGGGGATTGAGGGGGTCTTACCATTAGTCCTTTATCACCCTCACGCCTCCCTTGTCGGCACTGGTAACACTCTGTGCGTAGGCACGGAGGGCTTTGCTTACTACGCGGTTGCGGCGCAGGGGCTGCTGGGGACGTGCTGCCAGTTCCTCGTCGGAGAGGCGCACGTTGATGCTTCTTGCAGGAATGTCTATCTCTATGATGTCGCCATCCACTATCTTGCCGATGTTGCCGCCTGAGGCTGCCTCGGGGCTGATGTGTCCGATGGAGAGTCCGGATGTGCCTCCGCTGAAGCGTCCGTCGGTGATGAGGGCACATTCCTTGCCCATGTGCATGGACTTGATGTAACTGGTGGGATAGAGCATCTCCTGCATGCCGGGACCACCCTTAGGACCCTCATGGGTGATTACCACCACGTCGCCCTTCTTCACCTTGCCTCCGAGGATGCCTTCACAGGCGTCTTCCTGAGAGTCGAACACCACGGCTGGACCGGAGAAGCGCCAAATGCTTTCGTCCACACCAGCGGTCTTCACCACACAGCCGTCCTGGGCGATGTTGCCGAAGAGCACTGCCAGGCCGCCATCCTTGGTGTAGGCGTGCTCGATGGAACGGATGCAACCGTTCTCGCGGTCGGTGTCCAGAGTCTCGTAGGTGGTGCTCTGTGCACCCATCTTGTTGCAGAACACACCGGCAGGTGCACTGCTGTATATTCTCTTTGCCTCGGGGTCAATGTTGTCCTTGAGGATGGAGTATTTCTCAATGTCCTCGGCCAGTGTGGCACCGTTAACGCGCTTCACAGAGGTGTCTATCAGACCGCCCTTGGCAAGTTCGCCAAGGAGGTTGAGCATACCGCCGGCACGTCCGCACTCCTGCACGCTGTACTTCTGGCTGTTGGGGGCCAGTTTGCAGAGGAAGGGAGTCTTGCGCGAGAGTTCGTCCATATCCTTCATGGTGAAGTCCACCTCGGCCTCCTGCGCTATGGCCAGCAGATGCAGCACGGTGTTGGTGCTGGCTCCCATGGCTATGTCCAGGGTCATGGCATTGAGGAAAGCCTGGCGTGTGGCTATGCTACGGGGCAGAACGCTCTCGTCGCCATCCTCGTAGTAGGCAAAGGCGTTCTTCACTATCTGCCTGGCGGCGTCCTTGAAGAGTTGCACACGGTTGGTGTGTGTGGCCAGGATGGTTCCGTTGCCGGGCAGGGACAGGCCTATGCCCTCGGTGAGGTTGTTCATGGAGTTAGCGGTGAACATGCCGCTGCAGCATCCGCATCCGGGACAGGCGCGGTTTTCCACCTCGGCCAGTTCCTCGTCGCTAACGGTCTTGTCGGCTCCCTTCACCATAGCACCTACAAGGTCGAGGTTCTCGCCCTTGTACTTGCCGGCCTCCATGGGGCCGCCGCTCACGAACACTGCGGGGATATTCAGACGCATGGCTGCCATGAGCATGCCAGGGGTTATCTTGTCGCAGTTGGATATGCATATCATGGCGTCTGCCTTGTGGGCGTTGCACATGTATTCCACGCTGTCGGCAATAATGTCGCGGCTGGGCAGCGAATAAAGCATGCCGTCGTGGCCCATGGCAATACCGTCGTCTATGGCGATGGTGTTGAATTCGGCGGCATAGCAGCCCATGCTCTCTATCTCGGCCTTCACTATCTGGCCTATCTCATGCAGATGGGTGTGACCGGGGACAAACTGGGTGAATGAGTTCACCACGGCAATGATGGGCTTGCCAAACATTTCCCTCTTCATACCATTGGCCACCCACAGGGCGCGGGCACCTGCCATACGGCGTCCTTCGGTACATACGGCACTTCTCAACTGGTTTTTCATATCGTCGGGTTTCGTTGCTTTTGTTCTTCCTTTTGGGGTTTAATGCGGGCAAAGTTATGACTTTCTTTCGTGTTCCGCAAGAAAAAGTCACAATATCTGCACTTATACTGTCATTTTGTAACCGAGGCGATAAAGTTCCACACTGGCTCCAATGACGTACAGGGCATGGATACTGCGGACGTATACGCGGAATGCCATAGGGCTTTGCGGCTCTATCTGCTCGCGCCGTATCTGTGTCAGGCAGATGGTGGAGAGCATGCGCACGAGTTCCTCCGTGCCGTCGTACCCGTTCATGGGCTGACCCTCCGCAGGCTTGGCATCGGGACGGAAACCGAGTACCGTTTCGCGGACATACTCGTCCATCTCGTCAAAGCCGCGCTTGTCGCGGATGTACTCGTAGAGGTTCTCTATCTTGCCGTAAACCTCCCAATCCACATCCCAGTAGTGTGCCACGGCCATGCCCACATACATCATCCATCCCAGCGCCACGGTGGGATACTTGGCAATCTCCTTTATGGCATCGCCCATGTAGGGCTGTGCCACCTCCTCCCACTTGTCGTCCAGGTCGGGGCTTGGCAACAACTGTCCTGCCAACTTGCCCTGTTGTGTGCAAACGCGAAGCAGTTCGGCCGTCAGCCTCTGCTCGTAATTATCCAAATATTCCTTCTCTTCCATGCTCATTTCCTATTACGCGTACATTATATATAATATTAAGGGGGTGCAAAGGTACGAATAAGCGAGCGATTTCCCAAATTTGCGAGCAAGTGAGAACTGAAAAAGTCAGTTTTTTTGCCGAACGTAGGCAAATTAGACATCAAGTTAAATTTATCCAAAATCGTTCATTAGACTGTTACTCACCAATAAAGTCCATTATCGTCATAACGCAATGACCGATTTGGGGTTATTGGAGAAACCACGAGCAGGAGTAGCTTGGGTCAAAGATAAGAGGCAAGATTAACTTTAGTTCTGAATTCACATTAAATTAAAGAAAGCATTATTTTGTAATCTTCCCGCTTAATCGTATCTTTGCAGATGATAACATTTATAAAAACCTTGTCGCCACAACAACAGAACACACAAAGCAATGCAACTGAAAGATACACCATTCGTTGACCTGATGCAAAAACGCGTCTGCAACGTCCTTCTCATAGCCAACCCCTACGATGCCTTCATGCTGGAGGACGACGGTCGTATAGACGAAAAGATATTCTCGGAGTATGCCAAGTTGGGACTTCGCTTCCCCCCACGTTTCATACAGGTATCCACGGAAAAGCAGGTAAACCAGCACATGAGCAGCGGATACATAGACCTTGTAATCTGTATGCCAGCAGCCGAGAACAATGATGTGTTTGACATTGCGCGTAGCGTGAAGACCCAATACCCGAACGTGCCCATCGTGGTGCTGACACCATTCAGTCATGGTGTGGCACGACGCATGAAGGACGAGGACCTTTCCGCCTTTGAATACGTGTTCTGCTGGCTGGGCAACACGGAACTGCTGCTCAGCATCATCAAACTCATTGAGGACAAGATGAATCTGGAGCACGACATACGTTCGGCCGGCGTGCAGATGCTTCTGGTGGTGGAGGATACAATCCGCTTCTATTCCAGCATCCTGCCCAACCTGTACCACTACATACTGAAACAGTCGCTGGCATTCGCCACAGAGGCTCTGAACAGTTCTCTGGAAACCCTGCGAATGCGAGGAAGACCAAAGATAGTGCTGGCACGTACATACGAGGAGGCATGGGACCTGTACGAACAGTTTGCCGACAACACCCTGGGTGTCATCTCCGATTGCCGTTTCCCCATCTACAACAACAGCACGCAGAAGGACGAAATGGCAGGATACAAACTGCTGAGCTGCATCCGTGCACGCGACCCGTACGTGCCGCTGATTATGGAGTCCAGCGAGGCAGCACGCGAGGAACTGGCATGGAAGTGCGGAGCCACCTTCATCAACAAGAACTCGAAACTGCTCAACGTGGAGATACGCGATATGCTGAGCCGGTATTTCGGTTTCGGCGACTTCGTATTCCGCGACCCGGCCACCATGAAGGAAGTGGCCCGAATACATAACCTGAAGGAGTTGCAGGACAATATCATGACCCTGCCCATAGACTCCCTCCAGTACCATCTGCGACACAACAACGTGAGCCGCTGGCTCTCCAGCCGTGCCCTGTTCCCCATTGCCGAATTCCTGAAGAAGATTACGTGGGACAAGGAGCAGGACGTGGATGTGCACCGACAGATTATCCTGGATGCCATCGTAGCATACCGCAAGATGAAGAACCAGGGTGTGGTTGCCGTATTCCAGCGCGAGCGTTTCGACCAATACTCCAACTTTGCCCGAATAGGCGACGGTTCGCTTGGCGGAAAGGGACGTGGCCTGGCTTTCCTGGACCGTATGATAAAGAAGGTACGCGAGAAGGAGATAGAGCATGCCGACCTGCTTCATATCCCAAAGACTCTGGTGCTCTGCACGGACATCTTCGACGAGTTCATGGAGACGAACGACCTGTACGGCATGGCCATGAGTGACATATCGGACGAGGAGATGCTGGCGTGCTTCCTGCGCGGACGTCTGCCCCACAGGCTTCTGGCCGACCTGGAGGTATTCATCGATGTGGTGAAAAGTCCTCTGGCCATCAGAAGTTCGTCCTTGCTGGAGGACAGCCACTACCAGCCCTTTGCCGGTATATACTCTACCTACATGATTCCATACGACGAGGACAAGTATTGCCGTCTGGAGATGCTCTCCAATGCCATCAAGGCTGTATATTCCTCTGTGTATTTCCGCGGGAGCAAGGACTACATGACCGCCACATCCAATGTGATTGACCAGGAGAAAATGGCCGTTATACTACAAGAGGTGGTCGGACACCAGTACGGCACACGCTTCTACCCCAACGTGTCTGGTGTGGCACGCTCCGTGAACTACTACCCCATCGGAGAGGAAAAGGCAGAGGAGGGTACCGTTTCCCTGGCCATGGGCTTGGGAAAATACATCGTGGACGGCGGCACCTCGCTCCGCGTATGCCCCTATCATCCCACACAGGTGCTGCAGATGTCGGAAATGGAGATTGCCCTGCGCGACACGCAGACAAGTTTCTTTGCCCTGGAAACTAACCTGAAAAAGGACGAGAACGGCAACAAGGAAAAAGCCCTGTTCCAAGTGGACGACGGCTTCAATCTGGTGAAGGTTCCGGTACGCGATGCAGAGAAGGACGGTTCCCTGCAATGGATATGCTCCACCTACGACCCTGTGGACCAATGCATATATGACGGATTCTATGAGGGACGCAACAGAAAACTCATCTCCTTTGCCGGAGTGTTGCAGAACGGTGTCTGGCCCATGCCCGAACTGCTCCAACTTGTACTGAAACTTGGCCAGGCAGAGATGCAACGCCCCGTGGAGATAGAATTTGCATGCAACATAAACCCGGACAAGAGCGGTGACTTCTACCTGCTACAGATACGCCCCATGGTGGACAACCGCATGCAACTGGACGAGAATCTGGCAGACATCCCCGACGAGCAGTGCCTGCTGAGGAGCCACAATGCCATCGGTCACGGCATAATCACGGACATCTGCGATATAGTGTATGTGAAGACAAGCGAAGAGGCCCACTACACTCCCGGATGGAATCCGCAGATAGCGGAAGAGGTGGAGAGGATAAACCGCACCCTGCTTCAGGAAGACCGCAAGTGCATACTTATTGGTCCCGGACGTTGGGGTTCAAGCGACCCCTGGCTGGGCATTCCCGTGAAGTGGCCCAATATCAGCAGCGCACAGGTCATCGTGGAGGCTGGATTGGCCAACTTCCAGGTAGACCCGTCGCAAGGCACGCACTTCTTCCAGAACCTTACATCTCTGGGAGTGGGCTACCTGACCATAAACGCCTTCCGCGGTGACGGCAAGTACGATTGTACCTTGTTCGAGGACCTGCCCCTTGTTCAGGAAACCGAGCATGTGGCACATGTGCGCCTTGGCGAACCTCTGACCATAAAGATTGACGGCATGAAGAAAGAGGCCGTGGTGATGATGCCAGAGGAACTGAAGGAAACGGAAAAGGCAGAAGAGGAAAAGGAAGCAAACACCGACCGCGAAGGATTGCCACAGGAGTAGAGGTGGTCAATACTTAATGGCGAAGTAATCCAAAGCCGCCTTGTAATTGTCCTGCGCCGTAAGGCAGGTGTCGGTCAGGAAACCGTCTACCCTACCCCAGTTCTGTATACCACGATAATAGAACAGGCGCAAGTCCTCGGTAATGATAAAAGGCACTATGGAGGCCTGAAGGCATTGCCAGAACATCAGCAAACGGCCGATACGACCGTTTCCATCCTGAAAAGGGTGTATGCGCTCGAAACGCACATGAAAGTCCAGCACATCACTTAGGCTGACCTGTCTGACGGCATTGTACTCCGCCAATAGGGCCTTCATGTGCTTGGAGACATCCTCGGGCAGTACCGTTTCCCCACCTCCCACCTCGTTGGGCAATCGCTTGTATTCGCCCACGGCAAACCAATCCTTTTGCGAATCGGAGGTATTGGCCTTTAGCATAAGGTGCAGGTGCTTTATGTGGTGCTCGGTAATCTTGTCCATAGCATGTTCTATGATATAATCTATGCAACGGAAATGGTTTACCGTTTCCATTATATCGTCAATGCGCGTGTTCTCTGTGGTTATGCCAAGGGTGTTTGTCTCAAAAATATAGCGTGTCTGCTCCTTTGTCAGGCGGCTGCCCTCTATATGATTAGAACTATAGGTCAATTCTATCTGCGTACGGTGATATATACCACCCTTCAACCTTGCTTCACGCTCCTGACGCAAACGAGTCAATAGAGGAGAGACCTTTGCCTTTCCTTTTCTGGGCAACTCCGCATTGGCAGGAATATTCCATACCTTTCCCGTGAGGAAGGCTCCGTCTATCTTGCCCTGCGAACAATAATTGCGGGCGGTACGTTCACTTATGCCATGCCTTCCGGCAAACTCTGATACAGATATAAAGTCCATTCTATCGGCAAGATTTGATTCGATTAACGGCACAAAGATACGCATTCTTGCCGATACCGGCAAGAATGCGCTGATTTTTATCCAATATAAAGTCTTGGGGAAATGCCTGCAAAGAAGGCTACTTCATGTTTATTCGTCCCTGTGGAGAGGCATAACGCTCGGGAATCTCGCCCTTCAGGTGTTCGGAAACGTAGGTGATGAAGGCCTGGTTGTAGAGCATGATGTTTTCCTGCAGGATGCAGGCATCGCGAAGAACATTGTACATGCCACCGCCCGTGACACAATAGTCGGTGGTGCAGAGAGTGTATTCCGCATCCATCTTCAATGGGGAGTAGCGTCCTGTCTTATCGTCAAGAACCTCCACCTTGGAGATGCGTGCCTTGCCCACGGCCTTGGGGTTGAGATTGAAGCGGAAACCCGAAATCTGCGGGAACTGGCCGTCCTCCATGGGCGAATTGGATGTGGTGGCAACAAGGAGTTCAAAGAGTTTTGAACCCTTTATCCTAACCACGGTAAGATAGTTGTTGTAGGGCAAGGCATCTACGATGTTGCCATAGGTCCAGTCGCCGGCCGCGAGCGGTGCGCGTATGCCGCCACCGTTGTTTACGGCAAGTTGTGCCCCGGTAACGGCACGGAAGGCATCCGCAACAAGGTTGCCGATGCATGTCTCGCGGGTTCTGACCATCTGACGGCCGTTTTCGTCGAAGAGGTCCATACGGTAGTCGCTATGGCATATCTTGTTGGTCGTCACCTTGGCCATCATGGCCTCTATGCTGTCCGTAACTTGGCGGACATGCGCACTTTCCTGCTTTATGGAATCAACGGGAATCAGTTCCGTAGACATGCGTCCGTCGGGGCGGATGACGAGTTTGCCCACGTTCTTGAAACGCGAACCTGTCTGCGAGAGCAATACCGTGTCGCCATCGGCATTCAGTACGGTTTCGCATGGTATGCGGCTATGCGTGTGGCCGTCAAGAACCACGTCTATGCCACGAGTACTGCTTACAAGGCGGTGGCTGGTAAGGAAATTCTTTGCCGAAGCCTCGCCCAGATGTGACAGGAGGATAACATAGTGGGCACCTGCCTTGCGTGCCTCGTTGACGGTCTTCTGCACCTCGTCCACCAGATTGTCTTCGCAAAGGCTCAGCATCTGCTTGCCTTGCTTGTCGAAGAAAGAGTATGCCTCGCTTATCAGGGATTCCGGAGTAACGACACCCACAAAGGCTATCTTCTTTCCGCCAAAGTCCTTAATAATATAAGGTGTGAAAAACAGGGAATCGGGATGCAGGGAGCGCAGGTTCATGTTGACAACGGGCAAGCCGTTTTCCTCCACGAGTTTTGTAAGGTGCGGAGTGCCGAAGTCGAATTCGTGGTTTCCCAGGCCTATGGCATCGTAGCCCATCTCCTTCATGATGTCCACCACGAACTGTCCTCCTGAGATGGCGCCTGCCGTGCCTCCGTGCAGGAAGTCGCCGCTACTGGTAAGCCCAACCCATGCCGTGTCCGATACGGCATCGGCCAATCCGCGGAGACGTGCATACCCGTCGAGGACGCAATGAACGTCGTTTTCGTAGAGTATGACTATACTGCGCTGCTTGCCGCTATCACAGGCATAGAGCAGGGGAACGGTTAGAATAACCAGAACCAGATATCTGTTGATCCGGTTCTGGAAAGAGGTAAGTATCGAAAAGACCTTCTTCATTGTCTTCCTATAATGCTATCTTATTCAAGTGTTGAGAAATCCACGTCTGGAGCCTCTGTCACGTTGCCCTCGCGTGTGAACGGTGTGCCTGACTCCAGAAAGTCGTTGAAGAAACCGCCCATGGTGAGGAAGAAGCCCTTCTCCTCTACACCGCCCTTGTAGTCAAGACGCTGCTTCTGGCCGCCCGTGGCATCGCAGGTGAAACGAGCCTGGGTGACAGGTATCCACTTGCCGTCAGCGGTGCGTGCCCACTGGTTGTCATAGTAAGCCTTTCTGGTGATATATCCCATAGTGGGGTTGAAGTTCTCCAGGAAGGAGTAGGCGTGGGTGTACCATGTGCTTGTCTGGGGACGGCGCCATGATGCGACGAGTGTCCACTTGCTCTGATGGTTGTCGTAGAAATAAGCGGTGTAAACGGTGGTATTGTTGTTGTCGGGACGCACGCTAATGAGGAAGCGGCAACGCTCGCCCGGTTTCCAGTCGTAGTGCATGTAACTCTGACCGCCAGAGCCTTCGTTGCCGAAGTCGCTAATTGTGGTATTTGCACCTTTCCTGACGAGTTGTACGCGCATTGAATCGGGAATCTCTGCAGGATTGTCAGTTGAGAAGGGACTCCATACAGAGAAGAGGATTCTTCTTGGGTAGGGAGTGTTGTTCTGCATGCCGAAGTATCCCTCGCCAAAACCGCAGGCCATGTAGTAACTGCTGGGGATATCACCCTCTTCGGGTACTACCACTTCGTTGTAGAACCATTCAACGTCTCCCTCGGGCAGGGTGTAGTTCATGTGTGTGGAAGGACCGCGGCGTCCGAAGTGGGTGCTGAAGTCTCCGCCTACACACACCACGGGTCCCATATTGCCCTTCACTACAAGGGATTGCACGTTGCCGAAACTCTCTCCTTCGTTAATCTTAAGGCCACGGATGTCCACCTTGATGTAACCGGGTTCCTTAACCTTGAAGGTTCCAACCTCAACAAGGGTCAGAGTGTCGCTTGCCAGTTCCACTTCCTCGGTCTTGCCCAACAGGGAAACCCCCACAAGGGAATGTCCCTTTGCCTGCAATGCAACGGTCATCTTGCCTTTGTCCATGGCTCTGAAATAGAAACTTACAACCGTTTCCTCGTCGTCCCAGTTGCAGATTTCACATTTGCCCTCGTCTATATATGCCGGTTCGCTCTCGGGAGAAGCCGTTATATACGCATTACCTGACAGGGTAACAACACTCTCACTCTGCTCGGATGCCGATTCCGCTCCCGAGCAACTCATTGCCAGCAATGCAACTGACACAACTGAAGCCAAAAGGAAAAATCTCTTTTTCATAATCATGGGGATTTAATGTTATTTCCTTGCAAAGTTAGTGAATTTATCATAAAAGACCAAGCGAGGGAAACAATTAAACGAAAAAGGTGTAAATTTGCATGCGATAAGCCTATGGACAACCTCATGAAATACCTTTGGACGATAATCCTTGCATACATGTTTCTTGCCTCGTGCACCGATGGCAGGACGGGCGAAGCGCTGGAAGGCGACACCCTGTCCCTGCGACATGCACGCTATGTCTGCGCCGTCAGGCAGGGGGACATTGTCAGCATAGACATCCGCAACCCTTGGGACACAAGCGCCACGCTCAGGAGCATAAGGGTGAAGGTGCCGGTGGAGAGGGCTGCCGTGTACACGGCCACACATGCCGCCCTGCTGGCAGAGTTGGGACAGGCACATCGGATAGGCGGTATGTTCGACACCAAATATCTGAAACATCCGCAACTGAAACAAACCATTGCCGAAGGACGTATCCGCGACCTTGGCATGAGCAATGCCGTGAACATAGAGCAGATAATGGACCTCCAACCCGACCTGCTTATGCCTTCGCCATACGAAAGTCAGGGTGGTTACGGCCGCCTGGAGCAGATGGGCATACCCATCATGGAGTGTGCCGACTATATGGAAGTGTCGCCCCTGGCACGTGCCGAGTGGATAAGGATATACGGACTTCTCTTCGGTGCGGAGGAGCGTGCGGACAGCCTCTTTGCGGCCATAGAGCATCGGTACGGGGAACTGAAGGCTTTGGCTTCCAAGGCAGAAAGGAAGCCCAAACTGCTGACCGAGCGTCCCCTGAGCGGTACATGGCACGTGCCCAACGGAGAGAGCACCACAGGCATGCTCTACCGCGACGCCGGTGCTGATTACATCTTTGCCGACATCCCGGGGAGCGGAGCCAGCGCCCTTAGCATAGAGGTGGTGCTGGACAAAGCCATAGAAGCCGACTTCTGGCTGATAAAGAGTTTCGGTCCCCTGACCAAGGAGCAGTTGGCGCAGGATTGCCCTGCCACAAGCCACATCAAGGCAAAACTGATGGTATGCAATACGGAAGAGGTGCCCTTCTTCGAGGAAACACCATTCCACCCCGAATACCTGCTGGAAAACCTGATAAGCGTGCTTCATCCCGAACTGGGGGTGGAGACACGGCACGAGTACTTTAGGTAAACGGAAAACGGAAAACTCGGAGTAATCGGAATACTCGGAATACTCGGAGTACTCGGAATACTCGGAGTACTCAGAATACTCGGAATACTCAGATTACTCAGAACTCAAAACACCCATGTACAACGAAAGCACAAACAATACGAAGCATCAAGGTTCACAATACTTTGTCAAGGCCCGCACAATACTTCTCATTGCCATGCCCATCATGCTGATGGCGGCGAACATCCTGTGGGGTTCGCTGGACATACCTCTGGGTGCCATGCCCGACATCCTCCTGGGCAAGGAGATAGAGGGGCATCCGTCGTGGTCGTACATCGTGTGGCATAGCCGTGTGCCCCAAATGCTTACCGCCACGTTCTGCGGTGCGGCACTGGCCACCTGCGGCTTGCTCCTGCAAACGGCCTTCCGCAATCCTCTGGCAGGTCCGTCCATACTTGGCATAGATAGCGGAGCCAGCCTTGGCGTGGCCGTAGCCATGATGCTCTTCGGGGGAAGCATAACCATGGGCAACCTGTCGCTCGGAGGCTACGTCTTCACCATTCTGGCGGCACTGGCTGGTGCCGTTGGCATAATGGCGTTGCTGTCCGTTCTCAATGCCATGCTCAGGAGCACCGTCATGCTGCTTATCACGGGTGTGATAATTTCCTACATCACCGGAAGCCTTATATCCCTGCTCCAGTTCTGGGCAAGCCACGACGGACTTCAGGCCTACGTCCTCTGGGGAATGGGCAATTTCTCCAGCGTCAGCACCGAGCGCCTGCCTGTCTTCATAGGACTGGTTTCCATAGGACTGGTTATGGCATTGCTGATGATGAAGCCTCTGGATGCCCTGCTCCTGGGCGACCGTTATGCGCAGAACCTTGGCGTGGACACCACACGCACGCGCCACATGCTTTTGCTTGCCACGGGCCTGCTCTCGGCCATCACCACGGCCTTTTGCGGTCCCATCAGTTTCATAGGCCTTGCCACGCCCCACATGGCACGCTTCATCTCCCCCTCGGGTTCGCACCGCTCTCTCCTGCCCCAAACCATGGCATTGGGTGCGTCCATAGCCCTGCTTTGCAACCTGCTCTGCAACCTGCCCCAGAGCAGCGTCCTGCCTATAAACGTACTGACGCCCCTGATAGGAGCGCCAGTAATCGTTTATCACACCCTTGCCCCAACCTTGTCGGCCAAGATGGGAAGGGGGAAGAAATAAGGATTTACTTCTTGTAGAAAGGAGTGCTGTAAACCAGACGGATACCCTTGCTGCTTGACTGAACCTCCAGAGTGGTGCCGTCGTTGGAAACAGAGTAAACATTGGCCTTGCCGCCCTCTGCGGTGTGGTAGATAACGTTGAACATCTTTGTTACGATGCTCAGGGCGTTCTGCTCCTTCATGGGAACGTCAACGATGAGTTGGCCCAACTTGCCTGCCTCCTTAACATCCTTCCAGTTCATGCTCATGTAGATCTGGGTACCCTGGCACATACCGGTGAAAGCATCGCTTGCCTCGTCGTAAACGTAGCCACGCTTTGCAATCTCGGCAGAGATCTTGTTAACACTGGCATTCAGGTTGATGCCGTCGAAATCAAATGCGCTGGCGCTCAGGGTCATAACCATAGCGGCCAGTACTACAAACAACTTCTTCATAGTTTTTGATTGTTTTTGTTTAATTAGTTGATATTTTGTATTTCGTTTTCTCTCTTATATGTAGGCACGGCTCTTGCCCAGGAACCTGTCCATGTCGCCCGACGCTTCCAGTTCCGAGGGCGTGCCCGTGGTCATACCTCCGTCCTGCATGAGCCATAGCATGTCGGCCGTTTTCAGGGCAATCCCCACATCGTGCGTGGAGAGGAGTATGGCCTTGCCCTGGTTGTGCGCAAGGTTGCGGAGCAGCAGCATCAGTTCCACCTTGGAGGGGAAATCCAGAAAGGCAGACGGTTCGTCCATCAGTATTATGGGTGTCTGCTGGGCCAAGGCCTTTGCTATCATCACCTTCTGCCGTTCGCCGTCGCTCAGCGAGGAGAAGAGCCGGGTGGCAAACTCCTGCGTGCCTGTCAGCCTCATGGCATCGTCCACCATGCGTTCGTCCTCCGCGGAAAGGCGTCCGAAGTATCCCGTATAGGGATGTCTTCCCATGGCTACCACTTCCCTGACCTTCAATCCCATGGCATCGATGTGTTCCGTAAGCACCACCCCTATGGTGTCGGCACTCACCTCGTCCACCTCGCCGTCCAACGGATGTTGATAACCGGCCAGCGTCCTGAGCAGCGTGCTCTTTCCTGCACCGTTAGGCCCCAACAGGCATGTCACCTTTCCTGCCTGCAAGCCTGCCGTCAGGCCTGTGGAAACGACCCTATGCCCGTAACCCGTGGAGAGGTTCCTGAAGTTCAAGACCTGCATTTCCCCAGGACAGGCTTCCCTGGTCGCACATTCCTCTGAATGCTTCCCATTGGCATGAATGATGCATTTCTCGCGCATAAATCGGGACAAAGTTAACAAAAAGAGCAGAAAACAATATGAATTTGCTAAAGAATTATTATAAAAACGTTAAATCTGTCGTCACTTTAGCCCTATTTATGACATAAATTGCTACCTTTGCATGGAAATTGACTAAAAGATTTGGCAATGATAAAGAAGATTCTGCTCGTACTGACCGTACTTTTCTCTCCTCTCATGTCCGTAACCGGCATGGCAGAGAACGGTCCCCTTTCCCTCAAGTCCATCACCGGCGGCGAGTTTTATGCCCATGGCATATATGGTGTAAATCCCCTGGCCGACGGCGAGAGTTACAGCCAGTTGGTGGACGGAAAGAGAATTGTGGTAAGTTCCTTCAAGACCGGCGAGCAGACAGGTGTCCTCTTTGATGCCGACAACACCAAGGGCAAGGTGAAAGTCTCTCGCATTGACGGCTACATCATGTCGCCCAACCAGAAGAACATACTTCTGCGCACCCAGACACAGAGCATCTACCGCCACAGCACCACGGCCGTATATTATATATATAATGTACAGAACCGCACCCTGGCGCCACTCTCCGACGGAGGTCCGCAGGAGTGCCCCCTCTGGAGCCCCGACGGCAACATGGTGGGCTTCGTGCGCGAGGGCAACCTCTTCCTGGTGAAACTGCTCTTCGACAATGCCGAGGTGCAGATTACCAAGGACGGCAAGTTCAACAGCATCATCAACGGCAAGGCCGACTGGGTCTACGAAGAGGAGTTCGTGACAAACCGCAGTTTCGACTTCAATGCCGACGCCACCATGCTGGCATGGATACGCTACGACGAGAGCCAGGTGCCCCTGTTCTCCTTCCCCATGTACAAGGGCATGCTCCCCGAGATGAAGGAAAATGCCGAGTACCCCGGCGCATACGAATACAAGTACCCCATTGCCGGCCAGCCCAACAGCAAGGTAAGCGTGCACACCTTCGACATCAAGAGCCGTGCCACACGCGAGGTTAAGGTTCCCCTGGAGGCCGAAGGCTACATCCCCCGCATAGCATTCAGCAGCGATCCCAACAAGCTGCTCATACTCACCCAGAACCGCCATCAGGACAACCTGCAGGTGTGGGTGGCCAATCCCCGCTCCACCGAGTGCCGTTGCATCGTCACGGACGAGGTGAAGCCCTACGTGGCCGACAAGACCTACACCCTCTTCAAGACCATCAAGGACGGCTTCATACTGATGAGCGAGCGCTCCGGCTTTGCACACCTCTACCAGTACAACCTCCTGGGCACACTGAAGCGCGAAATAGGCAAGGGACAGGACATCATCACCGACTTCTACGGCTACGACGAGAAGACCGGCACATACTACTATCAGGCACAGGACGGCGGTCCTCTGCGCACCGGAGTCTACAAGTGCGACGCCAAGGGCAAGGTAACCTCCATCAGCACAGAGCCCGGCCAGAACTCGGCCATCTTCTCCGGCAACTTCAAGCAACTGATGCTCACCCACCACTCTGCCGCCACACCTCCCACCTACACCCTGCGCAACGACAAGGGCAAGGTACAGAAGACCCTCCAGGACAATGCCGCACTGAAGCAGAAGATTGACGGCATGAACCTGGCCAAGATAGAGTTCTTCCAGTTCCAGACACAAGACGGCGTGGACCTGAACGGCATTATGGTGAAGCCTGCCGACTTCGACGCCAACAAGAAATACCCCGTCATCCTCTTCCAGTACAGCGGTCCCGGTTCCCAGCAGGTTCTGGATTCCTGGTACGCAGGCAACTGCTCTGCCGCCCTGCTGGAAAGATACATGGCACAGGAAGGTTTCGTCAGCGTCATCGTGGACGGACGCGGTACTGGCGGACGCGGTGCCGAGTTCGAGAAGCAGACCTACCTGAAACTCGGCCAACTGGAGAGCCACGACCAGGTGGAGACAGCCATCTACCTGAGCAAACTCCCCTGGGTGGACGCCAAGCACATAGGCATCTGGGGATGGAGTTTCGGCGGTTTCAACACCCTCATGAGCATGTCCGAAGGCCGCCCCGTATTCTATGCCGGCGTGGCCGTGGCACCTCCCACCTCATGGCGCTACTACGACACGGTTTACACCGAGCGCTTCATGCGCACCCCCAAGGAGAACCAGGAGGGTTACGATTGCAGCCCCATCACCCGTGCCAAGAACCTTAGCGGAAGCCTGCTCATCATCCACGGCCTTGCCGACGACAACGTGCACTTCCGCAACGTGGCAGAGTACACCGAAGCCCTCGTCCATGCCGACAAGGACTTCCGCCAACTCACCTACACCAACCGCAACCACTCCATCTACGGCGGCAACACCCGCAACCACCTGTACCGCCAGTTGATAAACCACTTCAAGGACAGCATGAAGTAAATAAAACGGAAAGGGGGACCCTCCCCCCACCCACTCCCTGTATGGAGGGGAGTAGTTACAACCGACAATGAAATTAACACTTTAACAAAAACTCATTCCCCAGCACTATATACTCCCCGCCCTACAGGGAGGGGTCAGGGGGTGGGTCCTTGACACGGCCTCGTAGCTTAGTTGTATAGAGCGTCGGATTCCGGTTCCGAAGGTCCTGGGTTAGAGTCCCAGCGAGGTCACTAAAAGCAGTCAGGAAGAAGGCAACCATTGCCCTCTTCCTGATTTTTCTTCATAGTTCTGGACCGCGTTTTAAGCCCTTATTGTCACCGGGGCAATGAAAACAGACAAGAAACTGGTCTGCACGGCTATTATCCAAATGCACAAGGAACGGCATAGAATAAAGAGAAGCGGCATAGGTTCTCCACAATTCCATGTTGCCCCACATCGGGGTGTTGATGTAGAGGTGAGGGCGTTTGGGATGTGAGTAGGATTTGGGGGAGTTAAACTATCTCTACGCTGACCTTAACACCCAAGACTTTGGCTATTGCTATTTACGGGCGACTAACGCGTTTCGGAGTTTGAAAGAACATTGAAACCGAGAATACCACATATTTGTGCCAAAAACGTAACAAAACTTCAAAAAGAAACAAAATGCCTTGATATATACAAGTATTTTCCTTATTTTTGTAGAAGAATTACAGATTTAAGCAAAACAAAACATATGATACGAGAGTTTTGGGTAAAGAATTACCTTTCCATTCGCGACAAACAAGAGTTGAGTTTCTTAGCCAAAGGACCAGCTTCGGAATTGGTGACTGAAGTTTCCGAAAATGTGTTCCTGTATAAGTTAGGCATTCTTTATGGCTCTAATGCTTCGGGCAAATCAAATATGCTGATTGCTATGGACGAAATATTTCACATATTAATTCAGTCCAGATATGATGCCACTAAAAAGATTAGCGGCAGTATTCCTTTTATCTTGACAAAAGATGAGCCCATAGAGATGCATGTATCGTTCTATGCCAATAGCATTAGATATGATTACGACGTAAAGTTCAATGAAAAGTACATTCTAAACGAAGTCCTAAACTATTATCCCAATAAATCAAAAGTGCTCTTCTACGAACGTACTTTTGTCGACGATAATGTGCAGGCAGATATTAAGTTCGGACCAAGCCTAAAGCTTCAGCCAAAGACCCAAGACAGCATTAGGGAGCACACACTGAATAACCATAGCGTACTTTCCGTTTGCAGAAAGAACGCATTGACGGAAGACATAGCCCCATTCAAGGAACTGCATGGTTGGATTATGACCAACTACCACGACATTGATGGCGACGAAGACAAAGGAATTGTTGAGATTTTAAAGGATGCATACAATCATCCTAAAAAGCGTAAGTTCTATAATACGATGCTTCAGAAAGCCGACTTAAACATTCTGGAGTATCGTCCTGTTGTAGAAGACCGATTTGTACCCAACGATTTCCGCGAGCGCATCCAGAAAGAGAATATCCCTGAGGAGATGAAAGATGTGCTTTTGAAGCCAACCACTGATTCCATCACCTTCTTGAACCATTCAGACAATGGCGATTTCGACATCCCCCTCAGATGGCAGTCAAAGGGTACACAAAAGTACATCCGCATCTTGGAGGCCTTGTACAATATGATAACGAGTCCCCACGTCTATTTCCTTGACGAATTGGGCGAAGACCTTCACAACGACCTCCTGTTCTATTACCTCAATGTCTTCATCTTCAACTCCGAGAAGTCGCAACTCATCATCACCAGCCAAGAGACCACCCTTCTCTCTCAGGACCTGATCAATGAGAATCGTGGCGTAGTGTGGTTCGTTGAGAAAAACCGTGAGACTGCCTCCTCCGAATATGCCCGTGGCGACTCATTTGGCTTGCACAAGAATCTGTCGCTTTACAACTCCTATCGCATAGGTCGATTGGGTGCAAAGCCAGAACTGGGAAGTATCTTTATAAACTTGGAGGACTGATATGGGTAAGCTAAGACAAGCAACACTTATCTTGGGGGAGGGACCTACTGAGTTCTATTACTTCAAGTCCCTGTGCGATGTATACAAGAACATCACCATCAAGCCCGACTACCCCAAGCACACCAGCATCAAAGAACTTGAACTAAAGATTGAAGAGGGAATAGCCTTGGGCTACAGCCATATCTTTTGCGTCATCGATATGGACACCAAAGACACGGAACCCGAGCGTACGCAATACCAGAAGTTAAGAGCTAAGTATGCCAAGCCCATCGCCAAACCGAAGAAAGGCATATACTGCAGCGTTGAGTTCTTTGAGACTCACCGCAGCACCGAGTTGTTCTTCCTCTACTACTTCCGCTATACCTCCCGTGCATACGAGAATCAAGAGTCGTTGCTTAAAGACTTGAACAAATCCGCAGCATATCAGAAAACTACTGATTTCTTTATCAAGAGCAAGGGACTGCATAACTATTTCGAACGGAATGGCGGAAGTCTCGAAAAGGCTGTGGCCAATGCCAATCGGTCAATGGAAGAGAAGTTGAAAGATGCCAGGGAGTATACTTACTCTGAACTTGGGCGGTTAATGAAGGAACTGAAAGAGTTGGAATGATAATAGGTGTTACCAATTAATAACAATTTCATCTGACAATTTGGTATTTACTAGGATGGTAATCTCAGTCAGAACTAACTTCCATTTTTATATTTATGACAGACGTATTCAAATCATATACCCGAACTGTACAGAAGTTGCTTCTCCGATATGATAAGGATTTGGCTTCTGCCTTCGTAGATAATAATATAGAGGAAATTTGGCAAGACCATGACAATTGGAATGGTGGCATTGATACCTATCTCATCAAATTGAACCTGCCTCTTGATGTTTACTATAAGTTGAAGGATTCAAATCGCATCGAGGAGGCAGAAAATAAAGTTCGGGCCTTTTATGAGGATATGATGAAGGGTGATGATTCTATTCGCCTGAGTCAAGTTGCTATCTCTCCGAGCGATAACAGTCAAATAGATTTTGGCACCAACAATAACGATACGATGTGGAAGCCTGGCTACTTTCGACTGTTTATAAGTCATGTGAGTAAGTACAAAGAATCTGCTTCAAACCTTAAAAACAGTCTTGCCACTTATGGTATAGATTGCTTTGTGGCACATGAAGATATTACACCTTCAAAAGAATGGGAGGTGGAGATAGAAAATGGTCTGTTCACAATGGATGCACTATGTGCTATTGTTGTTCCAGAGTTTAATGGAAGTCAGTGGTGTGACCAAGAGGTAGGTATTGCGCTTGGTCAGCACAAATTGGTAATATCAATTAACAAAGGTGAGAACCCATACGGCTTCTTTGGTAAGTTCCAAGCATTGAAGTCCAAAAGTACATCTGCGGATATGGCTGCAGAAGTATGGAAGGCAATCTCAAATAATGATCGCACAAAAGACTTGTACTCGGAGAAATTGATCAGTCTGTTGCTCAATGTCAAGAATGATGCAGAGTGCAAAACTCTGTTACCAATTCTTGAGATGTACGAACGTATCGACAGACGTCATATAGTTAATCTTAGGAATCACTATTCAGACAATGCGCTACTGATGGATCGTCAAAATTTAGCCATGGCAAATAAAGTCTTCCAGAAATATGGATTTCCTGTAATAGTATCACAGTTACACACACCAACTTCTGTATTTGATAATAACGACTTGCCATTCTAAATAAAAAGAGGATATGATAACCATTGGATGCAAATCGCTAGCCACTTTATGCAAGGACTATGAATTTGTTGTAAATGACAAATATCAACTTGCAGAACTCATAGCCATGTTGGTGATGGGATGGAGTCGGCATGGGAGCAGCCCCCTCCTACTCCGCCACCAAGCGCTATTGCAACACATACCTCGAAGCCCTTTCGCAATTGGCACACATTAGGGGGCTGGACATCACATTCACCGACATACGACCAGGTTTCGTCAACACCGACCTTCTGTCCAAGGATTTCCATTACCCCATGATGATGAAGCCCCAACCTGTAGCACGCTCCATCGTCCGTGGAGTCCTATCAGGCAAACGAATCGTCACCATCGACTGGCGCTTCCGCATCCTCGTCTTCCTCTGGCGCCTGATACCATCAAGTCTATGGGAGCGAATGAAGATTGAGTAGTAGTATTACACCTTATATAATATATACAGAGGGGCAACCGATACTCTGCTAAAGTCGCATGTTTTGCGGCTTTCGCAAAGTATCGGTTGCATGTTATACTATCTTACAGTGCCTGCATTCAGTTCGCTTTTCTCCACGATTTGTTTACGATTACGGGCGGATGCGTTGGCTTGTAATTTGACGGCTTGTGTGATTTGGCACGTGCTGCCATAGCCTCTGGCGTACGGTTACGCGCATCCCACTCTACAAACTCTTCATAGTCATACTCCCAACTATCGCCGTAGGCAAGTTTGTGAATGCGGTAATATATCGCCTCACGCGATGGAGCGTTAAATCCGCCTGTGTTGTAGCGCATAATAGAGTTTTCGGTTGGTCGCCATACACCACTCTGATATGTCAAACCACCTTCATACGCCCCCAAGCTCTCGTTTGCATAGCGAGTATCATTTACGAAGTGGCTCCAACGAGTCGCGGTCGGGTCGCTTGTGAAATCGACATTCTTCCACCAACCCCAAGCGGTTTGTTGCGACTTATGGCTTGTAACTACCGCCTCGGGAATAGCTCCCATATCCTCGTAGGCATACTCGTCGGCAAGTTTTGCAAAACCATGACCGCACGCCTCGTGGTGGAGCAGTTGGGCAAATGTCTCGGCATTGCCACCACGCGGGAAGTATGATACAGATACGCCATTGCCATACCCTGCGCTATTGTCAGGATAATACATATAACAAGTACCAGCATAGTTATCGGAGTTCATTGACACGATTAGCAATGCTTCGTCCATTTCTTCCTCAGAAATTGCCTTGAGAGCGTAATCAAATACAGCATTATCGTTACCGCCTACCAATGTACCATCGCCAAAATATCCACCTAAGGCAGCTCCACTATGTTCATATCCCTCTGTAGTAGATACAACATTTACATAATAAACATTAAAATGGTCTTTGAATGACTTGTAAGGTTCTTCGGTAAAGAGGTTATTATAAAGATTTTCCATATCCTCCCAATATGTCCCATCGGCAATTTGGCGGTCGCTGTATGCATCACCCATCAGCACGATATCTATTCCATTGCCCTTGTTTGCTGTTTGGAGAGTCGTTACAACGCCATCTTTTGAATAATCTGACGAAATGTAATATGAGTAATCACACTGATACCCTTTCATATATTTGTGCAATGGGCTCCAACTCGCATCATTCAAGTATGCTTGGAGATATTGCTCGGGAACATAAATAGTTAGGTTTGTGTATTGACTTTGTTCAATGCCTCCTACTTCAAATTTTGGTGGTAGTGGAGACCTGAAATATATTGTTTCAAGATTA
>JAFVTT010000024.1 GCA_017503065.1 Bacteroidaceae bacterium | reverse complement strand
CGAATACGACCCAAACAACCATGCCTTAGAAACAGGTTGAGTGTTGAAGTAGCCCTGAAGCGCAGGTATTATTTGGTTCATTGCGGAACTGTTCATATCATTCTTGGTCTTTTCCTACCGCAAATATACGAATAAACGAGTGAAAAAATATCAAGCTTGCTTGAATATTTTCTCCCAACGAGTGAAAGTATATTCGGGGGTACCTCAAATATTACAATTTTCTTTTGTTCTTAGACGGTTTGAGAACATTTATTTGCTGGAAAAACTATAAAAACCATGGATTTATTGCACGAATGATAATTTTATTTGTACTTTTGCACTATCGTAACCGCCGTTACGGTAATGTACATTACGATAACATTTGTAGATATGAGATTTTTTGATAGAGAAAAAGAGTTTGAAAAGCTTAGAGAAATTGAGGAATTATCTCACGAAGTAGCCCAATTTACCGTCATTACGGGAAGACGCCGTATTGGCAAGACTGAGATGGTCAAGAAGTTTTATGAGAACAGGACTATGCTTTACTTTTTTGTTGCCCGTAAAGCCGAAACCGATCTATGCAATATATTCGTTGATGAGATTCGCACAAAACTGGGCACACCAATGCTTGACAGCAAGGGAATGTCTTTCGCTTCCGTATTCAAATTCATCATGCAATTGTCTCAGAACCAGCACATCACTCTTTTTATTGATGAGTTCCAGGATTTCTATAGAGTGAATCCGTCTATCTATTCTGATATGCAAAATATATGGGATAGTTATAAAAATGAGGCTCACATCAACCTGATTGTGGCAGGCTCTGTAAACACCTTGATGAACAAAATATTCAAGGATAAGAAACAACCACTTTTTGGTAGACAAACAGAAACAATGCATATTCGACCTTTTAAGCCATCAGTCCTAAAAGAAATTATGTCTGAATATTGCCCTAATTATAAAATGTCTGATTTGTTGGCACTTTATACCCTGACAGGTGGTGTGGCTAAGTATGTAGAATTGCTTATCGACAGAAAAAAGTTTACCGAAAAGAAAATGATGGATATGTTCTTTGAACGTGACTCCTATTTTCTGCCAGAAGGTAAGAATATGCTTGTAGATGAGTTTGGAAAAGATTATGGTATCTATTTCTCAATACTGACACTTATAGCTCAAGGCAAAAACACTCGTTCAGAAATAGAAAGTGCTCTCAACGTAAAAGAGTTATCGGGATACTTGAAAAATCTAAGTGAAGAATATGGCTTGATAAGTAAGATGCAACCTGTCTACGAGAAGTCAAGTAACAAGAATGTGCATTATGCCATCAACGACCAGTTCCTGAAATTCTGGTTCCGATTCATATACAAATATACGCACATCATCGAGGCTGGCGGTAATGATAAATTGAAAGCGATAGCAGAGCGTGATTTTACAACAGTGAGTGGCAAGTCTCTAGAAAGCTACTTTAATGAAGTACTGAAAGAATCGGGAGCATACACTCGCCTTGGATATTGGCATGACCGAAAAGGAGAAAACGAGATAGACATTGTGGCCGAGGACGAATTGGACAACAAGATTGAATTTATCGAGGTTAAGCGACAATCGAAAAACTTTGATGAAAATATTCTAAAGGCCAAATCTGAACTGTTCTTCAAATCCGTCGGCACATTTAAAGGATACGAGATTATTTATAGAGGGTTATCCATAGAAGATATGTAATTTGCAGAATCTATTATATTTATGGAGAGAACCGGCACAGGCATCGGTTCTCTCCATTTTATAAAAGACTCACGTTGGGGTATTGATTGGACTTATCCATTAACGGAACGGCCGAGGCCCGCAAGGCCGAAAGGGAACTTCTCAACAACATGGCCACCGTACAGCCCGACGAGGAGACTGGCGGGGACGGAACCGACTAGGGAGAGTAGGCGAGCGTTGAACGTTTAAAGTTTAAAGTTTAACGTTTTGATGAAAGGCGACTGCTTTGTCTTGATGAGCGCAGGCGGGTAACATTGACGGTGAACGGATTTGGTTCCGTTCGCCGTTTTTCGTTTGTAAACGCTTCACGAGGCGATGGTTTGAAGGGTTGAAAGGGAAGGTGAAGGCTGACAAGCGTTTGCTCGAGGACTTTGCCTCCCCAAAATAAGAAAATGCCGTCCTCGCGATGGGGTGAAAATGAGGGTAAATCATCCTACGCCAAGGTCGGTGTTGTCTATGAGGACTTCGGCTTTGGAGGATTTCTGTAGGGTGGGGTAGACTTCGGCCAGGAACCATCGGAGCATGTCGTCGTTGCGCCGGAGGGCGGTGGTGTTGGGGCAGAATACGTTTACGCTGTAGTACTCGAAATGGCGTTCTGCCAAGTCTATGTCGCGGAGCAGGCGCTCCCTGGTGTCGCCGGGAGTTTCGGTGCAACAGAGCAGGCAGAGTCCTTGGAAGTGACGTGCTATGTCCCCGGGCGTGACATGCGGTGGTATGCCTTTATGCCAGTTGGCGCGCAGGGTTGGGGAGAAGGTTTCCACGCCGCAACGGAACTTTACCGTGAGGGGATGAAACTGGCGGGCAAAGGCGGCAAGCCTGTGGCGGTACATGTAGTGGACTTCGAACCATAGGGTATGGATGCCCTTCCCGATTGCCACCTGCCTGATCATGGCAAGGGTGTCGGGGTCCAGTTCCATGGCGGAACCGGAGTTGATGATGTCCAGCACGCCGTACTCGCCGGTGACCTGCTTCAGCACTTCCCTGTTGACGCTGAATGGGGTGTCTGAGGTGTCGCCGTGATAGTCGCAGAAGGTGCATTTGCCCCACCTGCAACCTGTGCCTTGCAGGAGGAGGAACTCCCTTGGGAAGTTGCCCCGGATGACGGAATACCTGTTCATACGCCCCTCCTTTTGTAGTAGCGGTTAAGGAAGTCTACCACCACATAGGCCAGTGGTGTGCCGGCCAGAGCCTCGATGGCCAGTTTCAGCACGTATTGCAGAAGCATCATCTTCAGCAGGTCTTCGGTGGAGACGGTGCCGTAGAAGGCTATGAGCACGAAGGGGACGGAGTCGAAGACGTATCCCACCATGGAACTGCCTATTGTCCTGAGCCACATGTGCTTGCCACGGCTCCAGGCCTTCATGCGCTCCATGATGTATGCGTTGGAGAGTTCGCCAAGCAGGAAGCCTGTGAGCGAACCCAGGACTATCCGTGGCACGTATGCAAAGATGTGGTTGTAGGCCTGTGCCGTCTCGTCCAGATAGTCAGGCGAAGGCATCAGGATGCCGATATTGGTGCAAATAACCAGGATGATGTTGCACAGCAATGCCAGATAGATAACTTTTTTAGATACTCTGTAGCCCCAAATCTCCGTGAGCACGTCGCCCAGCATGTAGGCCAGAGGGAAAGTGATGGTGCCAGCATCAAAATAAAACAAACCGAATATGCTGACTATCTTGACTGCCATTACGTTGGACACGAGGTAAAGGGTCACGAAGATGCCCGTTACTACCATCAGTGGCGTGTCAAAATAAACTCGGTTTTTTAAAGGGTTTTCCGATACCTTGTTGTTCATTCTCCTAAAATAAACAGTTAGTGATATGTTATTGGTCTTTCGCGGTGCAAAGGTACGCTTTTTTATAGCAAAAACCTCAATATCCCAATGTTTTTATATATCTTTACGGCCTAATAATGACTTTTTGCACGTTGGGGCGTGTGGAAGTCTGCCAAAACGAAAGTATATATGACTATGAAGATAAACCTGATACAGACAGATATCGTATGGGCAGAACCGGAGGCGAACCGTATCCGGTATGCTGCCATGATGCGCAGTATGGAGAAGGCTGACCTGTACATCCTGCCGGAGATGTTCTCGACAGGCTTTGCCACACAGCCCGAAGGAATAGCAGAAGATTTTAATGAAGGTTCGTGCGCTTCGCTTGAGTGGATGAAGGGTATGGCCGTGGAAATGGATGCCGCCGTGGCGGGCAGTGTTGCCGTGAGGGAGGAGGACGGCCGCTATTACAACCGTTTCTGCTTCGTGCGCCCAGATGGAGATTGCACCTTCTACGACAAGCACCATCTTTTCACCTATGGCGGCGAGCACCATCGTTATACGGCAGGAAAGGAACGAGTGGTGGCTGAGTTCCGTGGCATGCGCTTCCTCCTGCAGATATGCTACGACCTGCGATTCCCCGTATTTGCACGCAACAGGGCCGGCGAACCCTACGATGCGATTATATATGTGGCAAGTTGGCCCACTCCCCGAGTGGAGGCATGGCTGGCTCTGCTGAAGGCCAGAGCCATAGAGAACCAGTGCTATGTCTGTGCCGTGAACCGTGTGGGCACAGATCCTGCGTGCCACTATTCCGGCGGCACACTGATGATAGACCCTTATGGCAAGGTGGTGGCACAATGCCCCATGGATGAAGAAGCATACGTGTCGGCAGAAACTGACCTGGAGGCGCTTTGTGCCTTCCGCGAGAAATTCCCGGTGCTGAAGGATGCGGACTAGGGAAACGGAAAAGTGAAAACGGAAAACGGAAATCTGCGAGTAAGCGAGAGCAGAGAAAATTTATTTACTCTGCCGAGCGTGAGCAGATTCAAGACGACGCAGTCGGATTAAAACGGAAAACTCCGAGAACGCAGAATAATCTAAGTAATCCGAGTAATCAGAATAATCAGAATACTCCGACAACTCCGACAACTCCGACAACTCCGATTAATACAATAACACCAAGCCCCTCTGCAAAGGAGAAGAGGGCAGACAAAATAGACAATCAACAATGAAGAAACTACTACTTGGAGACGAGGCCATAGCACTGGGTGCCATACATGCCGGTTTGGGAGGCGTGTATGCCTATCCCGGCACTCCCTCCACTGAGATAACGGAATATATACAGGCAGATGCACTTGCACGCGAACGTGGGGTGCATAGCCGTTGGTGTACAAACGAGAAGACCGCCATGGAGGCCGCCCTGGGCATGTCCTATGCAGGAAAGCGTGCCTTGGTGTGCATGAAGCACGTGGGAATGAACGTGGCCGCCGATGCATTCGTGAACTCTGCCATAACGGGTGTGCACGGTGGCTTGGTGGTGGTGGCGGCCGACGACCCCTCTATGCACTCCAGCCAGAACGAGCAGGACAGCCGTTTCTATGCCTCCTTTGCCATGGTGCCTGCCATGGAGCCAGGCAACCAGCAGGAGGCCTACGATATGATGCGCACGGCATTTGAGTTGTCGGAACAGTTGCGCGAACCCGTGGTGCTCCGCATAGTCACACGCCTGGCACATAGCCGTGCCGCGGTGGAGGTGCGCGAACCCATGGAGGTGCAGGACAGAGGGGTATGCCAGGAACGGTGGGTCTTGTTGCCCGGCATTGCCAGGGGGCGCTATGCCGCCCTTCTGGAGAAGCAGGACGATATGCTGGCGGCTTCCGAGGCCTCTATATATAATAAGGTGGAAAAAGGCGAAGGTTCCCTGGGCATAATAGCATGCGGCATTGCCTACAACTACGTGAAGGAGGCATTGGGCGACAAGGCTAATGTCCTGAAGGTAAGTCAGTATCCCTTGCCCGAATCCAAGATATGCCAACTGGCAAAGGAGAACGATGCCATAATGGTGGTGGAGGACGGACAACCCGTGGTGGAACAGCAGGTGAAGGCACTGCTTGGTGCCGATTACCCGGTGAAGGGACGTCTGACGGGCGACTTGCCACGAGCCGGCGAACTGACCCCCGACAATGTGGCCAAGGCCCTTGGCGTGGAAGGCAAGGAAACCATGCAACCTTCGGCTATAGTTGCACCACGTCCCCCCCAACTGTGCCAGGGCTGCGGTCACCGCGATGTCTACACGGCACTGAACCAGGTGCTTGCCACATATCCCGACTACAGAGTGTTTGGCGACATAGGCTGCTATACCCTCGGTGCATTGCCTCCGTTCAAGGCACTGGCAAGTTGTGTGGACATGGGCGCTTCCATCACCATGGCAAAGGGTGCTGCCGATGCAGGTTTCCATCCCTCGGTGGCCATAATCGGCGACTCCACATTCACGCATAGCGGCATGACGGGTCTGCTGGATGCCGTAAACGACGGGAGCAACATCACCGTGGTAATCTCCGACAATCTCACTACGGGCATGACCGGCGGACAGGAGTCGGCCGGAACAAGCAAGTATGAGGCCATCTGCACCGCCCTCGGCGTAGAACCTGAGCATGTGCGAGTGGTAGTCCCCCTGCCAAAGAACATGGAGGAGATAACGCGCATACTGAAAGAGGAAATAGACTATCCGGGCGTATCCGTTATCATTCCGCGCAGGGAATGCATACAGACGGCGGCACGCAAAGCGCGTGAAGCGCGTAAGTCACGAGAGAACAACTGATTGCCCCACTATACATAAAGAAAAGCATTATGAAGAAAGACATTATACTATGTGGTGTGGGAGGTCAGGGAATACTTTCCATTGCCACCATCATAGGCGAGGCTGCCACCAGGGCAGGACTGAACCTGAAGCAGGCCGAAGTGCACGGCATGAGCCAGCGTGGAGGTGACGTGCAGAGCCACCTGCGCCTGTCCGACAAGACGATATACAGCGACCTGATAGCACAGGGAAGTGCCGACATGATTATCAGCATGGAACCCATGGAGAGCCTGCGCTACCTGCCATACCTGTCCAAGGAGGGTAGGGTGGTGACGGGCAGCAAACCCTTCGTGAACATACCTGACTATCCCGATACGGACACTCTGATGGCGGAACTTGGTGCCCTGCCTGCCGTGGACATGATGGACATAGATGCCGTGGCCAGGGATGCCGGCAATCCACGAGGTGCCAACATGGTTCTGCTGGGCATGGCGGCACGCTATTTCAGCATACTCTCGCCTCAGGAACTTCAGGATGCCATACGCACCGTCTTTGCAAGGAAGGGCGAGAGCGTGGTGGAAGCCAACCTGAAGGCGTTCCGGGCAGGACTTGAAGGCTTGGATTCGTAATAAAGATATAATAGATATAAACACATAAGAACATGATATACAATCCCGAGATAGAATGCATGTCGCGCGAGAAGATGCGTGAGTTGCAAACGGAAAGGCTCATCGCCACCGTGAAGCGTTGCTATGAGAACGTGCCTTTCTATAGACGCAAGATGGACCAGAAGGGTATCCGACCCGAGGACATCAAATCCATAGACGATATAACCAAGTTGCCGTTTACCACCAAGCACGACTTGCGCGACGAATATCCCTATGGCCTGCAGGCCGTGCCCATGAGCGAGGTAAAGCGCATACATGCTTCGTCGGGCACAACCGGCAAACCCGTGGTGGGAACATACACCCAGAACGACCTGGACAACTGGGCGGAGTGCGTGGCTCGCGTGCTGGCCGTTGGCGACATAGGTCCCGGCGACGTGGTACAGGTGTCCTATGGTTATGGCCTGTTCACGGGCGGACTTGGTGCTCACGACGGTGTAAGAAAAATCGGTGCCATACAGTTGCCCACCTCTTCCGGCAATTCCGAGAAACAGGTCATGCTCATGCAGGACTTCGGCACCACGGCATTGTGCTGTACCCCGTCCTATGCCTTGCACCTTACGGAGGTCATGGAGAAGTGCGGCATAAAGAAGGAAGACCTCAAACTGCGTGTCGGTTTCTTCGGAGCAGAACCATGGACTTGGGGAATACGCCGTGAACTGGAGGCAAAGTTGGGCATCAAGGCCATAGACATATACGGCCTTACGGAAATGTCAGGTCCCGGCGTGGGCGGAGAGTGCCAGTACCAGGACGGTACGCACGTCATGGAGGATATGTTCTATCCCGAGATTATCAATCCCGACACGCTGGAACCCGTAGCACCCGGCGAGCGTGGCGAACTTGTCTTCACATCACTTTGCAAGGAGGCAATGCCTATCCTGCGCTATCGTACACGCGACCTCACGCACCTTATTTACGAGAAATGCCGTTGCGGACGTACCACCGTGCGTTTGGGCAAGATCCTGGGACGTAGCGACGATATGCTCATCATCCGTGGCGTGAACGTATTCCCCAGCCAGATAGAGGCAATACTGACGGAGTTCCCCGCTTTCTCGCCCCAGTACTTCATTACCGTGGATCGCAAGCACAACGAGGATACCTTCGACCTGGACGTGGAGCTGCGCCCCGACCTCTTCTCGCCAAATCCGGCAAAGCAGATGCCTTTCATCAAGTATCTCTACGACCGTCTGGTTTCCGTTACCGGCATAAAGCCCAATATACACATCCAGCCGCCAGGAACCATAGAGCGCTCGCAAGGCAAGGCAAAGCATGTGCTTGACAAGCGCGACTTCTCGGATTGGGAGAAGGGCAAGTAAGACATCATCCCCTTTGACTATCATATTTATGAAATGAAGATATTCTCAGACGAACTTGTGCAGGAGGCGGCAAGACTCAATCATGTCGCCGACCTGTCCCATGCAACAATAGGCGAGACTCTGCTCGTGGCGCAATATCTGGAACAGAAGACGGGGTTGCCGTTCATACGTATGGATCAGGGAAGCCCTGGTCTGCCTTGCAACGCTTTCGGCATAGTGGCAGAAAAGAAGGCTCTGGATGCCGGTGTCAACAGCCAGTATCCTGCGGCAGCAGGCATACCCGAACTGAAGGAGGCGGCAAGCCGTTTCGTAAAGGCTTTTCTGGACATAGACATAAGTCCGCGCGCCTGCATCCCCACCGTGGGTTCGGTGGCAGGCAGTTTCGGTGCTTTCATAGCATGCTGCCAGCGTGACGGGAAGAAGAATAAGGTCCTGTTCATCGACCCGGGTTTCCCGATACAGAAGTCACAGTTGCGCATCCTCGGCATAGGATGGAAGAGTTTTGACATATATCCTTACCGCGGCCAGGCATTGCGCGAAAAATTGGAACAGGAGGTAAGTGGCGGAGACATAGCGGCCATCATCTATTCCAACCCCAACAATCCCGCATGGATATCGTTGGAGGAGGAGGAACTGCAGATTATAGGCGAGACAGCCACTAAGCACGACATTATCGTCATGGAGGACCTTGCCTACTTTGCCATGGACAGCAGGCGCGACCTCTCACGTCCCTTCCAACCTCCCTTCGTGCGTACCGTGGCAAGGTATACCGACAACTATCTGCTCATGCTCTCGGCCTCAAAGATATTCTCTTATGCAGGCGGACGTATAGCCCTGGTATGCATCAGCGACAAACTCTTCGACCGCCAGTTCCCAGCCTTGGCAAAACGCTATAATGATAGCGGAGTCTTCGGCCCCACGTTCATCGCAAGCATACAATACATGATTACCTCGGGCTGCACGGCCAGTACACAGTATGCCTATGCCGAGATGCTCCGCCTGTCATGCGAAGGCGTGATAAACTTTGTTGAGGATACCAAGGCTTATGCCGAACGTGCCCGAAGGATGAAGAAGATATTCTGCGACAACGGTTTTGCTATAACCTATCCACGTGACGTGACGGAAGAGATTGGCGACGGTTTCTTCTTCTCCCTCTCGTATCCTGGCATGACTGGAGGCGAACTCGTAAGCGAACTGATTTCCTACGGAGTTTCCAGCATCAATCTGGATACGACGGGTTCCCTTGAACATGGAGTAAGGGCATGCACCAGCCGCATGCGCGATGAACTATATCCTGTTCTGGAGGAACGCATGCAGATGTTCAGGCAGGACCATCCGCTTCCCTAAGAATACAAAGGGCATATTTAACCCAAATCAGTCATTAGACTGTTATGCGCTAATGAAACCTTCTTTTTGTCATCTGTTTCGTCACTTATCGGTTACAATGGAACCCCATTGCGCCCTCAAAGTGGCAAAACATCTGTTCAAAAACAAACGCTATTATCGTTATAACGCTAATGACCGATTTGGGATAATCGTTGGTTTTCTGTAGTATTGGATTCATAGGGGTCAGAGAGAATACGAAAACCGGATACTGGTAAATAGCAACAGTTACTTCACATGAAGCAATTGTTGCTATTGTTGTACAGTATGTTGGTGTCACGTCTCAGGCTTTTCTTAGAAAAGAATGAAATAATATCCAAAAATTACTCAAAATCTTGAGTAATTAAAAAATAATATGTATCTTTGCAGAAGAATACGGGAATAGCTCAGTTGGTAGAGCACTGGTCTCCAAAACCAGGTGTCGGGAGTTCGAGCCTCTCTTCCCGTGCAGAGTAGGGATGTGGCCTAATTGGTGACTAAAGTTCAGATTCCGTAATTGAAGTTTACGGTTTAGTCTCTGTTTTATTTCAAATACATTGCAAATGTTGTATTTGAATCAATAAATTCCGGTTGATTACAATACTTTACGATATAGTATCCTCCAAACATGGAATGATTGTGTGTGGATTGTTATGAAAAAAAGGTGTGCCTATTATAGCACACCTTCCTTTTGTGGAGAATATCGGGCTCGAACCGATGACCTCTTGCATGCCATGCAAGCGCTCTAGCCAGCTGAGCTAATCCCCCTTTTGACTTTTGCTCTGCAAAGGTACGGCATTTTTTCGAAATTAGGAACTTTTTCCCGCTTTTTTTTGTCAGTAGTCCTAAAAAAATGTACCTTTGTCAAAGTTTTGAGATTTTGTATATAGATATACATTATATAATTAAGGAGAAATTTGAATATGAGACACGTAAGTGCAATAATCGGGTTGTTTTGTGTTTTGCAGATTTATGCACAATTTCCTGGTGGAGTAACAGAAGGAATACCTACTGTAACAATATCTCGTCGACAGTGTGTTCAAACGGAGGAGAGGCAAGATACCCGTTCGGTTTTGCGAACGGCCTCTGTACAGGAAAATGCTCCTTTGAAAGCTTTTGGTTCTCCAAAGATTGTTGTGTGTCTGGCACAATTCCCTGATGCTCAATTTTCTGTTGCTGGCGACAAGGAATCCTTGATGCGTTTGTTTGAAACGTTCTTTAACGGTAAAGGAATTGGAGCTGGTGACAATCCATACTCTGTGGCGGATTATTTCAGAGCCATGAGCAATGACATGTTTAATCCGGAGTTCATCATTACAGAACCGGTTACACTGTCCGAAAATCGCAGTTATTATGGTGATGCAAACGGTTCCAACCGTAGGAATGTCTTCCGTAACGAAGCACTTGATTCTCTTGCAGTCCAAATTAAGGACAGAGTGGGTGAATTGGATACAAATGAAGACGGTATGATAGATGGTGTAATTATAGTTTTTACGGGATGTGGTGCTAATGTCGGGGATGACAACGGAATGCATCCGGCATGTTGGACAGGTTCTTTGACGAGGGATAATATTACTTATGCTACAGAACTTGTTGCTCCGGAGCTTCTGGGAATGGATGATTCTGAACACGGCGGTACAAACAATGCCAAACTGAACGGTATAGGAGTTTTTGTTCATGAGATGTCCCATATGCTTGGACTACCCGACTTCTACGACATCAACTACAAGGCGCCTGGCATGGATTATTGGAGTTTGATGGACTACGGAGAATATTGGAACAATGGTTATCATCCAACACCGTATACAGCCTACGAGCGGCATTTCATGGGATGGACATCCTTGGTGGAATTGTCGGCACCTGCCTATGTGGAAGAAATGAAATCCATTGCTGACGGCGGTTCTGCTTATGTGGTTTGTAATGATGGCAATCCCAACGAGTACTATATTCTGGAGAACCGTAATGACAATGATCCTTGGAGCAAGTCCTTGTGTACGGCTTTAGGAAGTGGCATGATGATTTATCATGTTGACTTTGATGCGAATGCATGGTTTAACAATAGGGTCAATACCAACATGTCACGTCAGCGCATGACCATAATTCCTGCTAATGGGCACTTTGAGATATGTGATAATCTGATGGATGATGGAGACAAATATGTCTCTGAATTACGCGGACATCTGTGGCCTCTGAAGGACGTAGAGTCTGTTTTGGCCTACTGGGGTATACGTGGTAACAATGCCCTTACTGACGAGGAGCGCATTGAGGGCGACCGTATTGCCCCCGCTGCAAGTCTGCATACACCCAATGTGGATGGGACATACTTGATGCACAAGCCTATCACCGGGATATCTTACGACAATGTCTTGAAGACGGTTTCTTTCTCCTTTATGGGAGGTACTTCTACAGGAATTGACGAAGTTGGTTCTGCAGATGGATATGCCGGTGATGCTGTTCTGAAGGTGTATGGCATAGATGGAAGAATGGTGCAGACATGCAGTGAAAACGCTTTGGAAACATTGCCTAGGGGCATATATGTGATTAAAAACCTAATGACGGGTGAGACCAGAAAACATTTTGCTGGCAGGTGATGCTTGAGGTGAGCCAGCATGTGTTTTGAGACGTATTTTTATACCGTCGACAATGTCAAATTTCACCATCGGTGGTGTTGAAGTTTGTCATTATCGACGGTAAATTTTATCACCGGTAATGGTGAGATTTATCATCGTAGCGCTATGGTCGCCTAATATCTGTGCAAACATGATTACTGGCGGCAACCATGAGCGAACCACAAAAATTGTATTCGGCAATCAGATTGTCAACCGCAATAAGGGTGCCTACGGTTGTCAGCATACTACGGAGCGCCATCGTCATCAGGCAGCTGTGGAGTTGACGGAGTGAAACGATGAAGCGGAAAGGTGAAAACGGAAAACTATGAGGAGAATTCAATTATTCCGATTATTCTGATTACTCTGATTACTCCGAGGACTCCGAATATTCCGAATACTCCGAGGACAGGAATACTTTTATTCGCTTTCGCTCATCAAACTCCGCAAGTCCGTTTTCACCTTTCCGTTTTCCGTTTTCCGTTCTCAAAGCATCTCCATCACCATGCGCACTTTTTCCTCGTGGGGCAGGGTGGCGTCTATCCAATGGATGGGGATACCCCGGCGCTCCTCCATGCCGCGGAACCAGGTCATCTGGCGCTTGGCAAACTGGTGGATGGCGATCTCCAGTTGGCGGAACATCTCGTCGTAGGACAACTGGCCGATGCAATAGAGGGTGACGTACTTGTACTCCAGACCGTAGCGGATGAGTCGTTCGGCGGAGACGGTTTTCAGGAGTGTCTGCACCTCCTCTATCATACCTTCCTCCAGGCGGGCTTTCAGACGGCGGGTTATCTTCTCGCGCCTGAGGTCGCGGTCTATCTTCAGGCCTATGGTGAGGCTCTTGCGCTCGGGGAAACGGACCTGCCCCAGTTCGTAGGACTTGAGCACGCTTTCTATGTACAGGCCTGTGCCTCCGCACATGATGGGCATGCGGTGGCGCGCGGTGATGTCCATATAGGCATTCTGGAAGGCGCACTGGAATTCGTACACGTTGAAGCGGTATCCCGGTTCGCAAATGTCAATGAGGTGGTAGGGCACCTGCTCGCCGTCCACTATGTAGTCGTCCAGGTCCTTGCCGCTGCCTATGGTCATGCCTCGGTACACCATGCGCGAGTCGGCGGAGATTATCTCTGCATCGCCCATGGCATGTGCCAGACGGGCGGCAAAGGGTGTCTTGCCGCTGGCCGTGGGGCCGAGGATGGTAATCATGTCTACGGGGTACTTGCTCATTTGTATGCTCTGTGTCTGTGCGTGCCGCTAAAAAAGGGTGGGGGCGGTGTCAGCCGATACGGGAGATTTTCTCCAGCCCCTGCAGGTTCATGAACTTTATCTTGCGTCCGTCTATGGCTACGAGTTTCTCGCCGGCAAAGGCAGAGAGGGTGCGGATGGCGTTGGAAGTGGTCATGTTGGAGAGGTTGGCCAGGTCCTCGCGCGACATATATATAGATAAGGTGGAACCGTCCTCCTCCAGTCCGTAGGATTCCTTCAGGAAAAGCAGGCTTTCTGCCAGTCGGCCGCGTATGTGCTTCTGGGTGAGGTTTACGGTGCGCTCGTCGCTCTGGCCCAAGTCGTGTGCCAGTTTCTGGATGAAGAACCATCCCAGGTGTGCGTTCTCCTGAATCATCTTGGTGACGATGCCCAAGGGTATTTTCAGCACCACACAGGGTTCGAAGGCCGCGGCCGCCGTGATGAAGGGTTCGTCGGCCATGTATGCGCGGTAGGCAAAGTATTCCGTCTCGCCCAGTACACGCATAATCTGGGGTCTGCCTCCCACACCGTCCTTGTATATTTTCACCTTTCCGCTCACCAGACAGAGCAGGTTGGTGGGCAGGTCACCCTCCTTATATATAATTTCGTTCTTCTTGAATTTCACCACTGAGACGTGCTCCAGCAGAATTTCGCGTTGCTCGTCCGTCAAAGTGTCCAGCATATCGCTGATTTTATCCAGATATTCCTCCCAGGAAACCCTCTTTTTGGCCATTTATACCGTTGAAAATATGTTATTGGGCACAAAATTACGTCAATTATGCCGATTGGCAAAATTTTCTCAAATAAAAGTGCTAACTTTGAGGTGCTAAAGACTAACCCAGATATATAATACCTATGAGTTATTTACGTTTTGACAAGACTCTGATGACGAATCTGGAGGACAGCCTGCCAAAGGAAGTCCTGCGCTCGAATCGTTCCGGAGCCTATTCTTGCTCAACAATCGTTGACTGCAACACTCGTAAGTACCACGGCCTGCTGGTAGTGCCAGTGCCCGAACTGGATCAGGAGAATCATGTACTCCTTTCCAGTCTGGACGCCACGGTCATCCAGCACGGAGCAGAGTTCAACCTCGGCCTGCACAAGTATTCAGGCGACAACTTCTCTCCCCGTGGACACAAGTACATTCGTGAGTTCGACTCACTGAAAGTTCCCACAACAATCTATCGTGTGGGTGGTGTGATTCTGAAGAAGGAACAGATGTTCCAGCACTTCGAGGACCGCATCATCATCCGCTACACCCTGGTGGATGCACACAGCGAAACTACTCTGCGCCTGCAGCCTTTCCTGGCCTTCCGCAGCGTTCGCGAGTACACCCACGAGAACAGCCTCGCTTCCCGCGAGTACCACGAGGTGCAGGGCGGTATCCGCACCTGCATGTACGAAGGCTATCCCGAATTGTTCATGCAGTTGGACAAGGAGAACAACTTCGTGTACAACCCCAACTGGTACAAGGGCGTGGAATACCCCAAGGAGCAGGAACGCGGCTATGCAAGCAACGAAGATCTCTACGTGCCCGGTTACTTTGAGTTCAACATCAAGAAGGGCGAAAGCGTAGTCTTCAGTGCAGGCCTGAGCGAGATTGACACCAAGACACTGGCTGAACTGGCAGAGTTTGAGGTGAACATCCGCACACCGCGCGACAATTTCTACAATACCCTGGTGAACAGCGCACACCAGTTCATCGTGCACCGCGAGCACGAGGACTATGTGCTGGCAGGCTACCCCTGGTTCAAGTGCCGCGCACGCGACCAGTTCATTGCATTGCCCGGCTTGACCCTGACCAACAACGAACTCACCAAGTACGACGATGTGATGGAGACCGCCGAAAAGGCTATCCGCGCATTCATGAAGGACGAGAAGATTGAGGTCAGCATCCAGGAAATGGACCAGCCCGATGTGCTTCTGTGGGCTATCTGGTGCATACAGCAGTACGGCAAGTTCGTTGGCATGGACTCCTGCGTGGAGAAGTACAGCGCACTCGTACGCGACATCATGGACTGGATACTGGCAGACAACCATCCCAACCTCAAGGTGATGGACAACAAACTTGTCTACAGCGAAGGCCGCGACAAGGCCATCACATGGATGAACTCCACTGCCAACGGACGCCCCATCGTGCCACGTACAGGCTACATCGTAGAGTTCAACGCCCTGTGGTACAACGCCATCAAATTCTATATTGACCTGTGCACACACACCGGCGACGCCAAGAACGTGAAAATGCTTTCCGAACTGGCAGAGCAGGTAAGCAAGAGTTTCGTGGGCATGTTCTGGAACGAACACGGCTATCTGTGCGACTATTGCGTGGACGGTTATCGCGACTATCTGGTACGTCCCAACATGATTTTTGCCGTAGCGTTCGACTACAGTCCTCTGGACAAGAAGCAACAGAAATCCGTACTGGACTTCTGTACCAAGGAGTTGCTCACACCCAAGGGTCTGCGCAGCCTCTCTCCGAAGAGTTCCGGCTACAACCCCATGTATGTAGGTCCTCAGGTGCAGCGCGACTATGCTTACCATCAGGGTACCGCATGGCCATGGCTGGCAGGTTTCTACATGGAGGCATGCCTGAACGTCCACAAGATGTCTCGCGTAAGTTTCGTGGATCGCCTGCTCGTAGGTTACGAAGAGGAACTCTTCTACCACTGCATCGGCACTATACCCGAACTCTTCGACGGCAATCCTCCCTTCCACGGACGTGGTGCAATATCATTTGCAATGAACGTGGCAGAGATTATGCGAGTAGTGAAACTTTTGGACCAGTATAACGAATATTAAATAAGGAGGACACATACATGAAAGTACTAATGTTCGGTTGGGAGTTTCCTCCTAAGATTTACGGAGGTCTCGCAGTTGCCAGTTATGGTATAGCAAGAGGACTGGATCTTCAGGGTGACGTGGAAACCACCTTCTGCCTGCCCAAACCTACAGGCGAGGAGGAAAAGTTCCTGAAGATTATCAATATGAGCCAGGTGCCCGTGGTATGGCGCGATGCCAACTACGACTGGATAAAGGACCGCTTCGTGGGACACACGGCAGAGGACTATTATCGTTTCCGCGACCATCTCTATGCAGACTTCAACTACCTGCAGGGACTGGACGACCTGGGTTGCATACAGTTTGCCGGAGGCTATCCCAGCAACCTGCATGACGAAATCAATAACTTCAGCATCATATCAGGCGTACTCGCACGAAGCGAGGACTTCGACCTGATACACGCACACGACTGGCTGACATACCCAGCTGGCGTACATGCCAAGATGGTAAGCGGCAAGCCACTCTGCATACACGTTCACGCTACAGACTTCGACCGCTCACGCGGTAAGGTGAACCCCACCGTATACAGCATCGAGAAGAACGGTATGGACCATGCAGACTGCATCATGTGCGTATCAGAGCATACTCGCCAGACAGTCATCCACCAGTATCATCAGGATCCGCGCAAGTGCGTAGCCATGCACAATGCCGTTTATCCACTCAGCCAGGACCTGCTGGACATCGTTCCCAACAAGACTCCCGGCGAGAAGGTTGTGACATACCTTGGCCGTATCACCATGCAGAAGGGTCCCGAATACTTCGTGGAGGCTGCTGCAAAGGTGCTCCAGCGTACACGCAACATCCGCTTCTGCATGGCAGGTAGCGGCGACATGATGAACGCCATGATCCAGTTGGCGGCAGAGCGTGGCATTGCAGACCGCTTCCACTTCCCCGGATTCCAGAAGGGCAAGCAGGTGTACGAGTCATACAAGAACTCCGACGTGTTCGTGATGCCCTCAGTGTCCGAACCCTTCGGTATCGCACCTCTTGAGGCCATGCAGTGCGGCTGTCCTTCCATCATCTCCAAGCAGTCTGGTTGCGGCGAGATTCTGGACAACGTCATCAAGGTGGATTACTGGGACATCGACGCCATGGCCGATGCCATGTACAGCGTCTGCACCAACGAGGCACTCTACAACTATCTGTCAGAGGAGGGCATCAAGGAGGTTGACCGCATCACCTGGGAGAAGGTGGGCTTGCGCATTCGCGAGTGCTACAACCAACTCTGCGGCCGCGGATACTTCAACAACGATGACTACCTCAACGCAGTAAAGAATATAAAGTAATTAAAGAAGCGACTACGCTAAACATATTAGAAATCAAAGATTAAGAATTCAAGTTATGAAACAGATTTGTTTATATTTCGAGATACATCAGCCTGTTCATCTGAAGCGCTATCGTTTCTTTGAAATCGGCAAGGACCACTACTATTACGATGACTATGAGAACGAGCGCGCTATCCGCGACACAGCCGACAACAGTTACGTTCCCGCACTGACCACCCTGTTGGAAATGTGCAAGCAGAACGACAACTTCAAGTGCTGTTTCTCTCTCTCCGGTGTTGCCATCGAGATGCTCGAGCAGTATGCTCCCGAGGTAATTGACCTGTTGCAGCAGATTGCAGAGACCGGCAAGGCCGACTTCCTGGCAGAGCCCTACAGCCATGGTTTGGCTTCTATCGGCAGCGAGGAGAGTTTCAAGAACGAGGTTGCCCGTCTGGCTGGCCGCGTTAAGGAACTGTTCGGTGTAGAGCCTAAGGTTATGCGCAACTCCAACCTCATCTATAGCGACGAGATTGGCAGCATGGCAGCCGACATGGGCTACAAGGGTATCATCGTTGAGGGTGCAAAGCACATCCTCGGTTGGAAGAGCCCCCACTACGTATATTCTTGCGCTGTTGACAACCGTATTTCTGTCCTCATGCGCGACTATAAGTTGAGCGACGACATCTGCCTGCGCTTCTCAGACAGCAATTGGAACGAATATCCCCTCATGGCCGACAAGTACATCGACTGGATTGCTAACCTGCCCCAGAGCGAGGAGGTTATCACCATCGGTATGGAACTCTGCGCCATCGGTATGTTCCAACCCCTGAGCAGCAACATCCTGGACTTCATCAAGGCTCTGCCCGTATGCGCAGCACAGCGCGGCATCGGTTTCGCCACTCCCGCAGAGTTGGTGGAGAACCGCAAGGCAGTGGACACCATCGACGTTCCTTACCCCATGTCTTGGAACGACGAGGAGCGCGACATCTCAGGCTGGTTGGGTAACACCATGCAGCGCGAGGCTTTCGCAAAGTTGTACGAAGAGAAACTCGTTGGCCGTATCCTGGCATGCAAGGACCGTCGTATAAAGCAGGACTGGGACCGCTTGCAGGCAACCAACAACTTCCAGTACATGACCACCAAGCCTCAGGCTGTGCCCATGTTGCGTAGTTTCTATGACAGCGCTTTCGATGCTTTCACCAACTATATGAACATCCTGGGCGACTTCCTGAAGAGAGTGAACGACCTCTTCTCTGAGAACGTGGAGAACGACGAGTTGAACGCACTCTACACCCAGATTGCCAACCTTGGTGACGAACTCACCGTCAAGGAGAACGAAATCAGCGTACTGCGTGCACGTCTGGAGAAGTTCGAGGGCAAGGCTGAGAAGGCAGAAGAGCCAGTTCCCGCCAAGAAGGCTCCTGCCAAGAAAGCACCTGCCAAGAAGGCTGCCCCTGCAAAGGAAGAAACTCCCGTGACGGAAGAGGCTCCTGCAAAGAAGGCACCCGCCAAGAAGGCTTCTGCCAAGAAAGCAGAGAAGAAGTAACCTTATATAATTAAGGAAACAGAATAGTATGGAATGGATGTAGTGCCTTGTTCGCTACATCCATTCTTTTGTATAAACAAGAATGCTGATATATGTCAACACAAGTAAAGATACACACATCCATGGGCGACATCATTGTGCGCCTCTATGACGAGACACCCAAGCACAGGGACAACTTCATCAAGTTGGCAAACGAGGGCTATTACAATGGCACGCTCTTCCACCGTGTCATCAAGGACTTTATGATTCAGGGCGGCGATCCCGACAGCATAGGTGCACCTGCCGGCAAGATGCTTGGCACGGGAGGACCAGACTATACCATACCTGCCGAGATAGTCTATCCCAAACTCTTCCACAAACGCGGTGCCCTAAGTGCGGCACGTTTGGGCGACGACATGAACCCCGAGCGTGAGAGTAGTGGCAGTCAGTTCTACATTGTATGGGGACAGAAGTACAATGCCGGCCAACTGAAGCAGATGGAGCGCCAGATGCAGATGCAACAGGAACAGGCCGTGTTTGACCGCCTTGTTGCCGAGCACAGGGCAGAGATAATCCAGATGCGCAAGAATCGCGACAGGGCAGGCCTTCAGGAATTGCAGGACCAGTTGAATGCCGAAACGCATGTCATCTGTCAGGAAATGGAGAAACCTCGCCTCACGCCGGAACAGGCTGAAGTCTACACCACCATAGGCGGCACCCCACACCTGGATGGCCAGTACACCGTCTTCGGTGAAGTTGTAGAAGGACTAGATGTGGTAGAGCGCATCCAGTCATGCGAAACCATGCGGGGCGACCGTCCCAAGCAGGACATCAGCATGACCGTAGAGGTAATGGCGGAATAGAAAGATTCCTTTCGGGAAAACGGAAACGGCTCAGTTGCGATATTGCAACTGAGCCGTATGTATTTCCTTAACCACAATCGGTCATTAGTGTGATGATGATAAAATGGTCTTAATTTTTGAACAGATGTTTTGTCGCCTTGAGGGCGCAATGGGGGGCCATCGTAACAGAGAAGCGACAAAAGGGATGTCAAAAAGAAACCTTCATTAGCGCATAACAGTCTATTGACAGATTTAGGTTAAATACCGATTTATAAAATAGCAGTCATAACTGCATGGAATGGTGGATATAACGGTTACGTATTCTTGTGTCACTTTATCAAGTACTTGTCGCCGCTCTCCTCCACCATCTTTCGAAGATAGTGCTCAGGGTAGCCGGGGCGCTGGGGGGCTACGGGTTCGCCACCGGGGGTGAGGATGTAGTCGCCCTTTTCGTCAACCTTCTTCACGCACATGTCGTTGTACTTGACAATGAGTTTCTGTGCCAGTTGCATCCATTCGTCCAGCATCATGCCTGACATGCGGAGGCTATAGTCGCTGAGGAACTTCTTGCCCTCAGTCTCTCCCATTTCCTTGGCCTTTGCCTCCATATAGTCCTGAACACTATTGAAGTCTTTTTCAAGACGGTCGCGCACGGCTTGGAGTTCGGGGAAGAGGAGGTCATAGCGGTAGTACACCATGTTGCTTACCCAGTTACACACCCAGTAGGCATTGCGGAAACTGAAGGTTGTGGCATTGGCGTGCTTGGCACTATAACAATCGGGCACGCTCTCCAGGCATGAGTAGATGGGAGTCAGAGCCACCATGTTGGCATCGTCATTACCGAACCAGAGGACACCGCCGATATAGTCGGGCAACCAGTCGCGCATCTGGGCAACGTAGATGGCACTGGACTGCACTGTGCTGATGGGACGCTCGTTGAAATACTCCTTGCCGTCAACCTTGTAGGACAGAGGAGTAACGCGGTAAGGCATCTTCCAGGGCAGAGAACCAAGACCCTCGGTGATGTCCATGGGTGTTCCCTCGTAGTGGTCGCGCATCATATCCTTGACGTCCTGAGTGCTCAGGAGTTGCTTGGGCTTCACCCAAAGGGGCATTTCATGAGGTATGCCGTCGATGGGTTGCTTTGTCTCGGGATTAACGTCCTCGCCCATGGCATAGGGCAGATAGGGTTTCATGTCCTCGGCAGCCCACTTGTTGAAGAAACTCCATACGCGTGCCTCGCAATAGCGCTTGGCACCGAAATCTATGGGAGCGTATGCCTCGGAGAAGGAGAAGTCCTTGTCCTTGCCGATGAAGTAACCCTTCTTGCGAGCGAAAGAGATGACATCTTTTGAGTAGAGGCAGTTCTCCTTGTCCTTGAGAGGGAACTGACGGATACGGCTATGGTTGGCATGTGCGCTGATCATGTCGTCGGGCATGCGGCGGGCCACCCATACGGCACCCATTTCGTCCTTGCCCTTGCCGATGAGTTCCATAATCCACACCTCGTTCTTGTCGGCAATGGTGAAACTCTCGCCGCTACACTGATAGCCGTACTTCTGGCACAACTCGTCGATGAGTTTGATGGCCTCGCGTGCGGTCTTGCAACGCTCCAGGGCTATCCACATCAGTGAACCGTAATCCATGATGCCGGGACCTCCGTCCAGTTCGGGGCGGCCACCGAAAGTGGTTTCCATGATGCTCAACTGGTATTCGTTCAGGAAACCTGTTACCTGATACGTTTCCTCTGCTTCGGGAATCTCGCCCAGGTAGTTGCTTGTCTCGTAGTGATAGATGGGGCGCATGGTTCCCTTGGCATGCTTCATGCGAGGCTTGTAGTAGAGGGACGAGAACATACCATAACTATCACTGCTATAACTGATTATCACGCTGCCATCGGTGGAAGCCTTCTTGCCCACGATAAGGTTGGTGCAAGGCATGGCCATCACAGAGACGAGCAGGAGACAGATGATTGAGAATATCTTACGCATAGTCTTTTAATTAGGGATTAGAGACTTTAAGGCCCCTAAAGACCTTAAGGACTTTAAGGACTTTAAGGACCTTAGAAATTATTACTTTATCACCAACTTATCGGAACCTGCGGCCTTGAAACTCATGTCCAGACCCTTGACGCTGTGTGTCAAGGCACCGAAACTGATGAAGTCCACGCCTGCCTGAGCGTATGGTATCATGGTGTCGAAGGTGATGCCGCCGCTTGACTCCGTTTCGGCACGGCCGGCAACAAGTTCAACTGCCTTCCTGGTGTCCTCTGGAGTGAAGTTGTCGAACATGATACGGTCGCAACCCTCGGCCAGAGCCTCCTCCAGTTCCTTCCAGTTGCGAACCTCGCACTCTATCTTCAGATCCTTGCCATGATCCTTGCAATACTGCTTGGCACGGCTGATGGCGTTGTGCACGCCACCGCAGAAGTCAATGTGGTTGTCCTTCAACAGAATCATGTCGAACAGGCCTATACGGTGGTTCATGCCTCCGCCTATCTTCACGGCCTCCTTCTCCAGCATGCGCATGCCGGGAGTGGTCTTGCGAGTGTCCAGCACACGGGTCTTGGTGCCGGCATCTATGAGGGCCTGCTGGTACTTGTGGGTCATGGTGGCTATGCCGGACATGCGCTGAAGGATGTTCAGCATCAGGCGCTCGGTTTGCAGAAGGCTCTGCTCCTTGCCCTTCACGCTCATCACTATATCACCGGGCTTCACATGTGCACCGTCCTCGATGTACACCTCCACTTCCATAGTGGGGTCGAATCTGTGGAAGACCTGCTTGGCTATCTCCACACCGGCAAAGATGCCCTCTTCCTTGATCAACAACTTGCTTTCGCCCATGCTGTCTGCTGGGATGCAGCACAATGTGGTGTGGTCACCATCGCCTATGTCCTCGCTGAAAGCAAGGTCAATAAGCCTCTCGTTCAATTCTTCTACACTAAGCATAATTGTATATTTTATTGTTTGTATTTCGTTTTATAATATTTCCGCTCACCCGCTAATCGTTAAACGTTCACCCTCTCCTCCCCATACAGGGGGACTGAGGGGGTCCTGCCTCTCATTCGTGATGATAAGGTTCTCCGTTCAATATTGTCATGGCACGATACACCTGTTCCACAAAGAGCAGTCGAATCATCTGGTGGGACAGGGTCATCTGCGAAAGGGATATTTTCTCGTCTGCCCGGTCATATACGGCAGGAGCAAAGCCATAAGGTCCGCCAACTATGCACAGGAGGCGCTTGGTGCCCGAAAGCATTTTCTTCTGCATCCAGGAGGCAAACTCCACGCTACGCCTCTCCACGCCATGCTCGTCGAGGAGCACCACCCTGTCGCCCGGTTGTATGCGTGACAGTATCAGCGAAGCCTCTGCCTCCTTCTGCTGGGCCTCGGACAGGGCCTTCGTCTGACGGAGTTCGGGGATTACCTCAATATCAGTTGGCAGGTAATGCTTCAGGCGTGCCAGGTATTCGTCCACCAGAGCAATGATATGCTTGTCCGTGGTCTTGCCCACGACCAACAGTGTTACCTTCATTCCTCCTCCTCCTTCTTTTCTGCATCTCCCTTGCTCTGACGCTGAACATTCTCATACGCACCTATGTCGGCACGTCCGTCTGCCTCACGACTTCTGCCAAGGCGGTCGAGGGGGAATTCCTCAGCCCAGTAGACATCAGCACTGTCGCAGAAATGCGCCAGCGTGTCGGGCGTGAAGTCATAGAGTCGTGCGTAAGTGTCAAAGAGCAGGAACTGACGTCCGTAGGACATGGTGTCCTCGGGATTCTCATAGAGATTGCGCACGAAGCGCACGGAGTCGCCATCGCTATACACCGTATTCAGGAAACAGCGCTGGAAACGAAATTGCACAGAGTCCTGGAACTTGCTCTCCTTGATGAAACTGCCCAAGATGACGTCATCGCCATAACCTGTGATGATACAGTTGGTAAAATTGGCACGCGAAACGTCGTAGAACATCGTATCGCCGTATTCCACATCATAGTCGCTCAAGTTCAATGCCCAACCTCTGTTGGCATCGAAATTGTAGAACTGCGCCAGGGTGCAGAAGGTCATCTCCGTCTCTCCGCCTATCATCTGATAGAGATTGCCGAAGGCATTGCTTATCTGCGTGTTGTATGCCTTGACACGGCAGTTCTTTGTCCACAAGGCATTGCCTCCTGTGTTGTGAATCACACAGTTGGCCAGTTCTATGTCAGTATCCTCGGCCTTGATGCCGAAGGTGCTGCTGTGTAGGTCCAGGTATGTCAGTTTATGCCCCGATCCGTTGAGGTACACACCGCCCCATTGTTGGGGTGTATTGTCGTAGGGCAGATAGTCGAACAGGTTTCCTGTCCTGTCGCCACGGAAAACAACAGGTTCCTCCAAAGTGCCGTTCACCACCAGTGTGCCGTCCACACGCATGGAGGCATGCTGATGAAAGTACAAATTCGTGCCTGCCACCACGGTAAGTGTTGCACCTGGAGAGACATAAAGGCTGTCATAGATTACAACAGGACGACGGCTTTGCAGAATGGAGTCCTGATCTATTACCCTTACCCCTCGCCAATGGAACGCGTTCTGTCCGCCTGCCATGAGCGTCACATACTGTACTGTGCCGCTTTCCAATGTGAAGCAAAGGCTGTCGGTATGCATTGCGACGGTGTCCGTATCGGTATCCGGCAGGGTTACCTCCACGAGGACAAAGATGCTGTCGTTCTTCCTCACCTCGAAATCGGTACCCTGACCCTCATGCAGGAACTGGCCGTCCACGTTCACACGGAAAGGGCTCTGGCCGACATGCTTCAGGCGCACGTCGCTGATGCGCACTCCGCTCTTGTTGTGGTTATACACCAACAGGCGCTGGGTGCTGCTGCTCACCGTGCTTATCAAGGTGTCAAAACTGACGGTATCGCGCCCGAATGTGAGTTGCGCATGAGGGTCAGCCGTCCACGAATCATAGTCATCGCAACTGCTGACCATCGCCATCAGTACACCTATTATATATATATATAAGGGAAATCGCTTCAAGTCCGTTTCCTTTGTTTAGATATTTGCCAATATAGCCAGGAGGTGATCCCATACCAACTGTACGCTGGGGATGAGCATGCGCTCGTCGGGGCTATGCACACCACGCATCGTGGGACCAAGGCTCACCATGTCCATGCCTGGGAACTTCTCGCTGAAGAGTCCGCACTCCAGTCCTGCATGTATTCCGCCCACGAAGGGGTCCTTGCCATAGAGTTTCCTGTACTGCTCCACGGCAACCACCAGCAACTTGCTGTTGGGGTTCATCTTCCATCCGGGATAACCCTCTCCGCTCACCACTTCTGCACCTGCCAGTTCAAAGGGGGCACGGAATGTGGCGGCCATATTGTGGCGTGCGCTGAGGATGCTGCTTCGCTGGCTGGAATTAACAACGATGGTGTGCTCCTCTGCGTTCTTTCTGATACTGGCCAGATTGGAACTCGTCTCCACAAGGTCTATGTCCTGGCACATGGCAAAGATACCGTTGTCCACGGCCTGCAGGGCAAGGATAAGGTTGCGTGCGGTCTTCTTGTCAACCACGCTCTCTGGAGCATCCACACTTTCCAGAATGAACTCCATGGTCTTCTCCGTACGGCTATACTCCTCCTCCACGTCTGCCTGGAAGATGTTCCAGTCAACGCGGATCTGCTCCTTGTAGGCATAGGGCACGGACACCACACATGATGCTTCGCGGGGGATGGCATTGTGCAAGCCGCCTGCCTGTATGTCGGCCAGTCGCAGATCGGTCTTTGCCTGCTGCATGTAAAGGAAACGTGCAAGCAACTTGTTGGCATTGGCACGCATCTTGTTGATATCGTCGCCTGAATGGCCGCCGGTCAGGCCCTTGATGGTCAGGCGCACGAAGAACATGCCGTCCTCCACAGGCTCGTCCTCATAGCGGAAAGTCGCCGTGGTACGGCAACCGCCGGCACAACTTACAAAGATATAGCCCTCTTCCTCGTTGTCAAGGTTCACCATCATCCTGCCCTTCAGAAAATCAGCAGGCATGGCCTCGGCACCTGTCAGGCCGGTTTCCTCGTCACGGGTGAAGACACACTCCAGAGGACCGTGCTTAATGTCGTTGGCACGCAGGATGGCAATCTCCATGGCACAGCCGATACCGTCATCAGCACCCAGTGTAGTACCTTTTGCCTTCATCCAGTCTCCATCCACATAAGCCTGTATGGCATCGTTGTCGAAGTCGAACTCCACATCGTTGTTCTTCTCGCACACCATGTCCATGTGGCTCTGCAGAACCAGTATAGGACGGTCCTCCATACCCGGAGTGGCAGGCTTGCGGATGACCACATTGCCTATCTCGTCGCGCTGGGTTTCCAAACCAAGACTACGGCCTACTTCCAACAGGTATTCCATCATCTTGTCCTCCTTCTTTGAGGGGCGGGGAACTCGGTTTATCTCACTAAAAGCCTCAAATACCGAGGCAGGTTTCAAATCCATCATATCAATTCGGTTATTAGGTCGTTAATATTAAAATAACGCATTGCCAAGGTGTTTTATTTGGCAGATTAGCAAATATTCACTATCTTTGCCAACCGAAACCATGACTTTGCGCATGCAAATATACAAATAAATGTTGAAACTATTACTTCTGACGCTTGGAATTTGCGCAATCAGCATACTGCTGCTCTCCATACGCATAATCCTGCAAAAAGGAGGCAAATTCCGCAGTCTGCACATAGGGCAAAGTCCCGAGATGCGCAAGAAAGGCATACACTGCGTACAGAGTATGGACAGGATGATGCGCCATCAGAGTCCGCACAAAGTCAAGGAACATACGAAAAAATAACATAGAAACAGAAATGAAAAAGTATCTTTTTCTCGCCATGAGCATCGCCCTGGGCCTTGCATCATGCAGCAACAACAAGGAAACAGGCAACGAAGAGGTTGCACAAACAGCTGAGACAGAGGCAACAGGCCTGCGCATAGCCTACGTGGAACTGGACAGCCTGATGAGTCAGTACCAACTCTACAAGGACTATGAGGAAGTTCTTACACGCAAGGGTACAGACATCCAGAACACACTGGCACAGAAGCAGCGCAAACTGGAGTCAAGCGCAACTGCCATGCAACGCAAGTACGAGAACAACGGCTTCCAGACACGCGACGAACTGGAACGCGCCCAGCAGAGCCTCCAGCAGCAGGAAATGGAACTCCAGCAACTGGCTGCCAAACTGAACAATGAGTTCAACGAAGAACAGGCACGCATCAACCAGGAAGCACGCGACAGTATACAGGCTTTCCTGAAGATATACAACCAGACAAAGAAATATGACTACGTGATGATCAAGGCCGGCGACAATCTGCTTATCGCCAACCCCAAGTACAACATCACCAAGGACATCGTAACAGGTCTGAACAAGCGCTACAACGCAAAAAAGTAACAAATTAGCATCCTATTTCTTGCACATCTCGCAGAAATACACTAACTTTGCACCCGATTTATGCCGTTGAGGCCCGAAAAAGTGAACCACGAGATGGTTTCGCCCCGCGGTCAAACCCGTTAAATAATAAATAAACAAATGTACGCAATCGTTGAGATTAACGGTCAGCAGTTCAAGGCTGAAGCCGGCAAGAAGCTCTTCGTACACCACATCGTTGGTGCCGAGGCTGGTCAGGCTGCTGAGTTTGAGAAAGTGTTGTTGGTAGACAACAACGGTACAATCACCGTAGGTGCTCCCACCGTAGAGGGTGCCAAGGTTGTATGTGAAGTGGTATCTCCCCTGGTAAAGGGCGACAAGGTTCTGGTATTCCACAAGAAGCGTCGCAAGGGTTACCGCAAGCTGAACGGTCACCGTCAGCAGTTCACCGAGTTGACTATCAAGGAAGTTATTGCTTAATCACTAAAATCACAGGAGGAACACAGAATGGCACATAAAAAAGGTGTTGGTAGTTCAAAGAACGGCCGTGAGTCAGCATCACAGCGACTCGGTATCAAGATCTTCGGTGGTGAGAAGTGCATTGCCGGTAACGTAATCGTTCGTCAGCGTGGCACACGCCACTATCCTGGCAAGAACGTAGGCATCGGCAAGGATGACACTCTGTACGCTCTGGCAGACGGTATCGTGACATTCCGCAAGGGTCGTCTGAACCGTTCAACCGTAAGCGTTGAGCCCATCGCAGAAGCATAAGTTCAGAATACACAAGGAACAAACTAAATAAGGTTCAAGGCCATTAGGTCTTGGATCTTATTTTTTTCCCCAATCGGTCTTGGCGTTATGATGATTATACCTTCATTGGCGCTACAGTCTATTGACAGGTTTGGGTTTATTGCTTGTTGTCCGCAAACAAATGAACTAATGTCTGGTAATGGTCATATGTCGGATTCCTCTCCTGTTCTCTTATAAACAGTTGTTGACGTATTGGCGTTCAAGACTTGCATCACGTATTTCTCGGGCTGCTTCATGTTGGTTTGCACATGAACCATTATAACTGATAAGTTTTGCCGTCGCTGGTGATAAGTTTTGCCGTCAGTAGTGATAGATTTTGCCGTCAGTAGTGATAGATTTTACCATCAGTGGTGATAGATTTTACCGTCAGTGGTGATAGATTTTACCATCACTGATGATAAATTTTACTACCAGTGATGACTGGAGTGGGTGCTAATCGGGAACGATTGTAATGACTGGGACAATTTTATCTGTCCTCTGTATGGACTTTGTGTGTCACATAGTGGATTTTCCCAGTCCATTATCATCATAACGCTAATGACCGTTTTTGTGTTGATGTAGTTTTATCTGACAGCAATAATTTTTGTTATGGACATCAATATTAAGAGGAGGATACAAAAAGCAGGATTGCACATTCAAGTAGCAATCCTGCTTTTCGTTTGTTGTTGTATTATGTGTTGGCTTACTTCTGGTTCCAGAAGTCTTCCTCAGCCTTCTTCTTACGCATGTACTCGTTGTACTCGGCCTGCATTCTTGCGTTGGTAGCCTGCTGTGCAATAGCCTCGTTGAGACGCTTCTTCATGTCCTCGGCACGGTTGGCATAGGTGATGTCGGCCTGTCCTGCCTTGTCGCAATAACCAACGGCACCCTTCAGGTCGTGTGCCTTGATGAGACTCATGGCCATCTGCCAGTAAGCGGCACCGGTGAGGGCAGGGTTGAAGGCGATTGCCTTGTTGATGTATTCCTCACCCTTTGCGAAACCACCGCTGGAGATAAGAGCCTGGGCAACCTTGATGCAGATTCTGCCACGTGTGGCGTCGTCGGCAGCGAGTTCCAGAGCCTTGTCGTAGTAGGAGAGGGCTTCAGAAGCCTTGCCGTCCTTCTGTGCCTTCTGTGCCAGACCGATAGAGGCGGTGAAGGTGGGCTGGATGTCGTAGGCAGCCTTTGCATATACGAAATAGATGGAGTCGTTGTCACAACCGTTCTGGGCCATCAGGTTCAGAGAGGAGTTCAGCTTGGCTGCATCGCTCTTGTATACATCAAACTTCTTGGTGTAGATGGCAATGATCTGCTCGCGGTCAGCCGCACCGCTGTTTGCGAAGGTCTGCTCGATAAGGGCCAGAGGGCCTTCGTACTTGGCCAGCAACTTCTGTGCCTTGGCGTCTTCGCCGGCAGCCTGGGCCTCCTTTGCCAACTGGAGCATGGTTTCGCAAGCATCCTTTGAGTCCAGGTAGTCCTGCAGATACTGCTCGCGCAGGGCGTTGGGAGCGCTCTTGTACATAGCATCAGAGGTCAGGAAGAAGTTCTGGAGCACAGAACCCTCTACCTCGCGTCCGCCCTTTTCGTTAATCATCTTGATAGCCTCTGAATAGTTCTTGTAACTGGTGTTCAGAGTGTAGTTTGAACCAGGAGTGGAGGGAGCGGTCCAGTTGTAGTAGTCAGCCTTGATGGCGAGAACGTCACCCAGAGTGCTCTTCAGGTTGTCTCTCTTCTCCATGCTGTTGAGCGTGTCCAGACGTGCGGCACGCTGGTCGAACATGTACATCAGGTCGTTGAAGTATTCCAGTTTCTTTGTCTGGTCCTGTTCGGCTATAATCAGCTGGTAAAGCATGAAGGGGGCATGTCCCTTGTAGAGGCCAGAGATGGCGTATGGGGCGTGCTTCATGAGCCATTTCCATGAGATATGGGCATCTTTCCAGTTCTTGTTCTCAATGCCCATCTGGAAACTGCTGATGTGTCCGCGACCTACAACAACGCTGTCTTCGCCGGCGGTGGCAGCAATTCTTTCGTCAATGGTCGCTCCTTCAAACTGTGCCATGGCTGCAGATGCAAATGTAGCCAGGCATGCAAAAGCAAGTGTTCTGATCTTCATAATTGTCTGTTATATTCTTTTGTGATTATTTCTCAATTCGTACATTCTCGGTCCAGAGTTCCTGCATTTCCGTAACGTTCACGGCCTTTACAAGTGTTTCTCCTCCGTCGGTGGTGGTGAGGCAGAACCTGTCGGTGTAGTTGCGTATACTGCCATAGATGATGCCGGGGGTTCCGGTGATTTCGCTTTCTTTGTTAATGTATAGCGTATCTCCTTTGTCCGTAATGAATTCCAGTACGCTCATTCCGGTACCTTCTCCCAAATGTCCCCATAAGGCATTCTCGGGCATGGTTATGACCAATAGTGTGTCGCGGGAGGGAGTGTCGGGCTTTTTAATTTGGGTGTCTGGCTGATGTGGCCCGTCTGATGTCCTCCCGTTGTGGCATGCTCCAATACTCATTCCACAGATAAGTACTGTGAATATGTAGACTATCTTTCTCATGTTGCGCACAAAGGTAGCGCTTTTTCTGCATAAAAGGTAGGTTCGTTCCTTTAAAATTCAAAAAATAGTTCAAATAGAAGGTCAAATTATCCAAAATACACTATCTTTGCAGTCAATTTTTGTGAAACCCGACTATGGTCAAGGTAATATAATAATATTAAATAGGTATAGGAGATTAAATCAATGTTTTTGGACATCGTTTTGCTTTTAGTTGGAATTGCAGTAGTCGTGTGGGGTGCAGACAAGTTCACCGACGGAGCGTCCAGCATGGCTCGCAGATGGAATGTCAGTGAGATGGTAATCGGTCTTACGGTGGTGGCCATGGGTACCAGCATGCCCGAGTTTGTGGTAAGTTTCTTCAGCGCATTGGATGGCAGTGCCGATATGAGTGTGGGCAATGTTGTTGGCAGCAATATCTTCAATGTCTTGTTGATTGTAGGTTTGTCTGCGATGATGATGTCCATGTCGTTGACAAAGAAACTGCTGACGAGAGATATTCTCTTTGTGATATATTCCTCGCTTATCCTGGTAGCATTGTCTCAGGACGGAACACTGAGCAGATGGGACGCACTTGTCCTGTTGATGTGCTTCAGCATGTACATGATATATTCATATAATGTTGCGCGTAGCGGAGAAGAGCAGGAAGATGGAGGCGGAATTATATATGGTTGGGGCAAGACCTTGCTCTATATGCTGATTGGTTTGGTATGCCTTGTAGGCGGTGGCCAGTTGCTTGTGTCCAGCGCTTCGTCTTTGGCCACTTCATGCGGAATGAGCGAAAGGGTAGTGGGGCTTACCATCCTTGCCGCGGGTACCAGCTTGCCGGAGTTGGCCACCAGCATTGTTGCCGCAAGAAAGGGCAGCAAGGGTTTGGCACTGGGCAATGCCATAGGCAGTAACCTGTTAAATATCTTCTTTATACTGGGTACCAGTGCCTTTATCTGTCCGATGAACATCAAGGGTATCGGAACGCTTGACTGGATTGCACTGGTGGGCAGTGGCATAGTGCTGTTCGTCTTCGGAGGCACCGGCCACAAGATAACAAAAATGGAGGGCGCGGTAATGATTGCCTTGTACGTCCTGTATATGGTTGCCCTGGTGATGGGGTGGCAGGTCAATCTCGGTTTTTAATCATTTTCAGAGTGGGCGTAATCTTGTGAAGTTTGCGCCCCTCTGCTCTTTTTACCACGGTGGAACCGAGAAGTTTCAGCGTGTAGGTGGAGTCTGATGTCTGACTCAGTTCTGCCTCCTGGGTTTCGCTGCCCAGGTCGTTGGAAAGCCTGAGTATGGCCTTGTCCTTCTTTATCTGAAATGAGGTTACTGTCCATACTCCGTAAATATTTCCGCCCAGATAACCGTTCATGGGACCGAACATTTCCATGCCTGGGACTTCAATGCTTTCCTCGTACAGGTCAATGTCCAGGGTTATCTTTTCTTTCGGGTCAGTCAAACTGAGTTTCCATGGTTTGCCGGCATGGACGGCAAGGCATAGCGACAATGCAAGTAATGCAAAAATGTGTCTCATTTCCGTATGTGCTTATGTATGCGATTCTCATGCAAAGTTATTCAAAAAGGAATACTAAGTGATAAATTGACAGCGATTTTTACGTTTTTTAAATAAAAATTTGTATCTTTGCACGCGGTTTAAGGTAATTTATAAGATTAAAACTATCATAATGGCAAATACAAAGCTCTCTCCCGACTTCATTTTTGAGTCAAGTTGGGAAGTCTGCAACAAGGTCGGTGGTATCTACACCGTCCTTTCTACTCGTGCCAAAACCCTCCAGGAAGCCATGCCTGACAAGGTTGTTTTTATTGGTCCTGATTTTTGGCAAGGAAAAGAGAATCCTCTGTTCATCGAAGATAAGAAGATGTGGAAGTCTTGGACAGCCAAGGCCCGCAAGGAGGGACTTGAAGTACGTGTAGGCCGTTGGAACATTCCCGGCCAGCCATGCGTGGTTCTGGTAGCCTTCAACAAATATTTCCCCATGCGCGACCAGTTGTATGCAAACCTTTGGGAGTATGCCAAGGTGGACAGCATGAACGGTTATGGTGACTACGACGAGGCCAACATGTTTTCTTATGCTGCCGGTCTTGTGGTAGAGAGTTTCTTCCGTCATTCTCTGGAGAAGACTTGCAAGAACGTGGTATATCAGGCTCACGAGTGGATGACCTGTCTCGGTGCGATGTACATCCAGCAGAACGTACCTGCCATTGCAACTATCTTCACCACCCATGCCACAACCATCGGCCGCAGCATAGCCGGCAACAACAAGCCCTTGTACGACTATCTCTGGGCCTACAACGGCACACAGATGTCCAAGGAGCTGAACGTGGAGGCCAAGCACAGCCTTGAGCGCGAAACCGCTCACCGTGTTGACTGCTTCTCTACCGTCAGCGACGTTACCGCACACGAATGCGAGGAACTGATGGACAAGAAGTGCCATGCCGTCCTGCCCAATGGCTTTGAAGCTGATTTCGTGCCCAAGGCGGCAGAGTTCAAGCGCAAGCGCAAGGAAGCCCGCGAAATGATTTTGCACATAGCAAATTGTTTGACAGGCTGCGACTTCCCTGAAGACACTCTGATTGTCGGTACAAGCGGACGTTATGAGTTCCGCAACAAGGGCATTGACGTATTCATCGAGGCAATGAACCGTCTCAGCCGCGACAGGAACCTGGACAAGCAGGTCCTGGCATTGGTTGAGGTACCCGCTTGGGTTGGCGAGCCCCGTGAAGACCTTGTGGAGCGTCTTTGCAGCCCCGACAGGTTCGACACACCTCTGGAATGTCCCGTAATTACCCATTGGCTGAACGATATGAGCCATGACAACGTTACCGGCATGATGAAATATCATGATATGTGGAACCGTCCCGAAGACAAGGTAAAGTTGATTTTCGTTCCCTGTTATCTGGACGGCAAGGACGGTGTGATAAACATCAGCTATTATGATGTCATCATCGGCAAGGACCTCAGCGTATATCCTTCTTACTATGAACCATGGGGCTATACTCCCCTGGAGAGTGTGGCTTTCCACGTTCCCTGTGTCACCACCAGCCTTTCCGGTTTCGGCATGTGGGCAAACAGCGTGAAGGGTGGCAACTCCACCATCATGGACGGTGTGGAGGTAATCCGTCGTACCGACTATAACTACAGTGAGGTTGCCGACCGTATCAAGGAGACCGTTTCCGACTTCTCCCGCCTTTCCGACAAGGAAGTGGAAGAGGTGCGCAAGAAGGCCAAGAAACTGTCTGACAAGGCCCTGTGGAAGAACTTCATCAAGTACTACTACGAGGCTTACGATATAGCATTGAAGAACCGCGATATCCGTGTCGCTTCAAAATAAGACCACCTTATTCTACCTTATTGAAAAATACAAGAATAAACAAATAAAAACAAACAATTATGAGAATTAAAGCAAGCAACGCCAATGCGGCTGCATGGAGAGCTGTCTCTGCAAAGAGCAACATCCCTGCCGAGTTGGAGAAGTTGAATGAACTGGCCCATAACATGTGGTGGGCTTGGAATCACGATGCACGTAGCCTGTTTACCAGCTTGGATCCCAAGTTGTATGCCGAGTGCGGCCAGAACCCCGTTCTCCTGCTGGAGCGTCTCTCTCATGAGAGAATGGAGGAGTTGGCTCAGGACAAGGCCATCGTGAAGAAGATGAACGACGTGTACTCACAGTTCCGTCAGTACATGGACGTGGAGCCCGACAAGAACCGCGCTTCCGTTGCATACCTCTGCATGGAGTATGGTCTGAACCAGGTGCTGAAGATCTACTCTGGTGGTCTTGGTATCTTGGCCGGTGACTACATCAAGGAGGCTTCTGACAGCAACGTGGACATGTGTGCTGTAGGTTTCCTGTATCGCTACGGTTACTTCACACAGACCCTGAGCATGGACGGCCAGCAGGTTGCCAACTATGAGGCTCAGAACTTCGGTTCACTGCCCATCGAGCAGCAGCTCAATGCTGACGGCACTCCCATGGTTGTGGATGTTCCCTACATGAACTACTTTGTTCACGCATACGTTTGGCGTGTAAACGTTGGTCGCGTTAAGCTGTATCTGCTTGACACCGACAACGATATGAACAGCGAGTTCGACCGTTCCATCACCCACGCTCTGTATGGTGGTAACTGGGAGAACCGTCTGAAGCAGGAGATCCTGCTGGGTATCGGTGGTGTTCTGCTGCTGAAGCAGCTTGGCATCAAGAAGGACGTTTACCACTGCAACGAGGGTCACGCAGCACTGTGCAACGTACAGCGTCTGGTTGACTACGTTAAGGATGGTTTCAGCTTCACCGAGGCCCTCGAACTGGTTCGCGTAAGCTCTCTCTACACCGTTCACACTCCCGTGCCTGCAGGTCACGACTACTTCGACGAGCAGCTGTTCTCTAAGTACATGAGCGGTTATCCCCAGCTTCTGGGTATCTCTTGGGACGAGTTCATCGGCATGGGCCGCATGAATCCCGAGGACAAGGGCGAGCGCTTCTGTATGTCTACCTTCGCTTGCAATACCTGTCAGGAGGTTAACGGCGTAAGCTGGTTGCACGGTGAGGTCAGCAAGAAGATGTTTGCCGGTATCTGGAACGGTTACTATCCCGAGGAGAGCCACGTTGGCTACGTTACCAACGGTGTTCACTTCCCCACATGGTGTGCTAACGAGTGGCGCAAGCTCTATGCCAAGCACTTCGATGCCAACCATCTGGCCGACCAGAGCAACGAGGAAATCTGGCACGGTATCTACAACGTAAGCGATGACGAGGTTTGGAAGACACGCATGGAACTGAAGACCAAGTTGGTCAACTACATCCGTGAGCAGTTCCGCGACAGCTGGCTGAAGAACCAGGGTGATCCCTCACGTGTAGTAAGCCTGATGGACAAGATCAACCCCAATGCCCTGCTGATTGGTTTCGGCCGTCGTTTCGCTACCTACAAGCGTGCACACCTGCTGTTCACCGACCTGGAGCGTCTGGAGAAGATCGTCAACAACCCCAATTATCCCGTACAGTTCCTGTACACCGGTAAGGCTCACCCCGCCGACGGTGCAGGTCAGGGCTTGATCAAGCGCATCTACGAGATCAGCCAGATGCCTCAGTTCCTGGGCAAGATCATCTTCCTGGAGAACTACGACATGCAGTTGGCCCGTCGCCTGATTTCCGGTGTTGATATCTGGATGAACACTCCCACACGTCCTCTCGAGGCCAGCGGTACATCTGGCGAGAAGGCTCTGATGAACGGTGTTGTAAACCTCTCTGTACTTGACGGTTGGTGGCTCGAGGGCTACCGCGAGGGTGCAGGTTGGGCTCTGACCGAGAAGCGTACATACCAGAACCAGGCCCATCAGGACCAGCTGGATGCCGCTACCATCTACAGCCTGCTGGAGAACGAGATCATGCCTCTCTACTATGCACGCAACTCTAAGGGTTACAGCACTGGTTGGGTGAAGGTTATCAAGAACTCTATCGCTACTATCGCTCCTCACTACACCATGAAGCGTCAGTTGGACGACTACTATAGCAAGTTCTACAACAAGCTGCGCGACCGTGGCAACGCCCTGCGTGCCAACGGCAACAAGCTGGCCAAGGAGATTGCTGCATGGAAGGAAGAGGTTGCTACCAAGTGGAACGACATCAAGGTTCTCAGCGTTGACGCCAACGAGGCTCTGATGAACGGTCAGGTAGAGGCCGGTAAGGAGTACAGCGTGAAGGTTGTTGTTGACGAGGCTGGTTTGAACGATGCAGTAGGTATCGAAATCGTTACCGTACGCACCGACAAGGACGGCGTAGAGACAATCTACAGCGTTGAGCCCATGAAGATGACTGGCAAGAACGGCAACGAGTTCACCTTCGAGGGTATTCACGTTCTGGACAACGCCGGCAGCTACAAGTCTGCCCTGCGTATGTTCCCCAAGAACGAGAACCTGCCTCACCGTCAGGACTTCTGCTACGTAACATGGTTCTAATCCGCTCCGTGCGGACATGATAGGGCAATTTCTTTTGAAATTGTCGGCATATAAAGGAGACGAGTGTCTGTCAAGGGCGCTTGTCTCCTTTGTTTTTGCTCCGTTTTTGCACAAAACGCGCGCTTTTGTTTGGGTATGTCAAATTAAAGCACTACTTTTACCTTCCGTAAAATCTATCGTTAACATAAATTATTAATCTAATTTACACTATGAAGAAGACATTTATCAGTTTTGCCGCCATTGTGGCGGCGGGTTGTATGCTCTTTTCCTGTTCTGCCGATGTGAAGCAGGCCGACTACAATGTCATCCCTGTTCCTGCCGAGGTGGTAATGGGCGATGAGGGTGCATTTGTGCTTACCGACGGCACAAAGGTGTTCTATCCTGAGGGCAATGCAAAGATGCAGCGCAATGCCGAGTTCCTGGCCGAGTACATGCTGGAGCAGACTGGCAAGAAACTGGTGCCCATGGAAGGCACCGAGGGTAACGGTATCGTCCTGCAACTGGCTCCCAATGCAGAACAGCCCGAGGGTTACAACCTGAAGGTTACTCCCAGTCAGGTAATTATCACCGGCGGTTCAGAGGCTGGCGTGTTCTATGGTATCCAGACTTTGCGCAAGTCAGTTGCCGATGCCAAGGACGCAACCGTGACTCTGCCTTGTGTGGAAATCAACGACGCTCCCCGTTTTGCCTATCGTGGCAACATGCTGGACGTGTCTCGTCACATCTTCAGCATGGACTCTCTGAAGCGTCATATCGACATGCTGGCCCTGCACAACATCAACCGTTTCCACTGGCATCTGACCGAGGACCAGGGCTGGAGAATAGAGATCAAGAGCCGTCCTTTGCTCACCGAGAAGGGCTCTATGCGTAAGGAGACCGTCATCGGCCGCAATTCCGGCAAGTACGACGGTATCCCCTATGGCGGCTTCTACACTCAGGAAGAGGCTAAGGAACTCGTCAAGTATGCTGCCGAGCGCTACATTACCATCATCCCCGAGATTGACATGCCCGGCCACATGATGGGTGCCCTGCATGCCTATCCCGAACTGGGTTGCACAGGCGGTCCCTACGACGTATGGACCATGTGGGGCGTTTCCGAGGAGGTTCTCTGTGCCGGTAACGATGCCACATTGCGCTTCATCGAGGACGTTCTGACTGAGATTGTGGAAATCTTCCCCTCTGAATACATCCACATCGGTGGCGACGAGTGCCCCAAGACCCGTTGGAAGGAGTGCCCCAAGTGTCAGGCTCGCATCAAGCAGCTGGGCATAAAGGGTGACGACAAGCACACTGCCGAGGAGTACCTGCAGAGTTTCTTCATCAGCCATGCCGAGAAGTTCCTCAACGAGAAGGGACGCCAGATTATCGGTTGGGATGAAATCCTGGAAGGCGGTCTTGCACCCAATGCCACCGTTATGGCTTGGCGCGGAGAGAACCATGCCTACGAGGCAGCCCGTCAGGGACATGATGCCATCATGGCTCCCACATCTTATTTCTATTTCGACTACTACCAGACAAAGGACGTTGAGGGCGAACCTCTTGCCATCGGCGGTTATGTTCCCGTTGAGCGCGTGTACAGCTTCGATCCCCAGCCCGCTCATCTTACTCCCGAAGAGCAGAAGCACATCATCGGCGTGCAGGCCAACCTGTGGACAGAGTACGTTCCCACCTACAGCCATGTTGAATACATGCTCATGCCCCGTATGGCTGCCCTTTGCGAGGTACAGTGGAGCGCTGCCGACAAGAAGGACTATGAGGACTTCCTGAGCCGTCTGCCCCAGTTGGTGGAAATCTACGACATGAAGCAGTACAACTATGCCACACATGTATTTGACATCACCGCCAAGATGACTCCCGATACCGAGGAGGAGGTACTGAAGGTTGCTTTCAAGACCATTGACAACAGCCCCATCTACTATACTCTGGACGGTACAGAGCCCACCGCTCAGTCAGAGAAGTACACCGACACGCTGAAGATCAACCAGGCATGTACCATCAAGGCCATTGCCATCCGCCCCACAGGAAACAGCCGTGTGTTCCAGGAAGAGATAAATATCCACAAGGCCAGTTTCAAGCCCATCACCATGCTCCAGCCCATCAACCGTCAGTACGAATTTGATGGTGCCGGCACATTGCTGGATGGTCTGAAGGGTAACCACAACTACAAGACCGGTCGTTGGATAGCCTTCTTCAAGAACGACATGGAGGCTGTCATCGACATGAAGCAGCCCACTGAGTTCAGCACCGTTTCTATCTCTACCTTGGTGGAGAAGGGTGACTGGGTGTTCGATGCACGCCGCTTTGCCGTTTCCACCTCCGAGGACGGTGAGAACTTCACCGAGGTGGCTGCCGAGGATTATCCTACCATGACTCTGGACAACCCCAACCAGATCTACGAGCACACACTGGATTTCATACCCGTTACTGCCCGTTACATCAAGGTGTATGTACAGCCCGAGCATAGCCTGCCCGAATGGCATGGCGGTAAGGGTCATCCCTCATTCGTGTTCCTGGACGAGATTACAGTCAACTGATAATGATAAAGGAGTAGGGCAGGGGATAAACCTCTGCCCTCTTTGTGTCCTCTCAGCACCTCCAGCGTTAGACGGTCGCTGGGGGTGTTTTTATAAAACCACTATTCTTTGTCCCTCTGAGTCAGGGGGACGAGCCCGAAGGGCGGAGGGGGTATGTAAAGAGCAACTGAGCGGTGAGTTTCCCGTTTCCAGTTTTCCAGTTTTCCGCTTTCCCATTTCCGTTTCCCGTTTTCCGTTTATCATCCCCCTTCGTTTCGCCTTATCCAATGTCGCAATGGGGATTGTGGCCCTCAGATGGCACAGAATGACATTCACTCATTCTTCTAAAGACCCTCTTCGCCCTCTAACTTTGGAGGACAAAGTAGCGGGACACCTGAAACCTTAAACCTGAAACCAGAAACCTTAAACTTGAAACCACGCCCCCATCTCCCTTTCCTCCCCTAAGTTAGGGGAGGTGTCGCAACGCGACGGAGGGGGCTGTACTTTACTCCATGTCCAAATAGGGGCTTGGCACAATATAAACGCCTATAACTCAATTAGATTGTTTTGTTTACCGGACACCAATCGAACAGGAATCCCCTTTTACAGGACAACAACAAAAAAGCAAGCCCGTGGCATAGAGCGTGGGCTTGCTTGTCTTTTTGTTGTGTATCTCTTTACTGCTTGTTCTTCAGCAGGTCGCGTATTTCGGTCAGCAGTTTCTCCTCTGCGCTGGGTTCGGGTTCGGGAGCGGGAGTTGGTTCTGCGGGTGCTTCCTCTTCCTTCTTCTTCATGTTGTTCAGCTTGGCAATGCCCTTGATCATCAGGAAGATGCAGAAGGCGATGATGAGGAAGTCGAAGGTCTGCTGCAGGAAGTTGCCATAGTTCAGCGTCACGGCAGGAACGGCAGCCTCAATCACCTCGCCGGCCTCGTTCAGTTTCTCGGGAACGGCCTCCTTCATGGTGAGTTTCAGGTCGGTGAAGTTCACACCGCCCACAAGCATGCCCACGGTGGGCATGATCAGGTCGTTTACCACGCTGGTTACGATCTTGCCGAATGCACCGCCGATGATCACACCCACGGCCATGTCAATAACATTGCCCTTCATCGCGAAGGCCTTGAAGTCCTGTAAAAATGTACTCTTTGCCATTAAAATGAAATTTTTAGTGTTTAATAATATTGTCTTGTTAAAATTTATTCTTCAATTGCGGTGCGAAATTAAAAAGAATTTTGTAAATTTGCGCAAAGAAAAGAAAGAAAAGTGAGTAAAAACTTAGTTTATGCCCTTGCGAGCATTGTGATGCTCATGCTTATGGCAGCATGCAAGAGTGCAGAATACTGCAATTGTGGCTGATGCCGGGGGCGGAGCACTGCCCATCCCCTGCCCAACCGCGGAAAAGGAGCATACATAATATATTATAATAGTATAAGAGTTAGTAAACCATAGTTTTTCATTTTAAAATCTAATTAAAAAGTAAAGAAATGGCAACAAAAGTAGGTATTAATGGTTTCGGCCGTATCGGTCGTTTCGTATTCCGTGCTGCTCAGACTCGTGATGACATCGAGATCGTAGGTATCAATGACCTGTGCCCCGTTGACTACTTGGCATACATGCTGAAGTACGACACAATGCACGGCCAGTTCGACGGCACCATCGAGGCTGACGTTGAGAACAGCAAGCTGATCGTTAACGGTAAGTCTATCCGTGTAACTGCTGAGCGCAACCCTGCTGACCTGAAGTGGAATGAGATCGAGGCTGAGTATGTAGTTGAGTCTACAGGTCTGTTCTTGTCTCAGGACAAGGCTCAGGCTCACATCGAGGCTGGTGCCAAGTATGTTGTTATGTCTGCTCCTTCAAAGGACGCTACTCCCATGTTCGTATGCGGTGTAAACTTCGACAAGTACGAGAAGGGCACTCAGTTCGTATCTAACGCTTCTTGCACCACCAACTGCTTGGCTCCCGTTGCTAAGGTTCTGAACGACAAGTGGGGTATCAAGGACGGTCTGATGACCACCGTACACTCTACCACTGCTACTCAGAAGACCGTTGACGGTCCCTCTCTGAAGGACTGGCGTGGTGGCCGTGCTGCTGCTGGCAACATCATCCCCTCTTCTACAGGTGCTGCTAAGGCTGTAGGTAAGGTTATCCCCGAGCTGAACGGCAAGCTGACCGGTATGGCATTCCGCGTTCCCACTCTGGACGTATCTGTAGTTGACCTGACTGTAAATCTGGCTAAGCCCGCTACTTACGCTGAGATTTGCGAGGCAATGAAGGCTGCTTCCGAGAACGAACTGAAGGGTGTTCTGGGTTATGTTGACGAGGACGTTGTATCTGCAGACTTCCTGGGCGACGCTCGCACCTCTATCTTCGACGCTAAGGCTGGTATCGCTCTGACTGACACCTTCGTTAAGGTTGTTAGCTGGTACGACAACGAGATCGGTTACTCTAACAAGGTTCTCGAGCTGATCGCACACATGAAGAAGGTTAACGGCTAATCCAACAATCCGTTATAACATTATGGCGCCCGAAGGTTACCCCTTCGGGCGTCTTTTTTTTTGGGGGGCAGGTTTCAAGTTTCAAGTTTCACCTTTCACCTGAAACCTCAAAGAACGGTTTTTTGGAGCGAAAATCAGTGCGTTTGCCGTTTTTGTTGCCCCATCTGCAGTATCTTTCGTGAAAAAGTTGTATCTTTGCACCCGCAATTACGGGTTAATTGCATTATTTCAAACCTATAAAACCATTAATTAAAAAATTATGGCAACAAAAATCCGTTTACAGCGCCACGGCCGTAAGAGCTACGCTTTCTACAGCATCGTGATCGCTGATGTAAGAGCACCACGTGATGGTAAGTTTACAGAAAAGATTGGTACCTACAACCCCAACACCAATCCTGCCACTGTAGATTTGAAATTTGACCGTGCATTGTACTGGGTAGAGACCGGCGCACAGCCCACTGACACCGTACGCAACATCCTCTCCAACGAGGGCGTGTACATGATGAAGCACCTCCGTGGTGGCGTCAAGAAGGGTGCGTTCGACGAGGCTGCCGCTCAGGCAAAGTTCGATGCCTGGAAGGCTGACAAGCAGAAGGGTCTGGCTGCATTCGCTGCCAAGGAGGCCGCTGCAAAGAAGCAGGCCGAGGCTGCACGTTTAGAGGCTGAGAAGAAAACCGCAGAGGCAATCGCTCAGAAGGTAGCTGACAAGAAGGCTGCCGAGGCTGCCGCAAAGGCTGAGGCTGAGGCCGCAGAGACTGCTGAAACAGAAACCACAGAGGCTCCTGCAGAGGCATAATCAACAAATTCAAACATTTTCCAAGACAAATTCCAAACAAACATAAGAGGACTTTGCTGTGAAGCAGAGTCCTCTCCTTTTTTTATATTATAATACAGCACCATGGTACATTCAATACTTTTCGGTACTTTCCTGTGTTTTACGAAAAATAGATGTACTATAACTTGGTAAATACCTCACTTATTTGTACCTTTGCATCGTTATAAACCTACCAAAGGAGTCATGAAGTTATTATTACTTAGCAGCCCCAACTTTTTCGTAGAGGAAGACAAGATACTGGCAACACTTTTTGAGGAAGGCTTGGATATTTTGCATCTGCGCAAGCCTAACTCGGAACCCGTATACTGCGAACGCCTGCTCACACTGCTTCCTGAAAAATACCACCAGCGCATAATAACCAACGACCACTTCTATCTGAAAGAGGAATTCGACCTGATGGGCATACATATATCTGAGCGTAATCCAAACATACCGCAAGGCTACAAAGGCGTGACCACACGCACATGCTACAGTCTGGACGAACTGCCCGAGGCCAAAAAGAAGAACCAGTATGTCATACTGAGGGACGTGTACGACAGCGCTTCCGGCAACGGAAGCAAGGCGCTATACACACACGAACAGTTGCGCGACGCAAGCAGGCGTGGCCTTATAGACAAACGTGTGATGGCACAGACTGGTATCAGCCTTGAGAACATTCAGCAAGTGCGCGAACTCGGCTTCGGAGGAGCCGTGGTGTGCAGCGACCTTTGGAAACGCTTCAACATACACAGCGGCATGGATTTCAAGGATGTCATCAAGCACTTCCACAAACTGAGGAAAGCATCAGAATAGGCTCTCACTCAGAGATGGCGACAAGATAAAAGAACCCTATATATTCCACAAGACAATGATTGAGAACAAGTCATTCAAGGTATTCTCCGGCACTGCTACACGCTATCTTGCCGAGAAAATTTGCGCCAGCCTTGGTTGCGAGCTGGGCAACATGACAGTAACCCGTTTCGCTGACGGCGAATTCGAGGTGTGCTTTGAAGAAAGCATACGTGGCAAGGATGTCTACCTGGTTCAAAGCACCTTTCCCAATGCAGACAACCTCATGGAACTCCTGCTTATGATAGATGCTGCCAAGCGAGCCTCTGCACGCACAGTAAATGCCGTTGTACCCTACTTCGGCTGGGCACGCCAGGACCGCAAGAGCAAGCCTCGTGTGAGCATCGCCGCAAAGCTGGTTGCCGACATGTTTACCGTTGCCGGCATCGACCGCATGATAACCATGGACCTGCATGCCGACCAGGAGCAAGGTTTCTTCAATGTCCCCGTTGATCACCTCTATGCCAGCAGCGTATTGCTGCCATACATCAAGTCGTTGCAACTGGAGAACCTTGTAATTGCAAGTCCCGACGTGGGCGGCAGCAAGCGCGCTTCCTCTTATGCAAAATTCTTCAACTGCCCCATGGTAATGTGCAACAAGACCCGCAAGAAGGCCAACGAGGTTGCCCACATGGATGTCATCGGCGACGTTGAGGGTGCGGACGTTGTCCTCATTGACGATATGGTGGACACCGCAGGCACAATCACCAAGGCTGCCGACCTGCTGAAGGAAAAGGGTGCACGCAGCGTCCGTGCATTGGCCAGCCACTGCATAATGAGCGGTCCTGCCAACGAGCGTGTTGAAGCGTGCGCACTGGAGGAGATGATTTTCACCGACTCAATCCCCTACCACGGTTCCTGCGCTAAGGTGAAGCAGCTTTCTGTTGCAGAACTCATTGCCAACACCATCCGCAGCGTACAGGACAACGAAAGCATAAGCGACCAATACCTTATATAATATAATAAGGTAAATTGCACCATACCAATCCCACCGTTACCGTCATTCCAAGATATGGCTGTATGGTGGGATTCTGTCATTTCATGAATAGAAGCAAAGAATACATATGACAACATTGCTGTTGCGAACAAGTAACCTTCTCGCCTCACACTCCTCGCTCTATGTCATAGCGGCAGCCATTTTGGCGTTCTTCCTGCCGGAGACATTCACTTGGGTAAAAGGAGACGTTTCCAGTGTCATTCTGGGCATCATCATGCTTACGATGGGGCTGACACTGACCACTGACGACTTCAGGGAACTGTTCAGACGTCCGTTGGACATATTCATCGGGGCCTGTGCACAATACACCCTCATGCCACTGATAGCATGGACGCTGACTCAAGCCTTCAATCTCAACCCCTACCTCTCCATAGGCATAATCCTGGTGGGGTGCTGCCCGGGCGGAGTATCCAGCAATATCATGTCCTACCTGTGCCGTGGCGATGTCGCGTACTCGGTGGGCATGACCACAGCCTCCACCCTTCTGGCTCCACTGATGACTCCGTTGCTTGTATGGTGGCTGGCAGGAAGCAGGATTGAAGTGGACGTTATAGGCATGTTTCAGGGCATACTCCTTATCACACTAATACCAGTGGCCATAGGTTTCACGGCAAATACCCTGATGGGCAAGAAGCGCGTATTCAAGGACATACAGTCGGTCATGCCGGGTGTCAGCGTAACGTGCCTCGCGCTCATCGTAGGCGGTGTTGTGGCACAGGTCACTCCACAACTGATGAACAGCGGACTTTCCCTGTTCCTGCTCATGCTATGCGTCGTTTTCTTCCACAACACTTTGGGTTATGCCACAGGATACGGTATCGGATACTTGTTCCATTTCAACAAGGCCAAGAGACGTACCATATCCATAGAAGTGGGTATGCAGAATGCGGGCATGGCCACAGTGCTTGCAACCTCATACTTTGCAAACCCCGAAATCCTCGCCACCAATCCCGAGGCCATACTTTGTGTGGTACCGTGTGCCATCAGTTGTGCATATCATTCCATTTCCGGCACTCTGTTGGCAAACCTCTTCGTGATGTCGGACAAGAAGGGAAAGGATTAGAGCAGCATTCACGAAACAGCACAGGAATCAGAGGAGCGCCATGATAACAATGTATCACAGCGCTCCTTTTTTATAAACAATTCCGTTTTCCGGAAACAAACGTCAATCCAGTGCTATGGCCTTCTTTACCTGCTCGGCTATCTCGTCGTAAGACTTGGTGGGATCGGGCATGATGGCCGGCAGATACTCCACGGTAATCTTGTGGGGACGGGGCAGGGACTTCTGGCGGGGCAGAGCCTCGAAAGCACCTGTTATGCGCACGGGAACGATGGGAACGCGAAGTTCCTTGGACAGAATGGCAAAGGTCTTCTTGAACTGTCCCATCTCGCCGGTGTTGGTACGGCGGCCTTCAGGGAATATAATAAGGTTCTTGCCTGCACGCAGTACCTGAGCCATGTTCTGTATGGAGGTCTTCAGGTTGGCACGCTGCATCAGGATGACATTGCACTGACGTGCAAAGGATTGTCTTGCCTTGGACTTCACATGCTCCTCGGTGGCATAGAAGTAGCAGTCCTTCAGGGTACTGAACGACAGGCCACTGGTAACGACAGGTCCATCCAGGAAACTCTGGTGGTTGGGGGCAATGATAAAGGGACCCTTGGCGGGGATGTTCTCCTTACCCTTCACGGACAGGCGGAAGTACAGACGGTTGAACAATTCGGCCAAGCCTGCGCTGATGGGCAGCAGGGCAGTAGGTTTGGAAGGCAGGACAGCAGGAGTGTTGGTGAGCAGAGTGTGCCAATCCACCTCCTCTGCCACTTCGGTATGCTTCTTCTGCTTGGCAATATGCTCGGCAAGAGCCTGCAGGGTGGAGAAAGACAGGATGCTGTCTGCATTCACCTCGGCTCCGAAGGTCTGCTCTATGAACTCCTGCATGCTGACACGGTCCAGCGAATCAAGGCCGAGGTCGGTTTCCAGATGGTCGGTGGGACGCACGGTATCCATACGCTTCTCCTTCATTACATAGTCGCGCATGATGCGGTACTCCTCCATGTCGGGCTCCACAATCTTTGCCTCAGCCTGAGTGTTGGCGGCAGAAACGCCGTTCTTCAGCATATCCAGCACCTTGAAGCGCTGAATCTTGGACAGGCGTGTACGGGGCAGGGCGCCGTGAAGGACTAAGATGGACATCACCTTCTTGTAGTTCATGGCCTCGTTGTTGTAGGGTTCCAGAACCTCGTGCTTCAGCAAAGCCTCTATTTCCGCATCAGTCTTGCCCTTGGCAATATCGTCCTGGGGCACGATGACGGCCACCAACTTGTCGTTGTAGTATGACACGGCACATTCCTTAACGAACTGGTCGTACTTCTCCAACTTGAACTCTATCTCCACGGGCTGCACGTTCTTGCCGTTGGACAGGACGATGATTTCCTTCTTGCGGCCGGTGATGTACACCCTGCCTTTATCGTCCAGACGGGCCAGGTCGCCGGTATGCAGATAACCGTTCTCGTCGAAGAGTTCGGCGGTTTCCTCGGGGCGGTTGTAATAACCCTTCATCACGTTGTCGCCCTTCACGCACATCTCGCCGTCAATTATCTTGCACTCGCAACAGGGCAAGGGCAGACCCGAGCATCCGGGTATGACATCGCTGGGACGTGTGAAACATATCATGGGGGAAGTCTCGGTCATGCCATAACCCTCGAGCACGGTAATGCCCAGCGTCTTCATGCCAATGCCTATCTCCTTGTCCAGAGCGGCGCCACCGCTGACGCAATATATCAGGTGTCCGCCCAACTTCTTATGGACGCTGACAAACACTTTCTTGGAGAAGCCGTAACTGCCCACCTTTTCGCACAACTTGTAGAGTGTGCTGGCAAGGGCGCTTTCGTCTATTTTCTTCTTTATGCCGTTGTAGAGTGTCTGCCACAGACGGGGCACACCCACCATGATGGTCACCTTGCCTCTCTGCAACGAAGCCATGATGTCAGGACCCGACATAGTGGGACACAATACCACCTGCGACTCGCTGAATATGGGGGCAACAAGCGTACCAACCAAGGGCATGACATGGTGCAGGGGCAGAAGAATGAGCGTACTGCTGTTCTTGTTGAAGATGGGCACTTCCTTGCATGAAATGGCATCGATGTTGACCAGCAGGTTCTTGAAGGTGAGCATAACGCCCTTGGGGAAACCTGTAGTGCCGGAGGTGTAAAGGATTACGCACACGTCGCTATCCTCGAAACTGATACCGGTTTCCTTTGTCTCGGCATGGGCGGCAAGTCCTGAGAGGTCGTCCATGCGAAGCACCACGGTATCTACACCGGCCTTCTCTATCGCCTGGCGTGCCGTTTCCTCAGTTTGTCCGCTTACCCATATAGCCTCGGGGCGGGCATCGTTCAGGATATAGGCAACATCGTCCACGGTGCTGCTGGCATCCACGGGAATGGCAATGCCCTTGTTCTGCCAGATGGAGAAGAAACTGTATATCCACTCCACGGAGTTCTCGGCAAAGACGATGGTCTTGGCCTCCTTCTGCTCAGGGGTATAGCATGCAAAAAGACGGATGTTCTCAAGCATCTCGGCATAGGAAATCTCCTCGGTGGGAGTCACTATGGCCACGCGGTCGATGACCTTTATCTTGTTTTCGTAATACATAATGCTGCTCTTTTGTTGTTGTTTAGCCACGACGGAGAGTACCGCCCGTTTTCATAAATTTGAGCGGCACCTCCCTTTCCTCTGGCTCGGCCAGTAGGGGCATGCCGCTCAAAAGCAGAATAGTTACTTATTTAATGTATGTATTGGTATGTACATTCTTGATTACCAAGCGAAGTTGAAGCCAATACCTACAACATCGTTGGTGCGAGAATAACGGTCAATCTTGTTACCCAGTGCAGTTACAGACGTTACCTCGCGGTCCTTGTAGAAGGTGTGCATGTAACCAAGGTCTATATTGAAGAGTTTGGTGGGATGTATACGTATACCAAGACCCATTGAGTTGCTGCTAAGGTTGAAACTTACGTCACTCATGTAAGCGTCAGTCAGCCCATAACTGGTGTTCTGCCAAGAGCAAGAAGCAGTAATCCACTTGCAGAACTTCCATTCAACACCTGCCAGGAACTCCATGGTGTTATGATCGATGTATGCGCTGGTGTGCTTGTCACCATACTTGGTGGCAGACTTGTCGAAGTAATAGTGCCATGCACCGGCAATGCGCAAATCCTTGATGGGGCTGTACTGTGCACCAACGGTCAGCAGTGCAGGCATGTCCTCTGCAATTTTCTTGCCATCAGCAAACTGAGACAACAGGTGTGTGGGATCAGCGGCAAAAGCTGCGGCAGCCTCGCTCATACGTGAGTTGTTCTCAAGACGGATACGAGTCTTAAACTCATACTTGGCTGCCAGTTCCCAATGCTTGTTAGGACGGTAGTGGATACCCAAGATAGGAGTAACGCCGAAACCAACCTGGTCACAATTAAGACTCAGTTCGGTACCTGTAGCAGTACCGTTCACTGTTACGTCATCAACGAAGCCGTTGTAGTTACATGTAGCATAAACGCCACGGATACCACCATAAACGGCAAGATTGTCCAGCACCTTGTATGTAGCACCAACCTGCAGACCGAAGTAGTACTGCTTACCCTTCATGTAGGAATTCACGCTGTAGTTCTTGAAGTTTTGTGCGCCAAAAGCAGCGGCATCCTTCTGCATCTGTGCCATAGCCTGCTCCTTACTCATACCCTGTTGCATATAACCCATAACAGTTGCTTGACCAACGGTCATGCCAGTATTGCCATAGGGAGAATTTGCCCACATGTTGGCTATACCCTGAATACCGCTCTGTACAGTAAGAGCCTCTAAAGAACCAAGGCCGTTCTCAAATTCGCAAGCACCACCGCCACCTACAAGACCGAGGTGAGCAGAAATGCTCCACTTGTCCTGATTATAGGTAACATCCAATGAAGGCACCACAGGGGCAAAAGCCTCGCCCTTAAAAGTGTGTGTCGGATTGGGGTTGTTTGTGTTCAGGGCAAAAGCGGGGAAAGTTGTATCAATAGTACGGCTCTGAATAGCAGTCATTGAAGAGATACCCATGTGCCATCCGTTATGCAGGAAAGCTTGACCTGCGGGATTGGCATAAAGACTGGAAAGTGTAATGTTGGCATCCTGTGTGAAGAAACGCAGGTAATGAGCGTTCTGGCTTGTTGTTGTCAACAGACCACCGGCGAAAGCACTTGTTGCGGCCAAAGCGGTGGCCAAAGAAATTACAATCTTTTTCATATATTTTACCTTGTTTGTGTAAATTCGACTGCAAAGGTAACACATTTTTGTAATATATGTGCATAAGCTAAGTTATTTTAGTTGTCAATGAGTGTTTTTTGTGCACTTATATTGGAAAATATACGTAGAACACCTTATATATTATATATAATATACGCACATGCTATAGCACAATGCAAGCTATGGTACTGCAAGAAATCCAAGAAACCCGATTTATATGGTTGTCGGTACGATCGATTGTATAGAAGAAAAAGAGGTTGGAGTCCTAAAACTTCAACCTCTCGTTCCATATATGAGAATATTGTAAGAATGGTATAAAACTATTCGGCAATGTTGATTGACAAGCAAAGTTCGTCCAACTGCTTCTGGTCGATAACGCCTGGGGCATCAAGCATGACATCGCGGCCGCTGTTGTTCTTGGGGAAGGCGATGACATCGCGGATGCTGTCCAACTCTGCAAAGAGACTGACGAAGCGGTCCAAACCATAGGCGAGACCACCATGAGGGGGTGCGCCATATTTGAATGCGTTCATCAGGAAACCGAACTTCTCCTGTGCCTGTTCGGGGGTGAAACCGAGAATCTCGAATATCTTCTGCTGCAACTTGGCATCGTGGATACGGATGCTGCCGCCACCAACTTCAACGCCGTTGATTACCATATCATAGGCATTGGCACGGACGCGTGCAGGGTCTGTGTCCAACAGGGGCACATCCTCGGGCTTGGGAGAGGTGAAGGGATGGTGCATGGCCATCAGGCGCTGCTCCTCATCGCTCCATTCGTACATGGGGAAGTCCACAATCCACAGGCATGAATACTTGTCCTTGGGACGAAGACCCATACGCTGGCCCATTTCCAGACGGAGTTCGCAAAGTTGCTTTCTCACCTTCATGGCATCCTCGCCGGAGAGGATTAGGATGAGGTCGCCCGGCTTGGCGTTCATCTTCTCCTTCAGCACCTGCAGGGTATCCTGATTATAGAACTTGTCTACGCTGCTCTTCACATTGCCATCGGCCTCCACACGGGCATACACAAGTCCCTTGGCTCCGATTTGGGGGCGCTTTACGAAGTCTGTCAGCTGGTCAATCTGCTTGCGGGTCAGAACAGCCTGGCCTTCACAACAGATGGCGCCGATGTACTGGGCAGAGTCGAATACACCGAAGCCCTCGGGGAAGATGCTCTCAACGATTTCCGTGGAAGCGTTGTCCTGCTGGAGATTCTTCAGTTCCACGAACTTCATCTCGAAACGTGTGTCGGGCTTGTCGCTACCGTAGAACTTCATGGCATCGGCCCATGTCATGCGAGGCAGGGCAGGGATGTCTATGCCCTTCAGTTCCTTGAAGAGATGGCGACTCATGCCTTCAAACACCTGCAGTACATCTTCCTGCTCCACGAAAGACATCTCGCAGTCAATCTGCGTGAACTCGGGTTGACGGTCGGCACGAAGGTCTTCGTCGCGGAAACATTTCACTATCTGGAAGTAGCGGTCCATGCCGGCCACCATCAGCAACTGCTTCAGGGTCTGGGGGCTCTGGGGCAATGCATAGAACTGGCCGGGATTCATGCGTGAGGGCACAACGAAGTCGCGTGCTCCCTCGGGGGTGGAGTTTACAAGAACGGGGGTCTCTATCTCCAGGAAACCCTGCTGGTCGAGATAACGGCGAACCTCGAAGGCAAACTTATGGCGCAGTTCCAGATTCTTGCGTACGTTGGGACGACGAAGGTCTAGATAGCGGTACTTCATGCGGATGTCATCGCCGCCATCGCTCTGCTCCTCTATGGTGAAGGGAGGAGTCATGGATTCGTTTACGATATTCAACTCGCTTACCATGATTTCAATCTCACCCGTAGGCAGGTTCTTGTTCTTGGAATATCGTTCGGCAACGGTACCCTTGGCCTGAACCACAAATTCACGTCCCAATTTGCCAGCCTTGGACTTCAGTTCCTCACTGCAGTCCTCGTTGAAGGCAAGTTGGGTGATACCATAGCGGTCGCGGAGATCCACAAAGGTCAGCGCACCCAGATTGTGCACGCTCTGCACCCAACCGGCAAGGGTTACTTCCTCGCCCACATTGGCAAGACGAAGCTCGCCACAGTTTTTTGTTCTGAACATCTTTAATAATATATATATTTATTTACCACATTCATGAAATAGAAAAGGGATGACCTCATTTGAAGTCATCCCTTTCTCTGTACGCCCTCAGGGGCTCGAACCCTGGACCCATTGATTAAGAGTCAATTGCTCTACCAACTGAGCTAAGGACGCGTTGTTTTTGTTTTCCGCTTGCAAAGGTACGGACTTTATTCGGAATGACCAAATATTTTTTGATTTTTTTTTACTTTTTTCTTCTTAAATTGTCAAAATCATCAGTTCGCTAGCCTGTTTTCTGCGTAAAACGTCCAATTTGAAGTCCACTCCGGCAATAAGTCCGTATTCGCGCAACACCGTCTCGTATGTCTTTCTGGCAAGTTCCGGATGGTTGTTTTCTTCGCTTAGGTGGCACAACCATACACGGCGGAGAGCGGGAGAGGCATGTTCGGCAATGAGTTTGGCACTGTCCGCATTGGATATGTGGCCGCGTCCGCTACGTATACGCCCCTTCAGGTATGCAGGATAAGGCCCCATCATGAGCATGTCCACATCGTGGTTGGACTCTATGACGATGAAGTTTGCCTGTGACACCTCCTGCTGGATAGTCTCCGTGGCATGTCCGATGTCAGTTATAATAAGGAATATCTCCTCGTTCGTCTCTATCCTGTAACCTACGCAATCGCTGCTGTCGTGTGGTACGCTGAAGGCCGTTATTCTTAGGTCGCCAATCTCAGTTGTCTGGGACTTCTGTATAATCCTTGTATATTCGGGGGGCAGTTTTGTAGTTACGCAGTAGTTGCGGTTTATTCCCCGGTGTACTGCCTCCGTGGTATAGATGGGCAAATGGTAATCGTGCGCCAGATGCCCCACAGCCTTGATGTGGTCCGCATGGTCGTGGGTGATGAAAACCGCGTCAATATCCGTCAGCATCACCCCCCTTTCTTTCAGGTCGTGCCTCAGGCTTTTGACTGCTATACCGGCATCCACGAGAATCTGTGCATTATCCGTTGCCAGATAATAACAATTGCCGCTACTGCTACTGCCCAAGGATATGAATTTTATCATACGTGTATATTTTAAAGACAAAGGTATGAAAACTTGGGCAATCTTCAAAAAATACTTTTATAATAAATCTAAAAATATGATAATTCATAAACTGGGCAGAGTCAATAAGCAAGTGTAATATTACTCAATTTATTTGAAAAAGCATTCTTTTGGTGTATAAAAGTTCAGTTTTTCTCTTTTGGTGTCCAGAAAATCTTTTTAAGCTTCTAAAATTAAGGTCGGTTTCCTCGCCAATTATACTACTCCCAACTTCTATATTTCAGCAAGTTGGGAGGGAGATGACATGTTTCGTGGAATGTAATATATTTATAGGGTAAAGGTCTTTACTTGTGCAATATGTAGTACAGGGTTTTGTTGCCACACTTCCTCAATGCTCTTTTGCACTTTGCCACACATAAGATATGTGCCAAATCGCTATAAGGGGGATCTCTCGGTGGCGGTAAATCTCATCGCCAGTGGCGGTGAATTTTATCGCCGAGGGCGGCTCATTTTACCGCCATTGAGGACTGTTGTAGTTCTCGGGGAGGGATGCCGTTAAGGTCGGTAGGAATTTTGTTGGTTACAATACGGTAACAGTATCACCTTCTACCTTGAAGCGGATGGTGATGTCGTTGAACTCAAAACTATAGATGCGTTCAGGGTTGCTTTGGTAATGGGGTCGTGGATCTCCTGCCAGGATACCTTCTATTGCCGTCCATTGGCGGGGAGTGAAAGGGTAGGAGGCTCGGGCGGAGTCGGGAATGACTACTTTCAGTTGAGTGTTGTTGGCTTCTGTCGTCCATCCGGATGAGGCTTCGGGGTGTGAATCGGTAAAGGGCAGGTAGGGCTTGATGTCCAGTATGGGAGTGCCGTTCATCAGGTCGGCTCCTTCTACGTGGATTACGGGTCCTTCGGGTGTGTCCAGTTCTATGCGTAGTATGCGCACTGAGGACAGGCCTATGTTGTTGGGACGGAAAGGCGAACGGGTGGCCCATACTCCCATGCGCTTGTTGCCCCCAAGGCGCGGAGGGCGCACGGTGGGTGACCATTTGTCGGTATGTGCCTGGCTGAAATCCCACAGAAGCCAGATGTGCGAGAAACCTTCCAAACCACGCAAGGCATCAGCATTGCGGTATTCGGGACAGAAGACGATGCGCGCCTCCAGTCCCTCTACAAGTCCGCTCTGTCGGGGGATGCCGAACTTGCCGTTGAAGTCGTTGTGGATGTGGGCAATGGTTACCATAGGTTCAGTTTCTCGACAAGGTTTTTAATCAGGAAGAACACCACGGGGACGAAGAGCGAGGGCAGCAGGTTCAAGGTCTTGCAATCCTTTATGCCCAGTATGCCAAGGCCCGAGGCGGCAATCAGTGTACCGCCCACGATGCTCATTTCGCAAAGCATTTCGTCGGGGATGACGTTGCCGAACATCTTTGCCAACATGTACCATGTGCCCTGCCAACAGAAAAGCACAGGCGCCGCCCATACCATACCATAGCCATAGGTGGCCGCCAGGACGGCACTGGTGACGAGGTCCAGGGTGGCGTTTGTGAGCAGGAAGGTTTCGTCTCCCAGCAAGGCACTGTTTATCGGGCCAAGTATGCTCAGTGTGCCTATGCAATAGAGCAGGATGCCCGTGGAGAGTCCCTGTGCCAGGTTTTGGCCGCTTGGCTTGTTGGTGGAGGTAGTATGCTTCTTCCGCTTCAACTTGTCAACGAGGGCATCAAAGCGTCCTGCCAGATTCATCATGGTGCCAAGCAGGGAACCGAGGGCCAGCGATATGACAAAGAGCACAGGGTAGCGGCTCTCTGGCATGTTCTTGCACACGGCATTGAAGCCAAGGGACAATGAAGCCAATCCCATGGCGGTATAGAGCACACCCTGCCATTCAGGGCGGATGCGCTGTTTCAGTTTTGCTCCGGCAAGGCTGCCGATGATTATTGTGCAGGTGTTAACTATGGTGCCAATCATATTAGAACGGAAATGTGAAAACGGAAAACGGAAAACTGCGATTAGGCCGAGCGGGAGCAGGTTCAAGACCTCAAGGCGGGGTTAAAGGTGAAAACGGGAAACAGTAATGTTATGGGTTATAGTTCTATTACTTCCAGGTCCTTGAATTGCTTTCCGTCAATGGTGAAGCGTACCAGGGTGCGTACCGTTTGCCATCCTTGCAGGCCTGCGGCACCGGGGTTGATGTGCAGGCAGGATAGGGTAGGGTCGTACTGTACTTTGAGTATGTGGCTATGTCCGCTGATGAACAGGTCGGGCATGGTGGCATAAAGTTGCTTGCGTATGCGAGGGTCGTACTTCCCTGGGTATCCGCCTATGTGGGTCATCATAATCTTTGCCTCCTCGCATTGCCATGTCAGGGTTTCGGGGTAGATTCTGCGTAGTTCGCCTCCGTCTATGTTGCCGTGCACGGCCTTGAGGGGACGGATGTCCTGCAGGCGGTTGGCCAGTTCCAGGGAACCGATGTCGCCGGCATGCCATATCTCGTCGCATTCGGCGAAGTATTTGGCATAGCGTTCGTCCCAGTAGGCGTGGGTGTCGGAGAGGAGGGCGATGCGGGTCATTGGGGGGGAGATTTCTATAGATGCTATAGAGACTATAGATTCTATAGTGGCTATAGGAATTGAGGGTTATTCGATGTTCTGGCGGATTTTGGTGAGGTAGGCGTGCATGGCGTCCTCGTCCTTGTCGTCTATTATCTGTATGAGGTGCTTCAGTTCGGCGCGGACATTCTCCACATGGTTCTTTGTGCGGGGGTTGAAGAGTATTTCGCGAAGCAGGGTGTCGTCTTCCGACAGGACTCCGCGTGCTATCTCGTGATGCCGTTTGAAGGTGGTGCCAGGGGCATCCTGATGCTTCATTACGGCAGAGAAGACGAAGGTGCTCACGAAGGGCACGGATAGCGAGTAGGCCATGGCCTCGTCGTGCTCATCAAAGGTATATTCGTGCACGTTAAGCCCGAGGCGGCGGTAGAGGTCCAGGAAGAAGATGCGCCCCATGTAGTCGCCCTGGGTGATGACGATGGCATTCTCCGTGCGCAGTTTGCCCAAGTTGGCAAACGTGGGGCCGAACATGGGGTGGGTGCTCACGTAGCGCATTCCTGTCTGTTCGTAGAAGTCCAGGAAACCTGTCTTCACACTGGAGATGTCGCTGATGATGCAGTCCTTGGGCAGGTGAGGGATTATTTCCTCGAACACCGACAAGGTGTATTTCAGCGTGACGGCATTTATCACGAGTTCGGGACGGAAGTCCTCTATCTCCTGCAGGGTGGTGAAGCGTCTGGTGTTGTAAAGGAAGCGCATGCGCCGAGGGTCTATTTCGTAGACGGCACACTCGTGGTCGAAACTCAGAGTGTCCGTAAAGAAACTGCCCATCTTGCCGGCGCCGAGGATAAGTATTCTCATATTACTTATTGATAAGTTAGACTTTGTTCTTCTTTTACTCGCCAAGGCATAACTCAAACAAGTTTGGTTCTGCACTCTTGGCTTAACGTAAAAGCTCCACCTGCTGGCGTACACTCTCCTCGTGTATGCATTCGAATATCTTCTTGATGCACTCCGCATCTATGCCCTTCAGCACACCCTGTGCGGCACGCTTGTCCAAGATTTCGCTATAGCGCTTTGTCTGTACGATGGTCATGCCGTTGTCGCGCTTGTATGCACCGATTTCGCGTGATATGCCCATACGCTTTGCCAGAAGGTCGATGAGTTCGTTGTCTATCTCGTCGATACCCTTTCGCAGAGTGCTGAGCGAAGCCGTCAGGTCCACCGTCTCGCGGATGGTGAGCATGGACAGGATGTAGTCGAGCACATCTGGCGTAACCTGTTGTGAAGCATCGCTCCAGGCCTTGTCCGGGTCGCAATGGCTCTCCACCATCAGGCCGTCCATACCGAGGTCCATGGCCTGCTGGCACAAGGGAGCGATGAGGTCGCGCCGGCCGCTGATGTGGCTGGGGTCGTTTACCACGGGCAGGTTGGGCAGACGGCGGTGCAACTCGATGGGAATCTGCCACATGGGCACGTTGCGGTACAGTTTCTTCTCATAACTGGTAAAGCCACGGTGTATCGCACCCAAGCGCTTAATGCCGGCACCGTTCAGACGTTGCAGGGCACCTATCCATAGTTCGAGGTCGGGATTCACTGGGTTCTTTACGAATACCGGCAAGTCCACACCCTTCAGTGCATCTGCCAGGGATTGCATGGCAAAGGGGTTTGCCGTGGTTCGTGCACCTATCCACAATATGTCGATGCCGTATTTCAGGGCCAGTTCCACATGTTCGGGAGTGGCTACCTCGGTGGCGGTAAGCATGCCCGTCTCCTGTTTCACCATCTGCATCCAAGGCAGGGCCTTTTCTCCGTTGCCCTCGAAACCGCCCGGTTTGGTGCGGGGCTTCCATATTCCTGCACGGAACACGTGGAAACCCTTGCCGGCCAGTTGCTTGGCGGTGTTCATTACCTGGTCCTCTGTCTCGGCAGAGCAGGGACCTGCAATTATGAAAGGCCTCTCTGTGCTGCAAGGGAGGTTGAGGGGTTGCAAATCTAATTCCATATTGTAGTGTCGTAGTTGTTTATTGTTGATGATATGTGTTGATGTCGTGTTGGTGATACATTGGCGTTAGCGTGTCCATTCGAGGGCCTTGATGCGCTCCACCGCTTCGCGGAACTTCTCGTCCTTGGCGCAGAGGCTGATGCGTATGAACCTCTTGCCGTTGGAACCGAAGATGAAGCCCGGTGTGATGAATACCCTGGCCTCGTGCAGGACGCGCTCGGTCAGTTCCTCCACGTCGTCATAGGAGTCGGGTATCCTGCCCCAGAGGAACATGCCCACCTGATTGGGGTCGTAGGAGCAATGCAGGGTATCCATTATTTCCTGAGCCATGGCACGTCTTCTTGCGTATGTGGCAATGTTGGCCTCCGTGTGCCACTGCTCCGTGTTGGCATAAGCCTGTGCTGCCGCCAACTGGAGGGCACGGAAGGTGCCGCTGTCTATGTTGCTCTTCACCTTCAGTATCCATGAAATGAACTCGCCGTTGGTGGCCAGCATGCCCACACGCCATCCCGGCATGTTGTGGCTTTTGGACATGGAGTTGAACTCTATGCAATGGTCCTTCGCTCCCGGAATCTGCAGGATGCTGAGTTTCTCTCCCTCGTTCAGGATGAAGGAGTAGGGGTTGTCGTTCACCACTATGATGTCGTGCTCCCGTGCAAAGCGCACCAGACGCTCGTAGGTTTCCCTTTGCGCACGGCCTCCTGTGGGCATGTTGGGGTAGTTTGTCCACATGAGTTTTACGCCCGTAAGGTCCATGCTCTCCAACTGGTCGAAGTCGGGTTGCCAACCGTTGTCCTCCACCAGGTCGTAGTTCACAATGCGTGCTCCCAGCAGGTTGCTCAGCGACGTGTATGTAGGGTAGCCAGGGTTGGGCACCAGCACGGCGTCGCCCGGATTCACGAAGGCAAGGGTGACATGCAGGATGCCCTCCTTGGAACCTATGAGAGGCTGTATTTCCTTGGCAGGGTCCAGTTCCACACCATACCAGCGGCGGTAGAAGTCGGCCATGGCCTGACGCAGTTGCGGTATGCCAGTGGTGGGTTGGTAGCCATGCGCATCGGCCTTGCGTGCCTCGCGGCAAAGCGTCTTGACGGTTTCTTCCGAGGGAGGCATGTCGGGGCTGCCGATGGCCAGAGAGATGATGTCCATGCCCTTGGCGTTCATGGCGGCAATCTCCTTGCCCTTGCGCGAGAAATAGTACTCGTTTACGGTGCTGAGTCTTTCTGCTGGTTTTATCATTGTAGTGCTTGTGTGTTCCGGATGTTTGGGTTATATTGTCTGCTCCCCCTCGCGGTAGATGCCCAAGGTCTGAAGTTCCTGGGTGAGGGGAGCGATGGCATTGATGGCCTGGTGCAGGCGTTGGATGTCGTTGAAGCAGACATCTACGTAGAACATGTATTGCCACTCCTTGCCTATGATGGGCAGGGACTGTATCTTGGTGAGGTTCAGTTTGTAGAACGACAGGACGGAGAGTATGGCCGAGAGCGAGCCCTCCTCGTGCGGAAGGGTGAAGGCCAGGCTTGCCTTGTTGGACAGGTTCACGTCGCGCAACTTTCCCGCCCTTGCTATGCTGGCGAGCACCAGGAAACGTGTGAAGTTGTGCTTGTTTGTCTCTATGCCATCCTTCAGTACCTTGAGCCCGTATATCTTGGCCACGTCCTTGTGGCAGATGGCGGCATGTCCGCGCAGGTTCTCCCTGCTTATCTTTGCCGCCGCGCTGGCCGTGTCGTCGGCCTCCACCACCTTGACGCCCTGCATTGACTCCAGGAAGGCACGGCACTGCATCAGTGCCACGGGGTGCGAGTTCACCTCGGTGATGTCCTCCATGTTGTCCTCCGGCAAGCACATAATGCTATGCTGGATGCGCAATTTGTGCTCACCTATGATGGTAAGGCCCGAATCGCGCAACAGTTCATAGTTGTGCAGGAGCGAACCCGCTATGGTGTTCTCTATGGCCACCAGCGCTATCATGTCGGGGTTCTGCTTCATGGCAAGGAAGACCTCCTCGAAGTTGCTGCATTGCACGAGGTCGAGTTCCTCGCCCTGAAAGAAGCGGTGCGAGGCGATGTCGTGGAAGCATCCCCTTATTCCTTGTATGGCTACTTGTTTTCTCATTGTATTGGCAAAGGTATATATTTTTGGTAGTATGCGCATGTTTCTACCATTAAAAAAGATAGATATTACGCATTAAGGTAGAATATAGACCATTATTTCTTGAACTCGCCGGTGATGTTGTCCACGATGGACGGGTCGAGGCTTACCGCCTGGCGGAGGTCCTCCATGGCCCCCTTCTTGTCGCCTGCCAGCATCTTCAACCGGCCACGTTCCTTCAGTATGTTGGCGTTAGGTCCTCCCTTCTCCAGTTCTTCGTCCATGGCGGCTATCATGGCCATGATCATGTGCTTTTCCATATACCTGTCTTGTTCTGTTTTTGTGTTGATACTATGTGTGGATTATCGCCTCCCGACGCGAGGGGCGACACAATACGTTGTCAAGGCTCTCACAATACGTTGTCAAGGCTCTCACAATACGTTGCGATGCCCCTCGCAACGGGACGCGTTTTCACGGGCATTGCAGAGGCTTCTCAAACGGCATTGCGTGGATACCTCAAACGGCATTGGTCAGGTGGTCGATTACTCTGATATTTGTCTCCTTCAATGCCTGGCTGGCTTTGGCCAGATTGCGCGAGAACTCCTCGAATGTCTCCGCACCGCTATCGCAAAGGTCGGTGACGCTCTTCACGAAGAGTATGGGCGTGGCCATGAGCGAGCACACGAAGGCAACGGCCGCTCCCTCCATGTCCTTCAGTTCGCCCCCGTTTTCCTGTATTATCTTGAGGTCGCAGGGTTGCATGTCCAGCGATGAACCTGTCGTCACCTTGCCCATGGGCAGATGCAACTGCCCGGCAAGAGCCTCCGCCCCTTCCCACACGGGATAGTTGCCCAAGGCCTGTGTGCCCCACTGGTCGTCGCCCGGAACACGGCGGTCGTGGAACATGCATGCATTGCCTATGTACACCTTGGCTATGTCCGCCCCCCTGGATTGGAAGCCTCCGCACGTGCCGCTGTTTATGACCAGATCCGGGTGCAGGCGCTCTATGGCGGCCAGTGTGGCCATGGAGGCCGCCTCGCATCCTACCAGGTCGCTTCCGTGCTGCTGCCCGTTGAGCACCACACTTAGCGTGGAGGTTTCTCCGTTGGCGCCCTTGATGCTTGTCTGATAAAGTTTGCAAGGCAACGGAGCGAAGAAATCCTTCACCTCCTGAACCCCGTAGTGGTCGATGAAAGGCTGGGCTTCTGCCTGCATGGCTATGATGTAGAGAATATTCATGTTCGTTGTGTTTGTATGCCTGTGTTAATCTTTCTTGCAAAGTTATGAAAAGATATTATAAAATAGGTGTACTTTGGCGGAAAAATAGTACCTTTGTATCCGTTTATCCGGAAATCATAACCAATACGATATGATATTTACCGCAGAAAACATCCTGTTGATAGGCGCGATACTGATATTCTGCGCCATTATGATCAGTAAGACCGGCTACCGCTTCGGTATCCCCACCTTGTTGTTGTTCCTGCTCGTGGGCATGGGCTTCGGCACCGACGGTCTCGGTCTTGAGTTCAACAGTGCCAAGGATGCCCAGTTCATAGGTATGATAGCCCTGAGCATCATTCTGTTCACCGGTGGTATGGACACCAAGTTGCGCGACATAAAGCCCGTCATGGCACAGGGTATGATACTCTCCACCGTGGGCGTGCTGCTCACCACCCTGCTCACGGGCGGCTTCATCTTCTGGCTTTCCGGATTTTCGTCCATGAACATAGCCATGCCCATACTGACGAGCCTTCTGCTGGCTGCCACAATGTCCTCTACCGACTCGGCATCCGTCTTTAACCTGCTCCGTTCGCAGAGGATGAACCTGAAGGAGAACCTCAAGCCCATGCTGGAGTTGGAGAGCGGTAGTAACGACCCCATGGCATACATGCTCACCATAGCCCTCATCCAGGTAATTGTCAGCGATAGCGGTTTCGACCTTGGGCTTTTGGTCAAGGACCTCCTTGTCCAGTTCTTCGTGGGTGGTGTAATGGGTTATGCCTTCGGACGTCTGGCCGTATGGCTTATAAATAAGGTGAACCTCTCCAACAGTTCCCTGTATCCCATCCTGTTGCTGAGCCTTGTGTTCATCACCTTCACCATCACCGACCTGCTCCATGGCAACGGCTATCTGGCCGTGTACATCCTGGGCGTTATCGTGGGCAATGCACGGCTCGTCTTCCGCAAGGAGATAAACACCTTCATGAACGGCCTCACATGGTTCAGCCAGATAGTGATGTTCCTTTCTCTGGGTCTTCTGGTCAACCCCCACGAGATGCTTGGAGTCTCCGTCTGCGCCATGCTCATAGGCCTCTTCATGATGTTCGTGGCACGTCCGCTCACCGTAATGCTATGCCTCCTGCCCTTCCGCCAGATGACCTTCAAGGCCAAGTGCTTCGTCTCCTGGGTGGGCCTCCGCGGTGCCGTGCCCATCATCTTCGCCACCTATCCCGTGGTGTCCGAGATTCCAGGTTCGCAGGTCATCTTCAACATAGTGTTCTTCATCACCCTCCTGTCCCTGATTTTCCAGGGCATGACCATCGCCCCCGTGGCAAAGTGGCTCAGCCTTGACCTCCCCGAGGAGAAGGAGGGCAACGAGTTCGGCGTGGAGATTCCCGAGGAGATAGACAGCCAGTTGACCGACGTTACCCTCACCCCCGAGATGCTTGAGGACGGAAACCGCCTGATGGACATGAACATCGCCCCCGGCACTCTGGTGATGCTCGTGAAGCGTGGCTCCGAGTTCATGATTCCCAACGGACGCATGGAATTGAAGGTGGGAGACAAACTCCTGTACATCTCCGAGAACAAGAGGGAAGAGTGAGGGAAACGGAAATGTGAAAACGGAAGGACCCACCCCGACCAGTCCTCGCGTCGCAATGGGGATTGCTCCCCTCACGAGGCACAGAAGCACATTCAGTGCTTCTTCTGAAGACCTCGCTCGCCCTGTGAGGGAGGGAGAGGTGAACACGGGAAACTGAAAACTAACATACCCCCTCCGCTTTCCTCCCCTGAGACAGGGGAGGTGCCCGCAGGGCAGAGGGGTATGACAAAACAGGAAACAGAAAAACTAACATACCCCCTCCGCTTCGCTCGTCCCCCTATCTTAGGGGGACAAAGTAAACTGAAAACGGAAAGGTGAAAACAGAAAACGGAACCGAAGGTCGACGCCCGAAGGGGCTAAAGTCAAATCTACGAGTAGGCAGATGAGTAATTAACGTTTGTGATTGGCAATGGTATTCTCGGATTTATTCTTTCTCTTTGTCTTCCTGCCGGCATTCTTCCTCTTCTATATGCTTGCCGCATACGTGGACAGGAAGTGGCTCTCCTCGCACAGGTGCCGCAATGCCTGCCTTGTGCTCTTCTCCCTGCTCTTCTATGCATGGGGCGAACCGGTGTATGTGTTCCTGATGTTCGCACTGGTGTTCGTCAACTTCCACATAGGCAAGTTCATAGACACGCAATCCTCGCACCGGAAACTGGCACTGAACATAGGCGTCATCACCAACGTGCTGGCACTGGGCGTATTCAAGTACGCCTCGCTTACGGCAACTACCCTTACCATGATTGGCATACCCGTGCCCGACCCCAGGATAGCCCTGCCCATAGGCATCAGTTTCTACATCTTCCAGAGCATATCCTATCTGATAGATGTTTATAAGAAGGAAAGCCCTGCCCAGAGGCGCTTCATGGACCTCCTGCTCTACATAAGCATGTTCCCCCAACTCATTGCCGGCCCTATCGTGCGCTACGGCACCATTGCCGAGGAGATAAACGGGCGTGAGGTGAAGATGAGCGACGTGGCCGACGGAGTATTCCGCTTCATCTACGGCTTGGGCAAGAAGGTTATCATTGCCAACCAGATGAGTATCGTGGCGGAACAGTTCCTGGTGAACGGCTTCGACGGATGCACCACCACGGGTGCCTGGATAGGCATACTGGCATACTCCCTGCAGGTCTACTTTGACTTCTCCGGCTATTCCGACATGGCCATAGGCATAGGTCGTTGCCTCGGGTTCCACTTCAACGAGAACTTCCGACACCCGTACTGCTGTAACTCCATCACCGACTTCTGGCACCGTTGGCATATCTCCCTGGGAAGTTTCTTCCGCGACTATGTCTACATACCTTTGGGCGGTAACCGCCGGCACCAGTGGTTCAACATCCTGGCCACGTGGTTCCTGACCGGTTTCTGGCACGGTGCCAGTTGGAACTTTGCATGTTGGGGCCTCTACTTCGGCATCATCCTCCTGTTCGAGAAATACACCCTCATGAAGAACGTGGGCAAACCTCTGCCCACCCCCGACCACAAGGGACGTCCCCGATACCGCAAGGTGATGGACTTCATCCCCTCGCCCTTCCTGCACCTCTATGCCATGGGACTTGTCACCCTGGGACGAGGCCTGTTCTACTTTACCGACTTCGGCCAGATGAAGGAGTTCTTCGTGAAGGCATTCGGCGGAGCGGAGGAACTCCACTCGTATGTCAGCGTAAGCGCCATAACCGACCACTTCTGGTTGTGGGTGGTGGCAATCCTCTTCTGCATGCCCGTCAGGGAATGGTGCTACGGGCACCTTGTCCGTGTGGCAGGCGAGGGCAGCACCGTCACCAGGAACGTGGTGTTCCTGAGCCGTACTGTGCTCTCCGTGGCAATCATGGTGCTCAGCGTGGCGCTGCTTGTAGGCGAGACAAACAATCCGTTCATCTATACACGATTCTAACCCCCCGAGGCAACAATGAAGCATGACAAGATATACCTGGCACTCGTTGGCATCGTCTTTGCGGCCTTTGCCTTGGTGTTCGACACCTTCCCGCGTCCGCGCTATTCCGAGTTGGAGAAGCGCGACCTTGCCACCTTCCCCGCCTTCACTCTGGACAGCCTCTGGAGCGGCGACTATGCCGAGGCGATAGGCAAGTGGTTCTCCGATACACAGCCTTTCCGCGACAGGTTCATGGCCTTCTCCATGACAGTGGAGGACTGGACAGTGCTGAGGGTGGGAGACGACCATGTCACCTACCATGCCTCCACCGATGGACTTGCCGACTTTGCCGAGGGCGAGGGCATGGAGGAGGCAGAGAAATCTGTTGCCCAAAACGACGGACGCAATCCTGGCGGATACGTCAACAAACTTACGGCCGACGAGAAGGCCAAGGTCTCCAATGCCGGCATAGTGATAATAGGGCGCGGCGAGAACGTGCGTGCCCTCATGTGCTACGGGGGAAGCGCCAAGGCCGGAACCCCCTATGCCAACGTGTGCAACAAGTACCGTGAAACCTTCCCCGGCGTGAACATCTATTGCATGATAGTGCCCTCTGCCGCGGCGTTCTACATGCCCGAGAAGGTGCAGAAGATGAGCAAGGACCAGTCGGCCACCATACGCAACATATACACCCATCTGGATTCTGCCGTGCATGCCGTGGATGTCTACACGGTGCTTGGCGAACATGCCGGTGAGGACATCTATCTGCGGACCGACCACCACTGGTCGCCCCTCGGGGCATACTATGCCGCCAGAAAGTTTGCCGAGGTGGCGGACGTGCCTTTCCACGACCTGGACGAACCGGGGTATTACCAGCCGGATACGGTATTCCGCTTCGTGGGTTCCATGTATGGATACTCCAAGGACATAGCCGTGAAGAAAGCCCCCGAGGACTTCATCTACTACAAACCCATGAAGGCCGTGTACGAAACCACGTTCGAGCAGTATCAGGTGGACGAGGACTATCAGGTCATCTCCGTTGGCCGTCCGCACAAGGACGAGTTCTTCAAGAAGTTCAAGGACGGCAGTTCCCTGGCATACAGCACTTTCATGGGAGGAGACACCAAGTTGACACAGGTGCGCACCAACGTAGGCAACGGCCGCAGGCTCATTATCCTGAAGGACAGTTACGGCAATGCCCTGCCCGGCTATCTGTTCTACTCCTTCGAGGAGATACACGTTATAGACGGCCGCTACTTCACCCACAACATGAAGGAATATGTGCGCGAGCACAAGATAACCGACATCCTCTTTGCCAACAACATCTTCCAGGCATGCGGAAGCCGTTATCGTGCCTACGAGTTCTTCCTGACCATGAGCGAGGGTTGCCGCGAGAACCCCAGTACCGCCTTCTTCAAGAACAGGCAGAAGGACACTCTGGACGTGAAGACGGATACCATCGCTCCGCAGAAGAGGGACTCGGTGCCTCTGGCAGACGAACCCGAAAGGGAAACTCCTGCCGATAGTACCGCAAGTGCGGAGGCTGCCCCCAGCGTGACCGGGAGCGTGGAGCCGGTTGCCGTATCTCCCGACAGTGTTGCCGTACAATAGCCGTGATATGGAAAGGCGCCCGGAGGTGAAGTTGCAGAAGATAATGCTGGACGGAGGCTTTTCCTGTCCCAACCGCGACGGCAGGGTGGGGCAGGGAGGATGCACGTTCTGCCTGTGCGAGTCGTTCAATCCCGCATATTGCCGCAGACATTCCACCATCACGGAGCAGATGGAGGCAGGAAAGAAGTTCTTCGAGGGCAAGTACCCGAGGATGCAGTACCTTGCCTACTTCCAGGCATACAGTTCCACCTATGCCCCGTTGGAGATCCTGCGCCGGCGCTACGATGAGGCCCTTGCCGTGGAGGATGTGGTGGGCCTGGTGGTGGCAACAAGGCCCGATTGCATAGACGACGATGTGCTTGCCCTTCTGGTATCCATCCGCGAGAGAGGTTATTCCGTGGCGATAGAATTGGGATGCGAGACCTTCCACGACCGTACCCTTGCACGTGTGAACCGCGGGCACACCTCGCGCCAATCCGTGGATGCCATACGCCTTTGCCATAAATATGACCTCCCCGTGACGGTGCACCTCATGTTCGGCCTTCCCGGCGAAGACAGGGACGACATCCTTGCCGAGGCAGACATCCTGAACGCCTTGCCCGTGGCATCCCTGAAAATCCACCAGTTGCAGATATTGCGCGGCACCCGCATGGCAAGGGAGTGGGAAGAGCGGAAGGAGGATTTCCTCTCCTTCACCCTGGACACCTATGCCCAACTTGTGGCCGATTTCGTGCAAAGGCTCAGAGGCGGCATCCGCATAGAGCGTTTTGCCTCGTCCGCACCCAAGGATATGCTAATTTCGCCCCGTTTTGGCGTCAAGCAGAGCGTGGTGGAGGCACGTATAAGGGCACTTTTAATCTAACTCCCAACAAGTTGTATCATAAAAATATGAAGGTATGACAATATACCCTTATCTGCCAAATGTCTTTATATTACGGAAATGATAAACCGCCAACGTTTGCATATACGCAAGGATGGACAACCCGTTACTTCCAATCAGGTTTATGCGGTAATCTGTCGCTTCCCCGATACTTTCACAAAGGCAGAGGGACGGATAATGTTGATGATATAAAAGTAATCAAATTATGAAGAATATACTTGGAGAAGAGTATAAGGGAGATTCTCGCTTTGTCGCAAAATGCAGGAAGTTACAATCAATCTATCGTTATGAGATAGGAGAAGAAATCCGTCCATATACAGACAGGTATGGTAATTTGCATTATTACGGAAACTACATCAGCAATGGGGAGAATCCCAAGGAATGTTGTTGGAAGAACTTCTTGACCGAAAATGCTTTTAACTATGCAACGTATAGGGTAAATAATAGGAAGGAATATGAGACTATAGAAGCGGATAGGCTCTTCAACAATCTTCTTTCAAGCCAACCTATGGCATTCAATCTGTTTTGTCCATTAAGGCAGATGATAGAGAAGTTTCCCGAAACAGCAACAAATGTAATAAAAGCTGCTCTCCCTGGTTATTCTATACACAAAGTAACGGAAGTTGATTTAGAATTCATTCCTGGGGAATATAACGATTTGACCGGAGATAAGAGTGCAATGGATGCAATAATCCGTTTTGTAGACACAAAAGGCAAAGAAGGATTCATTGCCGTAGAGACCAAATATTCCGAGAACCTTGGAACGAATGTGGCATATGATAGGGATGAGAATGGCAAGAAGATTCCTCGTGCACAAAACTTAAAAGCTGTTATGGAACTCCAATGCTTTAATGCTGATGTGGAGCAAAGCATAATGAATGGTGATTCTACACTTACTCAGATTTATAGAAATTTTCTGTTGAGCGAAATGTATGGGGTTAAAGAAGAATTACAATCGTATTCCATTATTCTTGCTCCAAAAGAACATCCAACAACTAAAAAAGAGTTAGAGTCTTTGGCTAACGGACTTTGTGACGAGTATAAAGAGAAGATAAGGAACATTCATTTGGAGGATTTTGTAAATGCAATAATCAATAATTGCCCTAACGAATATCGTATTGTCTTCGAACGATTCTATGACCGATATCTAAATTTTGGTAAGTTGGAAAAATATTGATTAGAGATTATGCAAACAGATACATTAAAAGATAAAGTAGTCATAGTAACCGGTGGTGCCAACGGTATTGGCCGATGCATTGCCGGGGAGTTCCGTTCTCGGGGAGCCATAGTATATGTCATTGACAAGCAGGGGGGAGAACACTTCGTTGGAGACATTGCCAGGAAAGAGGTGCTGGAGGCTTTTGCGGCCGAGGTGCTGGGCAAGCACGACAAAGTGGATGTCATCGTCAACAATGCCTTGCCGTTGATGAAGGGGATTGATGAATGTTCCTACGAGGAGTTCCAGTATGCCCTGAGTGTGGGAGTGACCGCACCCTTCTATTTGGTAAAATTGCTAAAGAATCATTTGGCGGATGGTGCATCCATCATCAACATATCCTCTTCTCGCGACCGCATGAGCCAGGCGCAGACGGAGAGTTACACGGCGGCCAAGGGTGGTATTGCCGCACTCACTCACGCATTGGCCGTAAGCCTGTCGGGACGGGCAAGGGTGAACTCCATTTCTCCCGGTTGGATAGATACGGCATACACCGTTTATGAAGGTCCCGATGCCACGCAGCAACCTGCCGGTAGAGTGGGTAATCCCATGGACATAGCCAATATGGTGCTGTTCCTTTGTAGCGACAAGGCCGGCTTCATCACGGGCGAGAATATCTGCATTGACGGTGGCATGACCAAGCAGATGATTTACCACGGAGACCACGGGTGGAAGTTGGAACATATTTGAAATAAGAGGGGATATGATAGATATAAATGTCTGGATGAATGACTTTCTCCATAAACTGAACGAAGTTTTTGCGAATCGAGTTTGGTTTGTGGGCCTACAAGGCAGTTATGCTCGGGGTGAGGCAACAGAAACCAGTGATATAGACGTTGTGGTGATTTTGGATGAACTGAATGCATCGGACATACTGACTTATCAGGATATGTTGGACACTTTACCGCATAGAGAACTGATTTGCGGCTTTGTGTCGGGTAAGGATGAAATCCTGAATTGGGAACCGTCTGACCTCTTCCAGTTCTATCACGACACTACCGCTATAAAGGGAAGTTTGGATGATTTGCTTCCGTTGATTGACCATGTTGCTATTGATAGAGCCATCAAGATGGGTGCTTGCAACATCTATCACGGATGCGTTCACAATATGCTGCACGAAAAGAGTGAGGACATTTTGAAAGGACTGTACAAGGCTGCTTCTTTTGTGGTGCAGGCTATCGTTTTCAAGCAGACTGGTAACTACATCAAACATCAATGCCAATTGCTTCAAGTGGCTTTTGCTGAGGAGCGGATGATTATAGAAACTTTCTTGAAATACAAAGGCGGAGAGGTTGTTGACTTTAATGAAGCATCCCGAATGTTGTTTGAATGGTCAAAAAAGTGGATTAAGAAATTATGATAGCATACACATACATAGAAAAAGGAAAGTTCGCTTTGGTGGAAAAGCCGAGGCCTACCGCATCTTTGAGAACAAGTTGGATGGTGTGATTAAGGTGGCGATAAATAATAATTGAAGACATGGAATTCAAGCAGAGTGTTAAAGAGGCTTTAGCTTATTATGTGTATGCCTTGATTGATCCGAGAGATAACAGAATTTTCTACATCGGCAAAGGAAAAGGGAACAGACTGTTCCAGCATGCAGAGGCAACTATAGAAGATAAAACTCGCGATTTGAAGTTTGATACTATTCGAAGTATCAAATCAGAAGGAAAAGATGTAATGCACTACATTATACGTCACAATCTTGAAGAGAGAGAGGCTTTTATTGTAGAGTCAACTTTAATAGACATACTGACATATTCGAAATTCAATCATAACAACCAATTGACAAATCTTATTGCAGGTCACCATCAATGGGATGAAGGCATCAAGAGCATTGATGAAATCAATGCGCTATATGATTGCTCAAAGATTAAAGTGAAGGAGGGGGATAATATACTCTTAGTGAACCTCAATCAAAGTTATAATCAAGCAAAAGCCAAAGGGGTTTATAAAAGATTTGACATTTATGAGTCAACAAGAAAATACTGGTTTATCAGCAGAGAAAAGTCAAAACAGATTGATTATGTACTCGGCGTATATAAAGGTATAGTGAGATGTGTTATCAAGGTCAAATCATATAAATTTGTTGACTGCGCAGAGGATGGTACTGTCTTTTCAAAGCCTCGTTGTTGCTTTAAAGGAGAAATCAGTTCTGACTCATCTTATATGAATACAGATGTTAGTGACTATCCCTTTGGTAGTGGTGGTGCTATTAGATATATAATGACATCTTTATGAAGATTGAAGAAGCCTACCGCATCTTTGAGAACAAGTTGGATGGGGTTATTAAGGTGGCAATAGTAAACAAATAAACTATGAAAACATTGAGTAAAAATGCCATTATTGGCTATCCGGCCGGTATCATTACCGGTATCACATACGGACTCAACCCGTTGTTTGCGGTGCCTTTGATGAATAACGGTGCAAGCATTGAGTCAATACTCTTCTTTCGATACACCTTCGCCGTAGTTCTGCTTGCTGCATTCCTCATACTTACCAGACAGAGTTTCAGGATAACCGCACGGCAGGCGGGAGTGTTGCTCGCACTCGGACTCTTGTATACTTCAAGCAGCATCTTCCTTTTTGAGGCATACAACTACATTGCATCAGGATTGGCTACTACGCTGATATTTCTTTATCCTGTGCTGGTGGCTATTATCATGGTCATTCTGCGTGTCGTTCCTTCCTGGCCCGTGTGGCTTTCCATTGCCGCAACATTTGGCGGCGTGATCATAATGACACAAGGGAGTGGTGGCGATTCGCTGGATCCCATCGGCGTAGCCCTGTCCTTGGGTTCGGCATTGGTATATGCTCTGTTTATTGTCATCATAAACCGCAGCAAGGCCATTGCCCAGATATCCAACACATTGTTGACGTTCTATTCTCTCACGGTCGGGGCAATCGTATTTTTTGGTAAAATATCTTTTTCGGATGCGCCAATCTCAGCAGGGATTACAACAGGTGGCGATTGGCTGAATATAGCGGGTTTAGCCCTCTTGCCAACCATTGTTTCAACAGCCACATTGGCCATAGCAACCCGAAAGATAGGTGCAACCAAGGCCTCTGTGCTGGGTGTGTTTGAGCCTATCACGGCAATCCTTATCGGTACGTTGATGTTTGGCGAACCTTTGACAACGAACATTCTTCTGGGCATCGGCATTGCCATTGTTGCTGTAACCTTTATGATTTCTGTAACAAAACGATAAGGTTAGAATCAAAATTGTTATATAAGAAACCATGCAACCTCCCCAGATTGAGAACTCCACCAGAGAGGAAAGGCGTGTCTATGTGATCGATGCCTGGAAATGCCTGCATGATAAAGGTGATGACATGGATGAGTCCGAGGTAATACAGGCAATCAATCATCATGCTTTCACCATCCAATAGCCCAAGGCAATCAATGCAAATCCTGCTATAACGCTTGTTGCCACATAACCGATAAATCCTGAGGTGTTGCCATGTTGTAACATTTGGACACTTTCATTGGCGAATGTGGAGAAGGTGGTAAACCCGCCACAAACACCCGTAGTCAGGAGCAAATACAACGTGTTGTCCGTAGAAGCGTTCTTGTTGAATATTGCAAAAAGAATTCCGAATAGGAAGCAACCCAACAGGTTGACTGATAATGTTCCCCACGGAAATCCTTGGCCACATACATTCTTCATGCATGTGGAGAGCAAATATCTCATGGCGCCTCCGATGAAGCTTCCCGTACCAACAATCAGTAAAGACTTCAGCAAAGGTAGGGGTATAAATCCAATTAGAGAAACCAATCACATTTAAAGTCCCAACTTAATCAAACTACGATCCGTTTCCGCCTTTTGATTACTTTTCTGCTTGAATGAATTGAAATTGTATGAGACACCCAACCATATCATACGGCTTTTGTTAGTACTGCTATTCTTTAGATTGAAAAGGCTGTTATTCGACCAAACATCCCATTTCGCAGTATTCAAGACATCTGTAACAAGTATAGATGCTGTCATCGCTCCTTTCATAAAGCGTTGCTTGATTCCCATATTCATCTGATGGGTGAGTGATGTCGTCAGTTGTGGGTAATATTGTGGCGTTGTGATGAAATATTGCAGCTGTAGGTCTCCGCCTTTCCAAGGCACGAAATCAAGCAGCAAATTGCTATTGTTTGTCCAACCCTGATTGTCTATATGCATTCCCTCAAATACACCTTCGGTGGTCACATAGTACGTATTAGCTCCTACAGAGAAATTCATCCACTTGGCAGGTGTTACCTTCAACGAGACTTCAACCCCCGTTTTAATATCAGAATCGGCATTGGCATAAGTGGTTATAAGCCGCTCGTTATCCATCTTCGTCATCTGCGATATATAGTCGGTGGTATGGCTCAAATAGCCATTTACAAAGAGGTTGACCGCTTGGCTACTGAAGTTGTAACTCAGGTCCACTTTGGTAGCTTTTTCTGGGGCGAGGTGCATATTTCCCTGTTCGTAGGTTGTTGCATCCACCATGCTCATATATGGGATAAGCTGCGGATATGTTGGGCGGCCGATACGGCGGGACAAAGCCAACGAAAGGTCCTGATTGTCGGCAAGCTTGTAGGTACCGGACAGGCTTGGAGCAAAGAAGAAACTATTATTGCGCTCCTCTATTGCATCATGATTGCTATGAAGCGTTACGGTCGAGAATTCGCCTCGTAAACCTAACTTATAACTGAACTTCTTTCCGATACGTGAGGCAAACGTAGCGTATGCGGCAGGTACCAGTTCCGTATGAAGCATGTCTTTGCTCATCTCGTCAGAATACATCCATTCATTGCCCGAAAGTTGATAAAACTCATGATATACGTCATTACGACGATAGGTAAGCTTTGCACCGGTTGCAAGCGTTCCTGCTTTGAACTTATGCTTGTAGTCGGCCTGAATGGTCGGGATAAATGGGCTTCCCCCTGATACCGAGCGATTGTTTTCTATACCATTTACCCAATAATGGGATGGACGTTCGCCCCAAATCTTAGACACCGAGCTGCGGATCGTGATGTCGGACACGTCGGGCTTGATGATATGGGTATAAGCAACTGAGGCTTCGATATTCTTCCGGTTCCAGGTTACATCATTGTGGCGGAACTCCTCATGGTCGACAAAGGTATTATGTAAATCCTGCTTGATGTTCAGGCGAGGGATAATCGCTTTCGCATCCACGCTCAAACGATTGCGTGGGTTGAATCGGAAGTCGGCACCCAGCGAAAGGTTGTTGTTGAAAGTGTAGCGGGTAGATTGCATCTGCTGGAACACTTCATACCCCGTGCCATGTACCTTGCGATTGAGTGTTGAGTTTATTACATCGTCTTCATATCTGGTATTGTAGCTGAAACGCCACGATGACTTTTCCCGATTGCTGGACAGCGATATATTACCATTGGCAAAATGGCTGAACCCATAGTTGGCGGCCAACATTCCACTAAATCCTTCTGCCCGCGAACGTTTTGATATGATGTTGATGATACCTCCTGTACCGCCTGCATCATGCGATGCATCGGGGTTGGTTATCACTTCAATGCTCTGAATGTTTGCAGCTGGAATTGTAGACAGGTCGCTCGCTGTTGTTGGCACACCATCCATCAGGACGAGGATGTTCTTGTTTCCACGAATCGCAATTTCGTCGTTAGTGATGCTCACTGAGGATGCTGAACGAAGCACGTCGATAGCTGTTCCCTTGCTCGATGCCATATTTGCCGAACCATTGATGGTTGTATACTCTACGGTCGACTTTTGTGCTACTTCTTTACCTGTAACAACAACTTCGCCTAACGCTATGGCATCTTCTTTTAGGACAATAACTCCCAAGTTGATGCGTGGCTTGTCGGGCGTGATTCGGCCTTCAAATTTAGCATAACCTATAAACTTAACCGCCAAACGATATTCGTTGCTTGACTGGTTTATTTTCAGCAAAAACTTGCCATCATTGTCAGTAATAACACCGGTAAGAGGAACTGATCCGTTATAAATGGCTACCGAAGCATACGATACCGGATTTTGTTTTTCATCTATGACCTTTCCGCTAATACTGCAAATGGCACGTTGAGCAAACACCGTAATAGGAGAACAAAATAGCATCAGTAATGCTGTAATCAGTTTTATAGGAACGAATCTGATATTATCAATCATGTCTGTTGTTCATTTTATTCACGATGAAACATGTAGAACTATTTAATTATGAGAATCTTACGGTTCACTTTTAAAATATCATCCTTCCTGCTCATACATACCTGGTCTTCTGAGTTTGGCTTCCTCTTTTATCCTTTGGTTAATCTCCGAATTAGGAGGAATAATCTCGTACTCGAATGCTTTCTCAAACGCTTGTCTACCGGCCTCGGTCATCAGTCCTCTATCTTCAAGTTCCACGCATCTGTCCATGTTCAGTTGAGTCCAATGGCTCTTAGGTCGGCGAGGAGAGAGGCGCTGAGCCAACCGACCATCGGGAAGCCGTTTAAGTGTGCTATCTATCCATCCGAAGCAAAGCGCCTCTTCCACTACTTCGATGTACGGAATAGCTGGCCACTCGGGTGGACACTTACCGCGATAAGTCACCACCCAGCAGCATTTCTCCTTGTTGTGGTTCTCTTTGAGCCATTGACGAAGCTCGGAACGACTCCCTAAGTGTAGTAGATTTACAACCTCCATGATGTCTTTAATCGGGTTCTCCTTGAACTATGTATTTATCAAATTCGCTCATATAGAATTTCCTTTATTCAAAGTTAGTCATTATCTACATTGCATATATTAAAGACAATTTAATGTTAAACTATTGGAGCGGTATGCTATCTCGAAAGTTCCTTATATGCAGCTAATCCCTTAACAGTTAATAAATACTTTTGGCGTGGGTGACGCGGAGAATCAGGATAAAGCATACGAACATATCCTTCCCGCATAGCAGGAGAAAGAGAATATTCGATAAAATTTGGTCTATCCTTTAATCCAACGGCAGCCATCATCTCCTTTACAGACAACTGTTTCTCCGCAATAGCACTAATTAAACGCTTAATATTCTCGCTCTCGGGGAAGATACTTGTTGGGGTGCTTGTTGGGGTACTTGACGGGGTGGCCCCATCAAGTAGCTCTTTTGCCTTGATATGAAGATGCCTATTCATTAGAACATTATCTTCGAGGGGAGAAGATTGGACAAATGGAAGATTTATTATGCCTTATTTCCCATCTGGAATGTGCCCATCAAATAGCGATTTCAGCTGGCGGTCGAAGTCGCTCATAATTTCTCTATCTTGTATCACTCTGAACTTCTCATATTCCGTCAAAGCCTTTTCCTCTGCTTGTTCGTGTGTGATACGCCCAGCATCTGGAAGCAATGCTCTATTGTTCAGTTCCATATATCTACCGAGAAGATCTTTCCAATCAGCCATAGACATCAACACATGATCTTCGGCTCGTTGTTCAGCAATGTCTATGAAGGCATTACTCAATCTATTCAATGCATCAACTTCTTTTTCGCTCAAATAGTTTTTAGCCACCGTAACATCCGACTTAATAACTCGCCCATCTGGAGCATTCTTCCAAGTGGTAAGCCCCATATGAGGGCGCTCAGCATCGGCACGATCATAGATGATTTCTGCCGCCGTCTGTTTTGTTACAGCATAGTGCATCATATTCTGCACCGTCTTGAAGAACAACTTGGTTGTTTCGCTGTCCTTGTCATAGTCGGCACTACATTCGCTATAGATATCCGTAATTTTCTGATAGTAACGACGCTCCGAAAGGCGAATCTCACGAATTCGGTCAAGCAAATCATCGAAATAATCTGCTCCAAACACATTCTTTCCTTTTAGTCGCTCATCATCCAATACAAAACCCTTAGTCAAGTATTCTTTCAAAACCAGAGTTGACCAAATGCGGAACTGCGTTGCTTCATAACTGTTCACACGATAACCAACGGCTATTACCACGTCAAGGTTGTACATGGCAACATTATCGGACCATTTGTCCGAAGCATACAAATATTTTTTGTAACCATCGGACAAATGGATTTCTCCGCTCTCATCTATCTGTTGCAGATGGTAACTTATATTTTGTTGCGTCACTCCAAATAATTCAGCCATACGCTGTTGCGAAAGCCAAAATGTGTTGGTATCGAATATAACTTGCACCTGAGCTTTGCCACGAGCCCCTTTGTAGAGAAGAATAGTTGATTCCATACTGCGAGCTGCCACATCGCTCGTCATAGTAGCAGAGAAATACTCCTGAGCGACCTTCACCATATCCTTCTTTTGGTCGGCATTCATAGCGATAGCCATACAAGCTGCTCGTGAAAGTTTGATGCTAATCACTTCACGCACACCACCATTTCCAAGCTCTGCCATTTCGGAAAACTCTACAAAGTGCTCTCCAAGATGATAACCCTTCTGTGTTACCCAAGCCTGAGCCTTCGCCATCACACGCTCAAAGTTCCAATACTTTCCATAGCCCATTACCCGCGCTAACTTACGCGAGTTCCACCACTCCTTACCCTCTATATCCACTTCACGTAACTGCTCGAAAGGGGATTGTAGCTCTAGGATATTGTTATTTTGTGTATTATTCAACATATAGTTTCATCATTGTTTCATAGGATATTAACTCGCCAGGCTGCATTTTCGTCCTATATATATGTACCCAATCCGCACCCAATTGAATATAAGTTGAAAGGTTCAACTTGAGGCGTAAGTTCCCACCATCTGCTCCAAAATAGACCTTATCAACTTTATAGTAACCGTCAATTTTACCATCAACCATCGGCAAGAAATATTGCACATCCATAAAATTAATGTATTTAGGAGGAACCTCTATCGTGTATGTCCTTGGTATGTGATTAAAGAATACTGCAAACTCTTTATCCGTACCTCTAACCAACCCCGTTAAGATATTCTTAACCTCTTGCTGTGGTAGTTGGTTTAGTGTGCCCACATTCTCTACGCTATCTATATGCAAATCTATATCAAGCTTAAATGGATCTCCCACAATAAAGTGTGATTGCATAGAGTCTATTAGCTCGTTGCTACTTTGAATCTCTCTGCTTATCGTTTCTATACCGACACCCAAATTTCTCCAAAGTTTAGGTTCATCACCATTCATTACTGCCAAAATAAGGTAATTACCATCGGCTTTGGGACGATACACCTTGCCATTCAGCAAATGAAAATTATCTTGTATAAACCTATAACAGTCCATGCCCTCTCGGGGTTGCAAGACTCTAAATGTATACAGACGATTTAGGGAGTCTTGTATTCTACTGCGGAACTCTTTTCTAACATACTCTCTCCAAGATGATTGTGTGCTCTTGTTATTTCGACCGTATAGCGATGCAATGTATAGAAAATTCACATCGTAGTGGCACAACAGCAAGGTGTCTCGGTCAAATAGTCGATTCTCGAATTGCCTATTTAATTGTACACCATTCTCTTGTGCTTTTATCTCCTTATCATCAAAGGACAAGAACTTTTGCCCCCCAGATTCCCTATTAGGTATTCTTGCACTAATAAAGAAGTTAGGTATGGGGTTGTATCCTTCTGTGAGGGTATCTCTTAGCTGAGGCTGTTCATCATTGTTGTCACCACCCAAGAATAGATTCATATTCCATTGGATGACATTTCTTGCGTAGGTATACTGCTTATATATAGACTTATCCCCGAGATGTGTTCGGTCGTTCCTAGTGCGCTTGTAGTATTTACTATCGCCTATGTAGTATGTAAGTTCAGATGAAAGATCCGACTGTTCGATAAGTACCTGACCTATGAACATATGATCCACTAACTTGCCGTCTTTTTGCTCGGTAAGTTCCTTTGGCAGGTCATGTTTGTCGTTACCACTGACAAGAGTATCTATCATTACCTCGAAGATATGCTCAAAATTCTTGGCAAGCAGATAGTCTTCAGCCTGTCTATTCATCGAGATCTTATACTCTCTATCAAAGAATGCATAGCACAAATCCCATATTCTCAGGGCTTTGTCCGAGAAATACTTATATTTGATCTGCCTTAGTCTACGGCAACCAAGTTTCTTGTCAATATATGCTTTTTTCAACCTATCGGGGTTGATAAGTTGGTAGTGGAGATTTATTTCGAACGAGAAACCATGCACTTCTCGGATATAGTTCAAAATAGAGAAATATATAATGAGCAATTCCTCATCAAAGTTTACCATCTTTTTCTTATTAACAGGGTTGATATAGACAGGTGTTCCCTGTTGGATGATGGCTTGCGATGAGTTGATCGTCTTGCTCCAGTTTATCTTGTTATATCCGGAGTGTATGTTTTTAACTATGAAGGTAAAATAGTCCTGGTTGTTTTTGTTAAAGTCTCGGAGGGCTATAATCACATCGAGTAACGTGTTGTGCTTTTGCTTTTTGCCTCTACTCTCTGCCTGATACTCTTTGCTCTCTAAGATATTATCGTTGTGAGTCTGCTTATAGACACTTATAACGCGGTAAATCCAAATTGAGAGTGTTGAGAGAAACTCTTTATACTCTTTGCTACCATCCTCTGTAAATTTAGATTTCACATTATCCGATTCGAAGTCAATAATCTCTTGTGGAGAGGCTCCGAATATCGTATCGCTGTTTTTATCTTTGTCTTGTTCACCAGTCAATACTACTTTTGGCAAGAAGAAAATCACATCTGCAGCAGCTTTGCTATAGCAATAACCGACATACTCAACAGTATAAGTGTCGTCCTTTACGGGTAGCGACACCACATCTGCGAGTACTTCCCTTATGGTCAAGCCCTCTCTAACCCCTCTATTAAGGTCGTATGGATATCCTTCTATAAATAGTAGCATAATACCTAATTAAGCCTCATCAACGTTGAGATACGTCATCATTGCAATGAGCTTGTCTGCACCACCATCACTATGTAAGTCTGAGAATGTTACATCCTCGTTGTCCGCGGTTTTGAATATATCGCCTTCGCCATCTTTACACACATCATTCCATAGGTAGAATAGTATCTTATTGAGCAACATTTTCTCTGTAACAATCCCATCGGCGGGGTTGACAAAGTAGTCTCCCAGCATCTTATCTTCAGAGCTGGTAGCATCATAAATCCTTTTGTTAATTTCTCTTTGGAATGATACCCACGAATACTTGTTACCGTTAATGTCAATTATCCAATTGGTATTTTTATACTTAATAGGCTCATATTCCCAATCCCAACGACGCTTAAAAGCCGAGTCAATTGGGAATAGACTCTGGTCGCAAGTGTTCATTGTCGCCCAAATATACAAGTTGTTTGGGAGCAAAAGGATCTTCCCCGATAGAACTTTTGCTACAACATCATCATCTTTTGGATACAGTGAGTTAATTGCATCCTTGTGAGAATCCTTAATAAGACAATCCTTAAAGGCATTTGATATATGCTTTTGCATATCCTTATCTGGGTGGATAAAGTATTCAGAGAAACCTCTATCGTTTCTATCCAACAATTGGAATAAGTCTCCAAAAATTTGGGCGCAGTTACCTCTATTTATCTCTTCGATAATCAGGAATTGCTTATTGGGGGCAACGCCTTCCTCAGCCTCTGCATAGAACTTCCAGGCTTTGATATAAGCTTGCAAAAACGCTTGGTCAACGAATTGATAAATAATACGATTTTCTGTTACAGGCTGGTCATGTTCTATTATGACTTTACCTGTAACATCACGCATTTCAATCTCCTTTGTTGTTGGCTTGTAGCATCCCACAAAAGTAGAGTAGTCGCTGTCAGGGTGGAATGTTGTACGAACAACACTTTCTCCTTCGGTGTGTATCTTTACGATATGTGATTTGCCTGTACCGGGGGCACCATAGTATATAATTTGCAAGCTTTCTGTTTCTGTATGGCGGGCAAATGTTTGTTTAATCTCAAATAATAAATTCTTTCTCTCTTGATTTAGCAAATCCTTAAGATTTGATTGGTTTTGTTTCAAGAGCAAAGGTTCTTCTGTTTCCGAATCTTGTGTTTTGCCCACATATACATCCCATATGTCATTTTCAGCTTTCTGAACAAACACTCGTTGATCACAATGAATAGCCTTTTTTGCAGACATGTCACTATTTTCCCAATCCGACTCTTTCTCGCAAATAATAAATTGCGAACGAAGTGTTCCACTATTTAATCTATTCCCGCTTAACCCTCCTACATGGAAAGTGTCTGCAATAGTTCTTTTTTTTAGTTGATCTCCTTCTATCTTAGTTTGGGGAATTACACCAGATATTACGTCTAATATTTCTTTACGATTCATACTGTTTCCATTTATTATAGTTTTCAATTTCCATAGGTTCTGTTTGACTGGCACCTATAGGGAATCCCATTAGATACTCGGCATTAATAGGCTCAGGTTTTCCAAAGACTGTCTTGAAATTCTTACATCCTTGATGTTTCATCATTGAAGGACAAGAATAATTTGCCATAGTCGTAGGAGTATGAAGAAGGCCAATATTATTATATGTATTTTGTATCCAGGTAGGTATAATTTCGTATACTTTTGATATTTCTTCTTTTGATACAATTTCACTCCTGTCTACATCATTGTTAAGCAAACGATTAACTAAAATTCTAAATACGGTAGCTACTACAAAAGGGGATTGTGCATTACCAACACCTAGCAGTTGCTTTCGCCTCATACTGCAGTTATTTGCACTACCTTCACCCAATAGGTTAATGGATGTCGCCCAATAACTTCCTTTGATTATTGGAAGTTTAATAACTTGTTTTGCAATTTTTGAAAAGATTTTCTCGTTTTTTACAGCTAAAAGCCAGAATCTGTTCCTCTGATGATCTGCTCCAATATCAGAACAACTTAATCTGCATCGTGCAACTCGATAACCAATTTGTTCTAAATCACACTTTGCTTTATCTATTGCGCGCAGAACTACATTTTCTGCGAAAACAACTGGAGCCTCAGATTCTTTAATAAATCTAAGCATCTCACTCCACAAGTTTTTCTCTGCAATGTTCTTGCCGTGTGCGGCAGTACTAAATGCCTGACAAGGAAATCCACCACATAGTATATCAAATTTATGTTTAAATTTTGCTCCATTTAAGTCACAAATATCTCCATATATAGGAAACTCGGGCATCCAACCATCTTTCTGCCTCTGTTTTAATACAGTTTGTGCGTAGGGTAATATTTCAACACCTGCACAACATTTATGCCCCAATAATTCGCCACCATATATTCCCCCACCGATTCCTGCAAATAAATGAAATTCTTTAATATTGCTCATTATTATATTTTACTTGAAATCTTTTGTGATTATTTGTGTTAAATTCCTCTAATCAATTCTTTCGGTTCTACATTCAATATCTTAGCTATCTCAAATAGCACTTCGAGGCTTGGTTGGCGGCGGTTGCAAACATAAGAGTTTACTATGCAGAAGCTCTTGCCAAGCCTCTCTGCAAGCCAAGTATGTTTGATGCCGCGCTCTTCGAGCCCCCTTCTATGCGATTTTGGGGCTTTCGCCTTTATTAAATTATCGTACAAAGTTATAAAATATTATGCAATATAAAAAGAAAAGAGAACCTAAAAATACGTTGGCAGAGTGTAATTGCTATTAAGATGCCTTGTTATATAGGGAGTGGGGGAGCGTGGGCATATACTCCTTAAAAAATAGCACAAGAACCCAAATCCAAATCGGACATTAGCGTTATGATGATATTAGCCGTAATTTTGAGCAGATGACAAAAAGATGGTTTAATTTACGATTAACAGCCTGATGACCGGTTTGGGTTAAAACAGTCAGTTACGCTTATTAAAAGTGTTATGACAAGGAAATAAACACATGAAATATGTGTTCATAAAAACGTACTCAATACTTAGTACAATTATATTCAATACTTAGTACAATACTACTAAATGTTAAGTCTATATATCCACAATATTGAATTTATTAAATAAAACGTGTTCTTCTTGCTTATTTTAAGCATTCTTGTTATCTTTGCATAGGTATGAGTATAATTTATCTATTCTTAATATATTAAGGTACATGGCAAGATACATCAAACAAGAACTGCCCGATTTGCGTAGGACGGGCGAGAAGAAGGCGTACTATCGTCTGAAAACAGAGCAGAAAATAGACTTTAATCAATTTATAGACTGCATCAGCAGTCATAATTCGGGTATCAGTAGGGGAGAGGCATTCCGTGTTCTGATGCATGCTACCGACACGTTGGCCGAACTCCTGGCCGAGGGGTATTCCGTGACGATTGATGACATGGGAACCTTCAAAGCCACTGTCGGCTTGGTGGAGGACAAGGAAATGGACTCTTTTGAGGAAGGGACTCCCAAACTGAATGCACGGAGTCTGAAGATAGACGGTGTGAGTTTTCAAGTGGACAGGAAACTGATTGTGAATGTGGACAAACGATGCGATTTGAAACGTGCCGGCACAAGCCGTCTCTGCCGTTCTCCGTTCACCAAGGAGGAGCGTCTGCAGAAAGCCCGGGAGTATCTGAAATCACACGGTGCTATGAAGGTGAAGAATTACATGGAACTTACCGGGCTTTCGCACACCGTTGCAGCAAAGGAACTATGCGGGTTCGCACACGACGCAGCATCCGGCATCACCTCCATCGGCCGCCTTGCAGGCAAGGTGTATGTAAGGCGAATGGAAGAATAGGGGTAAAAACCAACTTTGAATGGTATGCCGGAACGTATAAAGCAAAGAAGTCGCAAATAAGCGACTTCTTTTATAGTTGCCTCTAATTAGTTACAGTAGTTTAGAGCCAATCATTTCCCGATGCAGAAAGTGTAGATGATTATCAATCAGCTATTTAGCACTCTAAAAGGTACAGCCACTCATTTGGCAAGTCATTGAGAATGTGTAAGTTCGTGATTTTCAATGCACTTTTCGCCTTGTACCTCCATTTTGGAATGTAAAAGTAAGTGTAATTTCTTGAATATCAAAACCCGAGGTACAAAAACTTGCAAAAAAAAACGCATTTTTCACCCCGAAAAGGTACAAAAACAGCTCTGAAACCGATGCTGGGGTCAGAGTTGCTTTACTATTCTATTTTGAGTGTTTTTTGTACTAATGGATAGTGTTGTTCTCACTAAATTGCTATCTTTGTACCATAATAAACACTATAATAAGTACAATATGACTCTCAAAACGTTAATTCGGAAAATTAAGAACTTACATAGAAGAGATGTTCGGACCGATCAATATATTATTAACCGTTTAGTTGATCAAAGAGATATATTATTGTCATATATTTACGCATTAGATGATGATGAGTTTGATGTTCTAGGAAGTAGTGAACGCAAAATAAAGGATAATATTAAATATATTTATGAAAATGCTATTGGGTGTATAGAAGCATACTTTCATGGGCGTTTTGATAAAAGTAGAGAGATAATCTTTAATACTTTCTTTGATAAGAATAATCGAGAAAGGATTCTGCTTAGATATGATGATATTCGTTCTAAGACGCCCTTTTTTAGAATGCGAAGTAACGAAACATACGAATTGTATACTCAATTAGAGATGTTTCATATTCCTTTGAAAAACGTTCATTAACTACAAATCAAAGATATAGTATTTCTGGTTATCCTTGTTTGTATCTTGGCAATTCAGCATATGGATGTTGGGAGGAATTAAACCGTCCAAATGTTGAAATGTGTAATATCGTTGCATTAGAGAATGTTGCGCAATTGACTGTTATTGATTTATCTCTGAGTAATATGTATTCAAATGAGTTTGTGGAGGCAGATTTGTATAATATGGTTCTAAGCCTAATTTGCTCATTGAAAACCAATGATAGGACTTCTCCGTTTAAGCCAGAATACATTATTCCCCAGACTCTTTTAAGTTGCATGATTAGAAGGAACGATAAGTCGAATCAAATATATTGTGATGGCATAAAATACACATCTTCTCTATATGATAGTAAAAGATGTCTTTTTGATGATATTAGACTATTTGATAATTATGTCATCCCAATTAAGC